>NZ_CP044231.1:1957631-2283903 GCF_008727755.1 Microbacterium caowuchunii
CACGGCGCCGACGGCAGGCTGGCGCACCACGGCGGGACGGTGCAGCGGCGTCACGGGCGCGGCGACCTTCTCCACGGCCTGCTGCTGCTGCTCGCTCTTGCGGGTCGCGCGGGTGGGCGCTTCCTCCTCGTACACCTCTTCCTCGTCGGCGAGGCCCAGGTACACCATGGTCTTCTTCAGCGGGTTCGACATCGCATCCTCCGTTTGCTCGTCAGTTCGAGGCTATCCGCGCAGAGGGCGCGGGCCCGTTATTGCCGAGCCGATCCGCAGGTGTGTCGCACCCGCCTGGATCGCCTCGGTGAAATCCCCCGTCATCCCGGCAGAGATCCAGCGCGCCTCGGGGGCTACGGCGCGCACTCGTTCGGCGTATCCGTGGAGGCGCGCGAAGGCCCGCGCGGGTTCCTCGTCGAGCGGCGCGACGGCCATCAATCCGCGCAGCTTCAGCGTCGAGCATCCGCTGACGTGCTCGGCGAGGGCGACGAGCCCATCGGGGGCGACGCCGCCGCGCTCGGGGTCGTCGGTCATGTTGACCTGGACGAGCACGTCGAGCACGTCCTGCCCGGGCTCCGCGGCGCGGTCGAGCGCGTCCGCGAGGCGTGCCCGGTCGACCGTGTGGACGACGGATGCCGCAGCGCGCACGGCGCGGGCCTTGTTCGTCTGTGCCTGGCCGATGAAGTGCCAGCGCAGATCGACGAGCGCGGCGGTCTCCGCCGTCTTCGCCGTCATCTCCTGCTGCCGGTTCTCGCCGACGTCGCGCACGCCCAGCGCATACAGCTCCTCCACCAGGGACGCCGGGTGGAACTTCGTGACGACGATGCGCGTCAGCTCCGCCGGGTCCCGTCCGGCATCGCGCGCGGCTGCGGCGATCCGGTCGTCGATCTCGGCGAGTCGCCGGGCGAGCTGGTCCTGCACGTGTCCTCCGTCGGGCGGGTGGGGAATATGGTGCGGGCGGGTCCGCGGCGCGAAGCACGCGGACCCGCCCAGTCGAGCCGGACGTCCTACTTGAGGAAGTCCGGGATGTCGAGGTCGTCGTCGCCGAAGGCCGAGTCGTAGGACGACGGCTCCGTCGCGCCGACCGAGACCGGCACGGCCACCGGCTCCTCGACCGGGACGGGGGGCGCGGGCCGCTCCGCCACGGGCACGACCGGCGCGGGGCTCGTGAGCGGGTTGACCGCGGGACGGGCAGCGAGCACCGGCTCCAGACGGGGGCTCGGCTCGCCGCTGTCGAAGCCGGCGGCGATGACGGTCACCCGCACCTCGTCGCCCAGCGTGTCGTCGATCACGGTTCCGAAGATGATGTTGGCCTCCGGGTGCGCGGCCTCCTTCACCAGCTGTGCGGCGTCGTTGATCTCGAAGATGCCGAGGTTCGATCCGCCCTGGATCGACAGCAGCACGCCGTGCGCGCCTTCGATCGACGCTTCCAGCAGGGGCGATTCGACGGCGAGCTCCGCGGCCTTGATGGCCCGGTCGGCTCCGCGCGCGGAGCCGATGCCCATGAGCGCCGAGCCGGCGCCCTGCATGACGGACTTCACATCCGCGAAGTCGAGGTTGATCAGGCCGGGGGTCGTGATGAGGTCGGTGATGCCCTGCACACCGGCGAGCAGCACCTGGTCGGCCGTCGCGAACGCCTCGATCATCGAGATGCCGCGGTCGCTGATCTCCAGCAGCCGGTCGTTCGGCACGACGATCAGCGTGTCGACTTCTTCCTTCAGCTTCGTCACGCCGGCTTCGGCCTGGCTCTGCCGACGGCGCCCCTCGAAGGAGAAGGGCTTGGTGACCACACCGATCGTGAGGGCGCCGATGGACTTGGCGATGCGCGCGACGACCGGCGCACCACCGGTCCCCGTCCCGCCACCCTCTCCGGCGGTCACGAAGACCATGTCGGCGCCCGCGAGCGCCTCCTCGATCTCCTCCGCGTGGTCCTCGGCAGCGCGTCGCCCGACCTCGGGATCGGCACCTGCGCCGAGCCCGCGGGTGAGCTCGCGGCCCACGTCGAGTTTGACGTCGGCGTCGCTCATGAGCAGCGCCTGCGCGTCGGTGTTCACCGCGATGAACTCCACCCCGCGCAGCCCGAGCTCGATCATGCGGTTGACGGCGTTGACACCGCCACCGCCCACTCCGACGACCTTGATCACTGCAAGGTAGTTCTGGTTCTGGCTCATGCCGGCCTCCGTCTCGTCCCGAACCCATGTCCCGGCCGGGCCTGAACCTTAAACCTCAGCTAGAAGTTTAAAGAATTGCCCGGTATCTCATTCCTGTCATGAAGGTATGCGGATGCAGCAGGCACACCCCGCGCATCGTGGGCGTGTCGCACAATCCCCCGGATTCGGTTTCCCGGGCGCGCCGCATTCGCGGGCTCCCCGGCGCCCGCGGAACGGCGATCGCGATCGCTCGGAAGAGCGGCCTACGCGTGCCGGTCAGCGGACGACGACCGCCTCGGACGAGGACACGTCGTACACCGCGACACCGTCCGGCGGCCGCGTGACCATGATCTTCTCCAGGAGCAGGGCCTTGAGCGACGACTCCTCCGCGCTCCCCCACACCACCCGCGTGTTCGTCGCGCCCATGGTGAGCGTCACATCGTCGGCCGTCGATGCGGTGACGGCGGTCACCTGGCCGCGCAACCCCGGCGGCAGCGCGCGCATCACGGTCCCCGCCGCTTCGAAGGCGCGCGAGCCCGTGCCGCCCGTGACGTCCAGGAGGGGGTGACCCTCGGGGGCATCGGGGGTGGTCGCGAGGGCGACGCCGGCCGCATCCACGAGCGTGTACCCGGATGCGGACGACAGCACGCCGATGGGCGTGCGCTCCACGATCCGGACGATCAGGTCGTGCGGCGGCCGCGCTTCCAGCGTGTAGGACTCGACCAGCGGGAACTGCACGAGCGCCGCCTTGACGGCGGACTCGTCGATCGCGGCGAGCGGCGTGCCGACCTGCCCCTCGAGGGCCGCCGCCACCTCATCCGCGCCGAGCTGCTGATTGCCCACCACCTGGATCCGCTGCACGGCGAACAGCGGGCTGTAGGCCGCGCCGACCGTCGCGACCGTCAGGAGCACCAGGGACACCGCGACACCCAGCCACACCATCCGCCGGCGCCGCTGACGCACGGTGAACCGGCGGACCTCGGCGCGCAGCGCGCGGCGTCGTGCCCGCCCGGCGCGCCAGACGTCCCGCATCCGGACCGGTCCCGTCTCCGCCGCGGGGTCGGCCGTCGCGGCAGCGTCGTCCGGGCGCTTCGGGTCCGCCACCGGCGCCGCCTCGTCGGGGGTCACCGGACGGACCGGGAGCGGGAGGAGGAGCGGCACGATCGGCGCCGTCTCCTGCGCGTCCTGGTCCTGCGGGTCCGGCTCCGCACCCTCGGGCGACGGGGCCGCCGACGGCGCGTCGTGCGTGTCGTCCCGGCGCGGCCGGATGGGCTCGTCGCGGCCGCGCGAGGACGACGCCCCCGCGGGAGTCGGCAGCGGCGAGGGGCGACGCATCGGCTCAGCGGCTCCCGGCCGGGGCGGACGCGCCGAGCGAGGCGAGGATCTGAGGGATGATGCGGTAGACGTCCCCGCATCCGAGGGTGACGACGAAGTCTCCCTCCCGCGCGATGGATGCGGTGTAGTCCGCGGCATCCTGCCAGTCCGCGACGAATCGGACGCGCTCGGGGTCCCCGAACGCCTCGCTGACCAGTGCTCCGGTGACCCCGGGAACCGGATCCTCCCGGGCACCGTAGACGTCGAGGACGACCGTCTCGTCGGCCAGCTCCTCCAGCACCCGGGCGAACTCGGCGGACATGAGCTGCGTGCGCGAGTAGGTGTGCGGCTGGTGCACGGCGATGAGACGCCCGTCCCCCAGCACGGTGCGGGCGGCGGAGAGGGCTGCGGCCACCTCCGTGGGGTGGTGCGCGTAGTCGTCGTACACGCGCACGCCGCGCTGCGTCCCGTGCAGTTCGAACCGCCGCACGGTGCCGGAGAAGGCCTCGACGGCACGCGCCGCATCCGCCAGGTCGTACCCGAGGGTGGTGAGCACGGCGACCGCGCCCGCGGCGTTGACGGCATTGTGCGCACCGGGGACGGCGAGCTGCACGCGAGCGCTCCGCCCGTCCCGGGAGACGGTGAACGCGGCGGGTCCGTCGGTCGTGACGTCGGTGATCCGCACGTCCGCGGCCGGGTCGAGACCGAAGGTGAGCACGTTCGGATGCGTCAGACGCGCCGAGACCTCGCGCGCGCCGGCATCATCCGCCGAGATCACGACCGCTTCACGTGCCGCATCCGCGAACCGCGCGAAGCCGTCGAAGAACGCCTCCCGCGAGCCCCAGTGGTCGAGGTGGTCGGGGTCGACGTTCGTGATGAGCGCGATCGAGGTGTCGTAGAGCAGGAACGTACCGTCGGACTCGTCGGCCTCGATCACGAAGAGCTCGTCCGCGCCGGTGCCGCTGGAGATGCCGAGCTGGGCGATCACTCCCCCGTTGACGAAGTTCGGGTCCGCGCCGAGCTCCTGCAAGGCCGTGACGAGCATGCCCGTCGAGGTGGTCTTGCCGTGCGCACCCGCGACCGAGACCAGGCGCCGGGAGCCGATGAGCCAGTGCAGCGCCTGCGACCGGTGGATGACGGAGAGTCCGCGCTCTTTGGCCGTGACGAACTCGGGGTTCTCCGGCCAGATCGCGCCGGTGTGGATGACCGTGTCCGCATCCCCGAGGTGCGCCGCGTCGTGCCCGACGTGCACGTCGGCGCCCGCGGCGGCGAGGTCGCGCAGGGCCTGGCTGTCGGAGCGGTCCGAGCCGGAGACGCGGATGCCGCGGGCGAGGAACATCCGGGCGAGCCCGGACATGCCGGATCCGCCGATGCCGATGAAGTGCGCGGCCTCGATCGAGGTGGGCAGGGGAAGGCTCAGGTCGGGTCTGATCATGACCCTGCAAGTCTAGGTTCGCGTGCCTGACTGCGCGCTCAGGGCGCGCCCGTCGCGCCGCACCAGGGACCGCCCCTTCCCGCGAGACTGCACGCAAACCACGAGACAGCGCGTGGCACGCTCCGTCTCGTGCTGAGTATGCAGTCTCGCGGGAAGAAGGGGCGGGAAGAGCGCCACGGGTCAGCGGGAGCGGGCGAGGGCCCGGTCGATGTGAGCCACGACGTTCTCCGACCCGTGACGCGTGCCGACGGATGCGGCGGCGCCGCGCATGCGCTCGAGCCGGTCGTGATCGGCGAGCAGCGGCACGATCTCCGATCGGATGCGGTCGGGCGTGCACTCGGCGTCGGGCACGATGATCGCGGCCCCCGCTTCGACGGCGGATGCGGCGTTCAGGCGCTGCTCGCCGTTTCCCACCGCGTACGGGACGTAGACCGCGGGGATCCCGAGCGCGCTGATCTCGCTGACCGTGGCGGCGCCCGAGCGCGACACGATCACGTCCGCGAGGGCGAAGGCGAGGTCCATCCGGTCCACGTAGCGCCGCATCGCGTACCCGGGTACGCCCGGATCGGGGAGCTCGGACCGCTCCCCCGTGATGTGCAGGAGCTGCCAACCGGCATCCAGCACGTCCTGCCACGCGCCGGCGAACGCCTCGTTCAGCCGCAGGGCGCCGAGGGAGCCGCCGAACACCAGCAGCGTCGGCCGCTCGGCATCCAGGCCGAACGCGTCCGCCGCCTCGGCCCGCTTCCCCGCCCGGTCCAGTTCCACGATCTCGCGCCGCAGCGGCATCCCCACGACCTCGCCGCCGCGCAGCGGCGTGCCGGCGAAGGCCACCCCCACCGCGGCCGCGCCCCGCGCGCCCAGCACGTTCGCGAGACCGGGCTTCGCGTTGGCCTCGTGCACCACGTACGGCACGCCGGCACGACGGGCCGCGACGTAGGCGGGAGCCGAGGCGTACCCCCCGAATCCCACGACCACGTCGACACCACGGGAGCGGATGTGGCCGCGGACCTGCGCGATCGCCCGTCGCCACCGCGCGGGGAACAGCAGTGCGCTCCGGTTCGGACGCCGCGGGAAGGGGACCTTGTCGACGAAGAGCAGCTCGTACCCGCGCGCGGGGACGAGCCGCGCCTCCAGGCCCTCACGGGTGCCGAGCACGAGCACCTGGGCGTCGGGCTCGCGTTCGCGGAGGGCATCCGCCACGGCGAGCAGGGGGTTCACATGGCCGGCGGTTCCCCCGCCGGCGAGAAGGTAGGTCGTCACCGGGAGATTCTGCCACGTACCGGCTGTACGACCGCCGACGCCGGCGCGCGCACGGGGAGGGTGCGGGCGAACGAGAGCAGCACGCCGCAGGCGAGGAGCACCGACACGAGCGAGGTACCGCCCTGCGACATGAACGGGAGCGGAACGCCGAAGACCGGGAGGAGGCGCAGCACGACGCCGATGTTCATCAGCGCCTGTCCGACGATCCAGACGGTGATGGCGCCCGCCGTGATCCGCACGAACGGATCGTCGGTCTTGCGCACGATGTGGAACGCCCCGACGGCGAACAGCGCGAACAGCAGGAGCACCACGATGCAGCCGATGAGGCCGAGGTCCTCGCCGATGATGGCGAAGATGTAGTCGTTGGCGGCGGCGGGCAGCCAGTACTTCTCCTTCGAGTTGCCGAGACCCAGCCCGAACACGCCACCCCCGGCGAGCCCCCAGATGCCGTGCAGAGGCTGGAAGCAGTCCCCGTAGTAGTCGGCCAGGCAGTCCTCGTTGAGGAAACTCAGGAATCGCCGCATGCGGTCGGGGCTGCTGATGGCGAAGTACGCGACCGCCACCACGGCGAGGATCACCGGGAGGACGAAGACCCGCAGCTTCACACCGGAGAAGAACAGCGCCGAGAGCAGGATGAGCACGAGGATCATCACGGTACCGAGGTCCTCGCCGGCCAGCACCGTCGCGATGACGGCGACCGCGACCGGCACGGCGGGGATGAACACGTGCCGCCAGTCCGCGAGCAGGGTGCGCTTGCGGAACAGGATGAAGCCGAGCCAGATCGCCAGGGTGATCTTCAGGAACTCCGCCGGCTGCGCTTGGACTCCGGCGATCGAGATCCAGTTCCGGTTGCCGTTCGCGCTGATACCGAGCGGGGTGAACACGAGCAACTGGAAGAGCGTCGCGAGGATGAGCGCGGGCCACGCCGCCCGCTTCCAGAACGACAGCGGCATCCGGGAGGCGACGAACATCAGCGGGATGCCGACGACGGCGAACACCCCCTGCTTCAGCACCGCCTCGTACGGCCCGCCGCCCGCACTGTCGGACGTCGCCGAAGTCGCGGAGAGGATCATGACCAGCCCGAACCCGGTCAGCAGCAGCGCGGTCGAGGCGATCAGCAGGAACTCGCTCGGCACCGGGGCGAACACCCGGCCGAGGGAGATGCGTGCGGCCAGGCCGCGGCGAGGGGCGGGCTCAGGCCCCGGCGGGACCGGTTGCGTCGTCTCGACCACCCGCATCCCTTTCGATTCTGTTCCGTACGGCCTCGGCGAAGAGCCGGCCCCGGTCGGAATAGGACGCGAACTGGTCGAAGGATGCTGCGGCGGGAGCGAGGAGGACGACATCCCCGTCACTGGCCACCTGCGACGCCACCTCGACCACCTGCGCCATGACGTCTTCAGTCTGCGCGGGGTCCACCTCGAACAGAGGCACCTCCGGCGCGTGTCGCGAGAACGCGGCGAGGATCGCGGACCGGTCGGCCCCGATCACGATGGCCGCCTTCGACCTGCGACCGCGGCCCGCCACCAGCGCGCTGATGTCGACGCCCTTGAGGAGCCCGCCGACGATCCAGACGGCGCCAGGGTAGGCGGCCAGCGAGGAGTCCGCCGCGTGCGGGTTCGTCGCCTTGGAGTCGTCCACCCAGGTCACCCCTGCCGCCGTGGCCACGACTTCGATGCGGTGCGGGTCCAGCCGGAAGGTGCCCAGTGCCGTGCGGATGTCGGCCGGTGACACGCCGAGGGACCGCGCCAGTGCCGAGGCGGCGAGGATGTTCGCCACGACGTGCGGTGCGGCGAGCCCGTATCCGGACAGTTCGTCGACGGTGATGATCTCCAGTGCGCTCGAGCGGCGCTCCTCGAGGAAGGCGCGGTCCACGAGGATGCCGTCGACGACCCCGAGGTCGCTCGGGCCGGGAACGCCGAGATCGAATCCGATGGCACGGGCGCCCTCGACGACCTCCGCCTCCTCGACCATGAGGCGGGTCGCCGCGTCCGCCTTGTTGTACACGCACGCGATGCGGGTGTTCTGGTAGACGAACGCCTTCGCGTCACGGTATCCGGCGGCCGAACCGTGCCATTCCAGGTGGTCGTCGGCGAGGTTCAGGCAGACGCTGGCGTACGGCGAGAGGGGCTCCGGGCCGTTCTGCAGCGACAGGTACCACAGCTGGTGGCTCGAGACCTCGACGACCAGGACGTCGAACCCGGCCGGGTCGCGCACCGCATCCAGCACCGGCACCCCGATGTTCCCGCAGGGGGCCGCGCGCAGCCCGCCGGCGGCGAGCATGGTCGCCGTGAGGGACGTGGTGGTGGTCTTGCCGTTCGTGCCGGTGATCATCACCCAGTCCGCGGGGGTGCCGTCCGGGCGCAGCACCTTGTCGCGCACCCGCCAGGCGAGCTCGATGTCGCCCCAGAGCGGGATCCCCTCGCGCTGCGCCCACGCGATCACGGGGTGCGCCGGCGCGAAGCCGGGAGACGCGACGATGACCTCGGGGCGATGGTCGACGAGTTCGGCGGGGACCTCGTCGAGCGATCCGGTCCACAGCCGGGCGCCGATCACGGGCAGGAGCCGCGCATACTCCTCGTCTGCTCGCTCGGTGAGCACGAGTACGTCGGCGCCCAGTTCGGCGAGCGTGTCCGCGACCGAGAACCCGGTGACCGACAGCCCCAGCACGGCGACCCTGAGTCCCGACCAGTCGGCGTTCCAGCTGGTCAGCGGATCCAGTCGTGCGGAGTTCATGAGCGTACGAGCCATTCCACGTAGAAGAGGCCGACACCGGCCAGGGCGAGAAGACCCGCGATGATCCACATCCGCACCACGATCGTGATCTCCGGCCACCCGCGCATCTCCAGGTGGTGGTGGAGTGGACTCATCAGGAAGAGCCGTTTGCCGCGGGTCAGCTTGAAGTACCCCCGCTGCAGGATGACCGATCCCGAGGCGAGCACGTAGACACCGGCGATGAGGGCGAGCAGCAGCTCGGTTCGCGTCAGGATCGCCATCGCGGCGATGACGCCGCCGATGGACATCGACCCGACGTCGCCCATGAACACCTGCGCCTTCGGCGCGTTCCACCAGAGGAAGCCCACGAGCGCGCCGATGAACGCGGCGGCGATGATGGCGAGGTCGAACGGATCGCGGGTCTGGTAACAGGCGTCCTGGAGCCCCCGCTCGATGGCCTCCATGTCGCAGGGCTGCTTGAACTGCCAGAAGGAGATGAGGGCCAGCGCGCTGGTGACGAAGATGGCCGAGCCGGCGGCGAGACCGTCGAGACCGTCCGCGACGTTGACCGAGTTCGACGAGGCGACCCCGATGAAGGCGATCCAGGCCAGGTAGAGGATCCAGCCGATGACGACGCCCAGGGCCATGAAGGACAGCACGGGGATGTCCCGGAACAGCGAGATGTAGGGGCTCGCGGGGGTCTGCCCGTCGGCATTCGGGAAGTTCAGCGCCAGGATGCCGAAGGGGACGACGACGAGGACCTGACCGAGGACCTTCCGCCACCCGCTCAGACCGAGGCTGTTCTGCCGGCGCACCTTCATGTAGTCGTCGATGAACCCGACGATGCCGAAGCCGACCATCATCCAGATCACCAGCAGGCCGGAGATCGTGGGCGGATTGCCGCCGGCATACGTGCCGATGAAGTAGCCGACCAGGGTTCCGACGATGAAGATCGTCCCGCCCATGGTGGGGGTGCCGCGCTTGGCGCTGTGGCTCGGGTTGTGCTCGTTCTCGGGGGTGCGGATGACCTGCCCCCAGCCCCACTTGCGGAACAGCCGCAGGATGACCGGGGTGAGGAACAGGGTGAACGCCAGCGAGATCGCCGCGGCTGTCAGGAGGGATCTCACGAGAACGATTCTCCCAGACGGTCGCCGAGGAACCTGAGGCCCGCGGAATTGGAGGATTTCACGAGCACGCGGTCACCGTCGCGGAGTTCGGTCATCAGGTAGTCGTACGCCTGGTCCGCGTCGGGGAAGAACACCGCTTCGTCGCTCCAGGATCCTTCGGAGATGGCCGAGATGAACATCCTGCGCGCCTCCGCACCGATCACGACGATGCGCGGGATCCGCAGGCGCACGGCGAGCTCGCCGATGCGGTCGTGCTCCTCGCCGGCGTACTCCCCCAGCTCGCTCATGGCGCCGAGCACCGCCACCATGCGCTCCCCCGGGGCGGTCATCTGCGCGAGGGTGCGCAGAGCCGCCGTCATGGAGTCCGGACTCGCGTTGTAGGCGTCGTTGATGATGCGCACCCGCTCGGACCCGAGCGGCTGCATCCGCCAGCGCTCAGCCAGCTCGAGGGATTCCAGCCCGGCGACGCAGTCCGCCACCGTCACGCCGAGGGCGGTCGCCGCGGCGACGGCCGCGAGGGCGTTCATGACGTGGTGCGCGCCCAGCACATGGAGCGTGACCGGGAGGGTCTGCCCATCGGCGGTGAGGGTGAAGCGGGTGCCGGATGCGGTGACCTCGATGCCTTCGGCACGCACATCCGCCTCGGGCGTCTGTCCGAACCAGCGCACCGTCCCGGAGCGCTCGGCCGCGATCGGGGCCATGTCCCGGACGCGGGGATCGTCCGCGTTCAGCACGGCCAGCCCTCCCGTCCGCAGTGCGCGCACGAGTTCCGACTTCGCGTGGAAGGTCGCCTCGATGCCGCCGAAGCCGCCGGCGTGCGCCATCCCCACCATCAGGACGACGGCGATGTCGGGTTCGACGAGTCCCGCCAGCCGCGCGATCTCGCCGGGGCCGCTCGCACCGAACTCGCTGACCAGGAAGCGCGTGGAGCGCCGTACCCGCAGCATCGTCAGGGGCGCGCCCACCTCGTTGTTGAAGGAGGCGCGCGGGGCGACGGTCTCGCCCTGCGACTCGAGGATCCGGGCGAGCATGTTCTTGGTCGTCGTCTTGCCGTTGGAGCCCGTGATCCCGACGATGCGGAGATCCTCCTCGGCACGCACGATCGCGACGACCTCTCGGGCGAGGTCGGCGAGGGCGGTGACGGCATCCGGGACGACGATCTGCGAGACGTCCGCGTCGACCGGTCGTTCCACGATGGCGAGGGCGGCGCCGGCCGCCACGGCGGCGCCGACGAACACGTGCCCGTCGGTCGTCTCACCGGGCTTGGCGACGAAGATGCCGCCGGGGCCGATCTCGCGGGAGTCGGTGTCCACGGTGCCGTCGACGACGGTCTCGGGGGTGTCCGTGCCGGCGAGACGTAGGGTGCCGCCGAGCACGCTGGTGATGTGGGAGAGAGTGAGTGCGATCATGTCTGGTGCGGGCGCGCGGTGGCTCAGCCGGTCTTCGGCAGCAGCACGGGCTGCGAGTCGGAGGGCATGACCCGGAACGTCTTCAGAACCTGGGTCATCGCCTGCTGGAATCCCGCCGCGTTGGCCGCAGACGACCTTACCCCAGTGGGCTGATCGAGGGTGACCGCCACGACGTACTCCGGGTCGTCCGCGGGCGCGAATCCGATGAGGGTCGTGAAGTACACGCCGCTCTTGTACCGCCCGTTCTCGGCGACCTCGCCGGTGCCCGTCTTGCCGCCGAGGCGGTAGCCGTCGATCGCCACGGCCTTGGACAGACCGCCCTGGACGAACACGTTCTCGAGCATCTGCTGGACCTGCTCGGCGCTTTCCGCACTGACCACCTGGGTGGGCTCCCCGGTGTCGGTGGTCTCCACCGTCCCGTCGGCGCGCGTGCAGGATTCGATGAGCGAGAGCGGGATCTTCGTGCCGTCGTTCGCGATGGCCTGGTAGGCCCCGACCAGCTGCGGCAGCGTCGTGGCTACGCCCTGCCCGAACGCGGTGTTGTAGAAGGTCTGGTTGTCCCACTCGGAGACGGGACGCAGGATGCCGGTCGCCTCGCCGGGGAAGCCGACGCCGCTCACCTCACCGATCCCGAACCGCTGCAGGTAGTCGTACCGCGTCTCCGCCGGCACCATCTCGGCGAACTTCGAGATGCCGACGTTCGAGGAGTCAATGAGCACCCCGGCCAGGGTGTAGGTGGTCGCACCGTGCCCGATGGCATCGGCGACGCGTGCGCCGTTGGGGAAGGTCTCGCGTCCCGAGGCGACGACCGTGCTCGTGGCGCCCGCCGCGCCGGAATCGACGACCATCGCGGCGGTGAGGCCCTTGAAGGTCGAGCCCGGTTCGAACGTGCCGCGGAAGATCCTGCTGCTGCGATCGCCGTCGGCGGAGGCGGAGACGTTGTTGGGGTCGACCGTGGGGTACTCGGCGGCCGCCCGGATCTTGCCGGTCTTCGCCTCGACGACCATGATCTGCCCGTGCTGGGCCCCCTGGTTCTGGGTCTGCTCGGCGATGAGCTGCTGCAGGTACCACTGCAGGTCCCGGTCGATCGTGAGCTCCAGCGTGCCGCCGTCGACGGCGGGGGTGAGCCGCTCCGTGCCCGGGATGACGACCCCGTCCTTGCCCCGATGGTACGAGCGTGTGCCGTCGGTCGCCGCCAGGCACGAGTCCTGCGCGCTCTCCAGTCCTTCCAGCGGCTGCCCGTCCGCTCCGACGAAGCCCACCAGGTTCCCGGCCACGGCACCATCGGGATAGGTGCGTGCCGGATGCTGCTTCATGTGCAGGAACGGGATGCCGAGGTCGGCCAGCGCACGGTACTTCTCGGTCGACAGTCCCTTGATCAGCTCCGCGTACTGGCTGTCCGGGTTCGCCTCGAGCGCGTCCGCGACGATCTTCTGCACGTCTTCGGCGCTCTGGCCGGTGATGGCCCCGATCTGGGCGGCGACCGTCGGCCAGTCCACCTCGACCTTCTCCCCGTCGGCGCCGGTGCGGGTGATCGGTCCGACGTTGCTCGGGTCGAGCTCCGCGTCGTACTGCAGGATGCTGCCGGCGAGGGTCTGGCCGTTGGTGTCGACGATCGAGCCTCGCGTGCCGTAGAGCGTCGTGGACGCGCCGATGCCCATTGCGAGCGAGTCGTCCACGTGCTCACGAGCGCTGACGACCTGGATGTCCACGAGGCGGACGACGAAGACGAGGAGGACGGCGAGGACGACGGCGAGGGCGACGACGGTTCGGCGACGGGGGCTGCGGGTGCTTCTCGTCGTCATGGTCTCAGTGTGTCGTGGGGGTCGGTAGTCCGTCGGTCAGGGAGGGGGGTGTCGCCGTATCGACCGCCGGATCGGTCAGGGGCACGTGCACCCCGTCGATCGTGGCGTCCGGAGCCGTCACGAGCGGCACCTGCGTGATGAGGGCGTTCGGAACGGAGCCGCGGCCGAGCGCATCGATGGACGAGGTGTACACCGATGCCTGCTGGCTGCCCAGCACCGCTCCGTCGCTCAGCCGCAGGTAGCTCGGCGATTCGTTGATCACCATGCCGAGCGCCGCCGCGTTCGCCGCGAGATACTGCGGGGAGCTCAGCCCGGCGACCTCG
Organism: Microbacterium caowuchunii; assembly: GCF_008727755.1. Classification (NCBI taxonomy): domain Bacteria; kingdom Bacillati; phylum Actinomycetota; class Actinomycetes; order Micrococcales; family Microbacteriaceae; genus Microbacterium; species Microbacterium caowuchunii. The sequence continues at coordinate 1,971,158 of NZ_CP044231.1, forward strand.
TCGTAGAGGATCTGCTTCTGCCAGGTGAGCTCGCGCTGTTGCTGGGCGAGCGCCGACAGCTCGTAGGAGCTCTGCGTCGAGAGCACGGAGAAGAGCATCTGCGCGCCGGCGATGGTCACGGCCCCCATGACGGCGAGGATGCCGTAAGCGAGCTTGGGACGCCGGCGTCGCGCGGTGTGCTCGACGGGACGCAGCGTCCGTCCCGGGACGCGATGCCCGGTCTCCTCTTCGAACGGGACGGGGGTGAACAGCGGCTCGGCCGCCGTGGCTGCAGCGCTCATACCGCCTCCCGGATTCGTTCGGCGGCGCGCAGGCGCACCGGGATGGCACGCGGGTTGCGCGCCCGCTCCTCTTCCGAGGCGAGTTCGGCGCCCTTGACGAGCAGGCGGAAGCGAGGGGCGTGCTCGGGCAGCTCCACCGGGAGCCCGGCCGGCGACGTCGAGGCGGAGGCACGGGCCAGTTCTCGTTTGACGAAGCGGTCCTCGAGCGACTGGTACGACAGCACCACGATCCGCCCGCCCACCCGGAGGAGATCCAGGGCGGCCGGGATGGCGCGCTCCAGAGCAGCGAGCTCCGCGTTGACCTCGATGCGCAGCGCCTGGAACACGCGCTTCGCCGGGTGACCGGCGTTCTTCAGCGCCGCGGGGGTCGCCGCATCCAGGATCTGCACGAGCCGGGCGGACCGCTCGATCGGCGCTTCCGCGCGGGCGGCGATGATGGCGCGGGCGTAGCGTCCGGACAGCTTCTCCTCGCCGTAGCGCTCGAAGATCCGGCGCAGTTCGCCTTCCGAATAGGTCGCGAGGACATCCGCGGCAGTCGGGCCGTCGCTCTGGTCCATCCGCATGTCCAGGGGCGCGTCCTTGGCATAGGCGAAGCCCCGGTCCGCCTCGTCCAGCTGGAGGGAGGAGACACCGAGGTCGAACAGGATGCCGTCGACCCGGTCGTACCCCGCCTCGGACACGGCGCGGGCGATCCCGTCGTAGACGGTGTGCACCAGGGTCGTGCGGTCGGCGAAGCGGGCGAGCCGCTCCCCCGCGATCCGCAGGGCGTCGGTGTCGCGGTCGAGCCCGATCAGGTGCAGGTCGGGGAAGCGCTCCAGGAACGCCTCGCTGTGACCGCCCATGCCGAGCGTGCCGTCGACGAAGACCGCTCCCGGTGCGGTGAGTGCCGGGGCGAGGAGCTCGACGCAGCGGTCGAGCATGACGGGGGTGTGGATGTCGCGGAGGCTCATGATGTGGGGCCGGTCCCTCGGTCCCGATCCCCATCCGCTCTCCGACCTGACACCGGGGAAGTGCGTCAGGGTGGGGGCGGCTGGGAGTCGGGGCCGAGGGCTCAGAACAGGCCCGGGATCACCTCCTGCTCCAGCTCGGAGTACACGGATTCGTTGCTTTCGGCGTAGGAGTTCCAGGCGTCCGCGTTCCAGATCTCGGCATGCGCGCCGACGCCGGTGAGGACGAGGTCGCGCTCCAGTCCCGCGTAGGCACGGAGTGCGGGAGGGATCGTGACGCGGTTCTGGCCGTCCGGCTTCTCGGCGCTGGCGCCGGAGAGGAACATCCGCAGGAAGTCGCGGGCCTGCTTGTTGCTGAGCGGCGCTTCCCGGATGCGCTCGTGCACGCGCTCGAACTCGGCGGTGCTGAACACGTAGAGGCAGCGGTCCTGCCCGCGGGTGATAACGACGCCGGCTCCGAGGTCGTCGCGGAACTTGGCCGGCAGGATGACACGGCCTTTGTCGTCGAGCTTGGGGGTGTGCGTTCCCAGCAGCATTCGCGCATTCCCCCCTCCTTCGTCCGGCCCACGTGTGAGGTGCGCACCACTTTACTCCACTTCCCTCCACTTCACTACCCTCAGGCCGCTCGGAGTGGGCGGATCCTCCCCTTCGGCGCCCGGCGCGAGGAGCCGCCTCCCTCCGGGCGCACGAAAAAGCGCCGCCCCCGGAGGGGCGGCGCTTTCGAGAAGCGAGTAGGTCAGCGGCCTTCTTGGCGGCGGTCCCATCGGTCGTTCATCCGGTCCATGAACGAGCCGGACGGCGCACTGCCGGAGCTGCGCGGTCGGGCCGCGGACGGCGCCCGGAGCGTGCGTGAGGGTGTCACCGCGAGGATCACTCCACCCAGCATGAGCACGAAGCCGATCACACCGACGACGATCAGCTGCGTCGACAGGCCCACGATCAGACCGCCGAGACCCGCGAGGACGAGGATCGTGCCGTAGACGATGTTCCGATAACTCAGGGTACGGCCCGCCTCAGGAGCACTGACGACGTCGGCGTCGTGACTCATGAGATGGCGTTCCATCTCGTCGAGCAGGCGCTGCTCTTGTTCGGAGAGAGGCATTCATCCCCCTTGGGTGACGGTGTTGCACTGATTCTACGCGTCGTCGGTTTGACTAGGCTAGGCCTGTGTCGAGCATGTCAGATGCGATCGAGGCGGTTTCCCAGCGTCTGGACAACTTCTTCTCATCGCAGTATCGGAAAGCCGGCGAAACGGGCCCGGAAGGGGCCGATTTCGTCCGTGCGACGGCGGCGTCCGTGCACGGCGGAAAGCGACTGCGCGCACGGTTCTGCCTGACCGGCTGGCGCGCTGTCGCCGAGGTGGCCGGCCGGGGCTCCACCCCCGATGACGCGGCCGTCGCCGCCGCCGCATCCCTCGAGGTGTTCCACGCCGCAGCCCTCGTGCACGACGACCTCATCGACAACTCGGACACCCGTCGCGGACACCCCGCGGCGCATCGGGCCCTGGAGGCGCACCACCGCGGACGCGGATGGGCCGGTGACGCCGCCGCCTTCGGTCGCTCCGCAGCGATCCTGGGCGGCGATCTCCTGGTCGCCTGGAGCGACGACCTGCTGGAGGAGGGGTTGCTGCGCGCCCGCCCGGAGGACGCTGCGGTCGCCCGCGCCGAGTACGGCAGGATGCGGCGCGGCGTGACGATCGGTCAGTTCCTCGACATCGCCGAGGAGTCGGCGTTCGTCACGGAGGACGATGAGCGCCACGCCGAGCGGGCGCTGCGGGTCGCCTCACTGAAGTCCGCGCGCTACAGCGTGGAGCAGCCCCTGCGGATCGGGGCCGCCCTCGCCGGCGCCTCGGACGCGCAGCTCGACGCGCTCGGCGCGTTCGGCCACCCCATCGGTATGGCCTTCCAGCTGCGCGACGACGTGCTCGGGGTGTTCGGCGACGCCGAGGTGACCGGCAAGCCCTCCGGAGACGACCTGCGTGAGGGCAAGCGCACGGTCCTCATCGCCTATACCCGCGAGGGTCTCGCTCCCGCAGACCGGCCGCGCTTCGACGCCCTCATCGGCGACCCGACGCTCCACGCGGACCAGATCGCGGCTCTGCAGCGGACGATCGTGGAGACGGGCGCCCTCGAGCGCGTCGAGGAGCTGATCAGCAGCTACACCGCCGAGGCGGATCGAGCACTGGCAACCGCGCACCTCGGCGAGGCCGCCGTGGCCGAGCTCGAGGAGCTCGCCCGCGCCGCCACCGCCCGCGCGGCCTGACCGGGTCCGCGGGCGATCAGGCGAGGGTCCGCGCGATGCGGCGGACCTCGCTCTTGCGTCCCTGCAGCAGGGAGGCGATGGGCGCCTGGCCGATGGCCTCCTCGTGATCGAGCAGCCAGTCGATGGCCTCGTCGTCGGTCAGCCCGGCATCCCGCAGCGCGATGATGGTGCCGCGGAGGGAGCTCAACGGCTGCCCCTCGACGAGGAAGATGCTCGGGACCGCGAACGGACCGTTGCGACGGGAACCGATCAGGTACGCCTCGTCCAGGTAGCGGCGCACTCGGCTCAGTGATTCGCCGGTGGCCTCGACGAGGTCCGGCATGGTCAGCCAGTCGGTGGGGGTACGGGGGTGGATGTCGCCGGTCACCCAGCAACTATCCCACCTCCCGGGCGGTGCATCCGAACACGCTGGTCACATCCGCCTCACGAGTCACACTGCTTGACACCGTTTTACAGGCGTGTCAGGGTGTCCGGACCCCCGGAAGGACGATCCACCATGAGGAGGACGCCCATGTCTTCGCACGCCTTCATGACCCCCCGTCTCTCGGCCCTCGGCCTCTCCGCCGTCGCCGGCGGGATGGTCCTCGCCCTGCATCCCTCGGGTGCGGAAGCAGCCGAACGCGCCCCGCTGGCCGCCGCGCCCGCCACCCATGTCGTACCGGCGCAGCCGTCACCTCCCCCGTCCGGCCACACCGTCGTCGCCGGTGAGAGCGTGAGCACGATCGCAGCGCGCTACGGCCTCGCGACGACGGACGTCCTCGCCTGGAACGGCCTCAGCTTCGGCGATTCCGTCATCCGCCCCGGCGACGTGCTGGTGCTCGCCGCGCCCGCCGCCGCTCCCCCAGCTGCCGCTCCCGCAGCCCCCGCTCCCGCCGCACCGGCCGCACCCGCTCCGCTGGGTCACCTCGTGCAGGCCGGCGACACCATCGCGGCGATCGCGGCCCGCAACGGCACCACGACGCAGGCGGTCCTCGCCGCCAACGGGCTCACCTGGGACTCGATCATCTACCCCGGTCAGACGATCGCCGTCCCGGCCGCATCCGCCCCGGCCCCGGCGCCGGCAGCGGCACCCGCCGCCGACTCCGCTCCCGCACCGGCACCGGCACCGGCACCCATCGACCTCGACGCCGAGCAGATCGCGAACGCGAGGATCATCATCGGCGTGGGCCGCGAACTCGGCGTCCCCGACCGCGGGATCGTGATCGCGCTCGGCACGGCGATGCAGGAGTCCTGGATCCGGAACCTCGACTGGGGCGACCGGGATTCGCTGGGACTGTTCCAGCAGCGCCCGTCCACCGGGTGGGGAACCGAGGAGGAGATCCGGGACGCGACCCGCGCGGCGCGTGCCTTCTACGGAGGCGCACAGGACCCGAACGGCTCCCGCACCCGCGGGTTGCTCGACATCCCGGGGTGGGAGTCGCTGCCCTACGCGGACGCCGCGCAAGCGGTGCAGATCTCCGCCTACCCCGACCGCTACGCGCGGTGGGAGCAGCCGGCCACCACCTGGCTGGCCGCACTCGGCTGAATTCCCGGTCCGGGGGTGCGCCGCTGCCGCGGCTCACAGCCACGGCTCCGTAGACTCTGATCGTGAGCACGAGCCAGCGCGCGGATCCGCTGATCGGCCGTCTGGTCGACGGACGGTACCGCGTGCGCGCCCGGATCGCCCGCGGCGGGATGGCGACGGTGTACGTCGCGACCGACCTCCGCCTCGAACGCCGCGTTGCGCTGAAGGTCATGCACGGGCACCTGAGCGACGACACCGTGTTCCAGAGCCGCTTCATCCAGGAGGCCAGGGCGGCCGCGCGACTGGCCGACCCGCACGTGGTCAACGTGTTCGACCAGGGCCAGGACAGCGACATGGCCTACCTGGTGATGGAGTACCTGCCGGGCATCACCCTGCGCGACCTGCTGAAGGAGCAGCGCCGCCTCTCCATCCCGCAGACGATCACGATCATGGACGCCATCCTCTCCGGGCTCGCCGCCGCGCACCGCGCCGGCATCGTGCACCGTGACGTGAAGCCCGAGAACGTCCTGCTGGCCGAGGACGGCCGCATCAAGATCGGCGACTTCGGGCTCGCCCGCGCGACGACCGCGAACACGGCGAGCGGGCAGCAGTTGCTCGGCACCATCGCCTACCTCGCCCCCGAGCTCGTCACCCGGGGCAGCGCGGACGCACGCAGCGACATCTACGCGCTCGGGATCATGCTGTACGAGATGCTCACCGGCGAACAGCCATACAAGGGCGAGCAGCCCATGCAGATCGCCTACCAGCACGCCACCGACTCGGTCCCGCGGCCGAGCGTGAAGAACCCCGGCGTCCCCGAGCCGCTCGACGAGCTGGTGCTCTGGGCGACCGAGCGCTCCCCCGATGCACGGCCCGTGGACGCCGACGAGATGCTGCGCCGGCTCCGCGACATCGAACGCGAGCTGGGCGTCGCCCCGCAGGTGGCACGAACCCTCGCCGTGGGCACCGCGATCGACGACGAGGCATTCGACTCGGGCGAGCTCACCAAGGCGATCCCCGCGGCCCTCACCGGACCGACGCCCGTCGCCGCGGACGCGGACAACGCCTCGTTGCTGCGCCGTCGCGCGCGGCGGCGAGCGGCCAAGGGCGGCTGGCTCTTCACGATCGTGATCCTTCTGGCTGCCCTCGCCGGCGGCATCGGCTGGTGGTTCGGTTCCGGTCCCGGCTCCCTCGTGGCGGTGCCGTCCGTCACGGGACTCACCTTCGAGGAGGCCGAGGCCGCCCTCATCGCGCAGACGCTGGTGGCCGAGCCCGCCGAGGAGTACAGCCTGGATGTGGAGGCGGGGCGCGTCATCCGCACCGAACCGGGCGGTGGCGAACGCCTGGAGCAGGACTCCGTGGTCCGCGTCATCCTGTCCCTGGGTCCGCAACCACACGAGGTGGGCGCCCTCGCCGGGATGGGCGTGGATGAGGTCACCGCCGCACTCCAACAGGTCAAGGTCGGCATCGCCGATCCCGCGTACGTCTTCACGGATTCGGCCGACGGAACGGTCGTCTCCGCATCCGTCGCGCGCCCCGCAGGCGGGGAGCCGGTCGACTGCTCCGGCGGCTGCACCGTCTACGAGGGCGACACCGCATCCCTACTGGTGTCCCGTGGCCCCGTCCCCGACGTGTCCGGGCTCAAGCCCGACGACGCCGTGCGTGCGCTCGAGAGCGTGGGGCTCGACGTCTCCGGCGACCGCCCGACGGAGACGTCGGAGGACGTCGCGAAGGGCAACGTCATCCGCATCGCGGAGCGCGACGGCGGCGGCGACTGGCGTCCCGGCGACACGGTCACCCTCGTCGTCTCGGACGGGCCGCCGCTGTTCCGCGTACCGGATGTCACGGGTCAGAACCGCGACCAGGCCAAGCGCGCCCTCGCCGACGCGGGCTTCACCGCGGACTACCTGCCCACCTGGGATCTGTTCCCGAACGGCTCCACCCGCGTGGAGGCGCAGAACCCCGCCGCCGGATCCATGGTGGTCCGCGGCACGAAGGTCTCCCTGCGCTTCAACGTCTCCGGCTGATCCCGCACCCACGCATCGCCGAGCCACCCCGCAAACGCCGAACCACCCCGGTATGCGCGGGGCATAACGGGGTGGTTCGGTGCGTAAGGGGTGGGTCGGCGGAGAAGAAGCGCGGGTCAGCGCTTCTCGAGCTCCTCGGCCACGAGGAACGCGAGCTCCAGGCTCTGCATGTGGTTCAGGCGCGGGTCGCACAGCGACTCGTAACGCGTCGCCAGCGTGGCCTCGTCGATCATCTCGGACCCGCCGAGGCACTCGGTCACGTCGTCGCCGGTCAGCTCCACGTGGATGCCGCCGGGGAAGGTACCCACGGCACGGTGCGCCTCGAAGAAACCACGCACCTCGTCCACGACGTCATCGAAACGACGGGTCTTGTACCCGGTCGGGGTCGTGATGCCGTTGCCGTGCATCGGGTCGGTCACCCACAGCGGGGTCGCGCCCGAGTCCTTCACCGCTTCCAGCAGGGGCGGCAGCGCATCGCGGATCTTCCCGGCACCCATCCGGGTGATGAAGGTGAGCCGGCCCGGCTCGCGCTCGGGATCGAGCTTGTCGATCAGCGCCAGCGCGGTGTCGGTCGACGTCGTCGGCCCGAGCTTCACGCCGATCGGGTTCCGGATCTTCGAGAAGTAGTCGACGTGCGCACCGTCGAGGTCGCGGGTGCGCTCCCCGATCCAGAGGAAGTGCGCGGACGTGTTGTACGGGGTGAGGGTGCGCGAGTCGATCCGCGTCATCGGACGCTCGTAGTCCATCAGCAGGCCCTCGTGGCCCGTGTAGAACTCGACGTGACGCAGCTCTTCGAAGTCCGCGCCGGCGGCCTCCATGAACTTGATCGCACGATCGATCTCGCCGGCGATGCGCTCGTAGCGCTGGTTGGCCGGGTTCTCGGCGAAGCCCTTGTTCCAGCTGTGCACCTCGCGGAGGTCCGCGAACCCGCCCTGCGTGAACGCACGGATGAGGTTCAGCGTCGACGCGGCGGTGTGGTAGCCCTTGAGCAGGCGCTGCGGGTCGGCCGTGCGGGAGCCTTCGGTGAAGTCGAAGCCGTTCACGATGTCGCCGCGGTACGCGGGCAGCGTCACCTCCCCGCGCGTCTCGGTGTCGCTGGAGCGCGGCTTGGCGAACTGGCCCGCCATCCGGCCCATCTTCACAACGGGCATCGATGCGCCGTAGGTGAGGACGACGGCCATCTGCAGCAGCGTCTTGATGCGGTTCCTGATCTGCTCGGCGGTCGCGCCGGCGAACGTCTCGGCGCAGTCACCGCCCTGCAGGAGGAACGCGCGACCGGATGCGGCACGGGCGAGGCGGTCCCGCAGGCGGTCCACCTCTCCGGCGAACACCAGCGGGGGCAGGGTCGAGATCTCGGCGGAGACGTCGGCGACAGCGTCGGCGTCGGGCCACATCGGCTGCTGCTTGATGGGCAGCGTCCGCCAGTGATCGAGAGGATCGAGCGAGGAGAGCATCCCGTCAGTCTAGCGAGGAGCGGGTCCCCTCAGATGCGCGTGCCACGGCTCGGTTCTTCACGGTCGAGGCGTAGACATCCTCGTACTCCTGGGCGCCCAGTCGCTGCAGCGCGATCATGATCTCGTCGGTCACGGACCGCAGCACGTAACGGTCGCCCTCCATGCCGGCGAAACGGGAGAAATCGAGGGGCTCACCGATCACGATGCCGACACGTCCGATCCGCGGGATCCGCTTCCCGATGGGCATGATGGTGTCGGTGTCGACCATGACCACCGGCACGACCGGAACGTGCGCCTCCAGTGCCATCCGGGCGATGCCGGTCCGCCCCCGGTAGAGCTTCCCATCGGGGCTGCGGGTGCCCTCCGGGTAGATGCCGAGCAGGTCTCCACCCCCGAGCACCTGCAGGCCGGTGTTCAGCGAGGCCTCGGACGCCTTGCCGCCGGAGCGGTCGATGGGGATCTGACCTGTGCCCTTGAAGAACGCCCGCGTCGCCCACCCGCGCAGGCCGCGCCCGGTGAAGTAGTCGCTCTTGGCCAGGAACGACATCGGCCGGTCGATCATCAGGGGGAGGAAGATCGAGTCGGCGAACGACAGGTGGTTGCTGGCGAGGATCGCCGCCCCCTCCGCGGGGATGTTCCGCCGCCCGACGATCCAGGGCCGGAAGACGCCCTTCACGATGGGGCCGATCACGACGTACTTCATCAGCCAGTAGAACATGCGTCAGTTCTCCGTCAGGAACCGCCGCCGCGCGAGATCCGCGACGCCGATGACGCCGGCGTCGTTCGTGAGCCGCGCCACCGCGAAGTCGGCGACCGGGCGCGAGCCGTACGCGGGCATGGCGTCGGCGAACGCCTCGCGCATGGGAGCGAGCAGCACCTCGCCGAGCTGGGACACTCCCCCGCCGATGACGAAACGCTCCGGATCGAGGATGGCGGCGAAACTGCCGCACGCGGTGCCGACGGCGACGGCGATGCGCCGCAGCGCTTCCAGGGCGCCCGGGTCGCCCTGCTGCACGAGACGGGAGATCACCTCACCGCTGAGCCCTTCCGGTGCTCCGGCAGCCGCCGCCAGGCCGGCACCGATGCCGAATGCGGCGTCCTGGGCGATCTCCGCCGCCTCCTGCTGCAGTGCGCGCCCGGAACCGTAGACCTCGAGGCAGCCGCGCTGTCCACATCCGCATGTGCGCCCGTTCGGGATGAGCCGCATGTGACCCAGCTCCGCGGCGACACCATGGCCACCGCGCAGCAGCGCGCCGTCGACGACCACCGCGCCGCCGACGCCGGTGCCGAGGGTCAGCATCACGACGTCGCGGAGGTCCTCCCCCGCGCCGTAGCGGTACTCGGCCCATCCGGCGGCGTTGGCATCGTTCTCGATGAGCACCGGAACGCCGGTGAGCGCCTCGAGACGCTCGCGCAGCGGTTCGTCGCGCCACGCGATGTTCGGGGCGAAGTACACGCGCGACCGATCGCGGTCGATGAACCCGGCCGCGGCGACTCCCGCGACCACGGGCTCGCCCGCCGCCAGCTCGGTCACCATGGCTGCCACGGCGGCCTCGATCTCGGCGACGTCCACCGGCGTGGCGACGCGACTGCGGCGGATGATGTCGCCGTTCTCATCGACGATGCCGCCGGCGATCTTCGTCCCGCCGATGTCGATTCCCACTGCGTGCACAGTGCCGTCCCTTCGCGTCCGTGAGCCTCCAGAAGCCTAGTCCGCGACACGCTGCACTCCTACTGACGAGCAGCGGTGGGACTGAGTATCACGGATGCGTAGACTTGCGTCTCACAAGCCCGACCCCGCACGGTATCGAAGGAGCTGCCGATATGAGCGCTACAGTTTTCGAAGTCCCCGCGATCGTCCCCGCCGATCCCGAGGCGAACATCGCCGATCTCCTCGCCGACCGGGTCTCCGCGACGCCGGACCTCGCCCTCTTCGCCGTCCCCGACGGCGACGGATGGCGAGACGTCTCGGCCGCTGAATTCGAGCGGCAGGTGATCGCCCTCGCGAAGGGCTTCGTCTCCGCCGGGATCGAGCCGGGCGACAAGGTGGGGTTCCTCGCCCGCACGACGTACGACTGGACCCTGGTCGACTTCGCCCTCTTCTACGCGGGCGCCGTGATGGTGCCCGTCTACGAGACGAGCTCGCCCGGCCAGATCGAGTGGATCCTCTCCGACTCCGGCGCCGTCGCCGTCATCGTGGAGAGCGCCGCGCACGCGGCGAGCCTGGCCGAGGTGCGGCCGAACCTCCCCCTCATCCGGTCGGCGTGGCAGATGCAGTCCGGGGACCTGGACACCATGATCACCGCGGGCGCGTCCGTCCCGGACGACGAGATCGCGCGCCGGCGGAAGCTCGCCAACGCCTCGGACATCGCCACACTCATCTACACCTCGGGCTCGACCGGCCGCCCCAAGGGCTGCGTCCTCACCCACGGCAACTTCGTGGAGCTGTCGCGCAACTCCGCCGTCGCCCTGCACGAGGTCGTGGAGGTGCCCGGCGCATCCACCGTGCTGTTCATCACGACGGCCCACGTGTTCGCACGATTCATCTCCATCCTGAACATCCACGCCGGGGTGAAGACCGGTCACCAGCCCGACACCAAGCAGCTGCTCGCCGCACTGGGTTCGTTCCACCCGACGTTCCTCCTCGCGGTGCCGCGCGTGTTCGAGAAGGTGTACAACTCCGCGGAGCAGAAGGCCGAGGCGGGCGGTAAGGGCAAGATCTTCCGCGCCGCCGCGCAGGTCGCCGTCGACCACTCGCAGTATCTGCAGGACGGCAAGAAGATCCCGTTCGGCATGCGCATCAAGTTCGCCCTGTTCGACAAGCTCGTCTACAGCAAGCTGCGCGCGGCCATGGGCGGCTCCGTGAAGTTCGCGGTCTCCGGGTCGGCCCCCCTCGGGCCCCGCCTCGGCCACTTCTTCCACAGCCTCGGCATCCACATCCTCGAGGGGTACGGCCTCACCGAGACGACGGCACCCGCGACGGTCAACCTCGCGGAGAAGTCGAAGATCGGCACCGTGGGTCCCGCCCTTCCCGGTGTCGGCATCCGCATCGCCGAGGACGGCGAGGTCGAGGTGCGCGGCATCAACGTCTTCAAGGAGTACTGGCGCAATCCGGAGGCGACCGCCGAGGCGTTCGACGGCGACTGGTTCAAGACCGGCGACATCGGTTCGCTGGATGAGGACGGCTTCCTGACGATCACCGGCCGCAAGAAAGAGATCATCGTCACGGCAGGCGGCAAGAACGTCGCGCCGGCGGCGCTGGAGGACCCGATCCGGGCCAACCCGATCGTCGGACAGGTCGTCGCCGTGGGCGATCACCGCCCGTTCATCTCCGCGCTGATCACGCTGGACTCCGAGATGCTGCCCACGTGGCTCGCCAACAACGGGCACCGCGCCGACATGACGCTCGCCGAGGCGGCCAAGGACCCGGCCGTCCGCGCCGAGGTGCAGCGCGCGGTGGACCGGGCGAACGCGAGTGTCTCCCGCGCCGAGTCCATCCGCAAGTTCACGATCCTGGAGACGGAGTGGACGGAGGCATCCGGCCACCTGACCCCGAAGATGTCGATCAAGCGGAACGTGATCATGGACGACTTCACGGTCGAGGTCGAAGAGCTCTACCGGGTGCCCGAGAACACCAGCAACATCCCGCTCGCGTAGCGCAGCACCAGTGAGGCCCCCGTATCCGATGGATGCGGGGGCCTCATCACGTTGTGCCTGCGCGGATCAGAACCAGTCGCTCTCGCGCACTTCGCGCAGCGCCACGCGGCGCTGCTCACGATCGAGCCGATCGAGGTAGAGCAGACCGTCCAGGTGGTCCGTCTCGTGCTGAAGGGCCTGGGCGAGCAGACCGTCGCCCTCGAGGACCACTTCGTTGCCGTCCAGGTCGATGCCCACCGCCTTCGCGTGCGGATAGCGCATCACGTCGTGCCAGAGGCCCGGCACGGACAGGCAGCCCTCGCCGACCGGCTCCGGTTCCCCGGAGACCTCGACCAGGACGGGATTCAGGATGTACCCGATGTCGCCGTCGATGTTGTAGCTGAAGGCCCGCAGGCCCACGCCGATCTGAGGGGCGGCGACGCCCGCGCGGCCAGGGAGCTCCACGGAGTCCAGCAGATCCCGCACGAGCGCCCTGATCCCGTCGTCGATGTCGTCGATGGGCGCGCTCTGGCTCTTCAGGACGGGGTCGCCGAAGAGCCGGATGGGGCGGACGGTCATGCCGCGCCCGTCGCGCGGACGGTGCCGATGCCCTCGACGACGACCGCGGCGAGCTCCCGTGCCGCCGTACGCGTGGCCGGCTGCAGGTCGCGGAACGTGATCGCCCCGCCGGTCGCGATGCGGGCGTCGTACGGCAGGCGGACGACCGCGCGGACGCGGCTGCGGAAGTGCTCCTCCAGCTCGTTCTGCCGGATCAGGGGCGCACCGGGCCGGGAGGCGTTGAGGACGACCACGGCCTGGCGGGCGAGGTCCGCGTAGCCGTTGGTCTCCAGCCAGGTCAGCGTCTCCGAGGCGAGTCTCGCCTCGTCGATGCTCAGTCCGGCGACGATCACGAGCGAGTCGGATGCCTCGAGCGTGGCCCCCATGACGGAGTGGACGATGCCGGTACCGGTGTCGGTCAGCACGATCGAGTAGTAGTGGGCGGCCAGTGCCGCCACGTCACGGTAGTCGGAGTCGTCGAACGCCTCCGAGATGTGCGGGTCCGCATCCGACGCGAGGACGTCGAGACGGGTCTCGTCGCGCACCACGATGGAGGAGATCTCGTTGAATCCGTGCACCCGCGTGCGGGAGCCGGTCAGATCGCGTACGGTCTTCCCGCTCGGGCGGCCGATCCGCTCCGCGAGCGTGCCTCGGTCCGGGTTCGCGTCGAGAGCGATGATCCGGTCCTCGCGAGCGTCGGCGAGGGCCATCCCGAGAAGGGCCGTGACGGTCGTCTTGCCCACCCCGCCCTTACGGGACAGGATGGCCACGAAGCGCGCGCCGCCAGCGAGGGGCGCGGCGATCTTGGCGTCGAGTTCGCGGCGACCGCGGGCACGCCGGCTGTCCGAGAGCCGGACGCGACCCCCGGTCAGGCTGTACACGAGATGGGGCCAGGTACCCTCCGGCTCACGCCGCGGAAGACGGTCGCCCTGCAGGAGGCGGTCCGCCGTCAGCAGGTCCGGCGTCTCACGGTGGGCGTCCTGTTCGTCGACGCGTCGCGCGGCGAGGGTCACCGGTGCGGGGACCGCATCCGCCGCCTGCTCCAGTGCGCGCCCCTCGGCGCGCGCCGGACGGGGCGCGTCCGTGCGGGGCTCGGCCCTCCGGGGAGCGGCCGAGACCGGACCGGTGGGCGCGGGTTCCGCCTCCGGCGTCACGCGCGGGGTCTCGCCGGTGTCGTGGACCTCGACGGCGTCCACCGTGTCCGTGCGCGGTGCCGACGGATCCGGCTCGGTCCCCTCGACGTCGTCCTCATGCACGACATGCACTTCCTCGGTGTCGGCGGGGCGTGTGATCGACACGAAGGCGACCGGCTCCGGGGCCACGTCGTCGGCGAGGACGTCGTCATCGACGTAATCGTCCTCGTCGCTCGGTGGCAGGGTCACCGCGACCTGCGCGGTCTGTGTGCCCAGGATGTCGAACCCTGCGGCGTCGACGCTCACAGGCTCGTCGATGATGTCATCATCGCCGTCCACCTGGTTCTGATCGTCTCGATCAGGCATGCTCAGACAACTCCCAACGGATCGCCGGACCTCCGGCGCCATCCACCAGGTTACTGCGCGGGCCGGACCACGACCAAAAGGTCCCCTGCTTCCACCTGCTGCGTGGCGCCGATCGCCAGACGTTCAACGACCCCGTCGACGGTGCTCGTGATGGCCGCCTCCATCTTCATCGCCTCGATGGATGCCAGCGGCTGCCCGGCACGGACGGACTCGCCCACCTCGACCTTGACGGTGACGACACCGGAGAACGGCGCGGCGATCTGACCCGGTTTGGACGTGTCGGCTTTCTCGGCCTGACGGCTCTCCACGGCGATGCTGCGGTCGCGCACGAACACGGGGCGCAGTTGTCCGTTGAGCGTGGTCATGACCGTGCGCATGCCCTTGTCGTCGGCTTCACCGATCGCCTCCAGCCCCAGCCAGAGCTGGACGCCCCGCTCGATCTCGACGACGTGCTCGACCCCCGGGGTGAGCCCGTAGAGGTAATCGTCGGTGTCCAGCGCGGACAGGTCGCCGTAGGTCTCGCGCGTCTCCTGGAACGTGCGCGTGGGCGCGGGGAACAGCAGGCGGTTGAGGGCGTCCCGCCGGGTTGCCGGGTCCGCTGCCAGAGCCGCCTCATCCTCGGCGGAGAGGTCCGCGGTCGGCTCCTTCCGCGCACGGCCCGCCAGCACCTTGCTCCGGAACGGCTCCGGCCACCCGCCGGGCAGGTCGCCGAGCTCGCCCGCCATGAACCCGACGACGGAGTCCGGGATGTCGTAGTTCTGCGGGTTCTCGGCGAAGTCCGCCGGATCCGCGCGCACCGCTGCCAGTGCCAGCGCGAGGTCGCCGACGACCTTGGAGGACGGCGTCACCTTCGGGACCCGGCCGAGGATCTCGTTCGCGGCGGCGTACATGTCCTCGATCAGCTCGAAGTCCTCGGCCAGTCCCAGCGCGATCGCCTGCTGGCGGAGGTTCGAGAGCTGACCGCCCGGGATCTCGTGGTGGTAGACGCGGCCGGTGGGGCCGGGCAGGCCGGACTCGAACGGACGGTACTGGTGGCGCACGGCCTCCCAGTAGGGCTCCAGGTCCGCAGCGGCCTGCAGCGGGATGCCGGTGTCGCGCTCGGTGTGGGCGAGTGCGGCGATCAGTGCCGACAGCGAGGGCTGGCTCGTGGTGCCGGCCATGGGCGCCGCGGCGACGTCCACCGCATCCGCTCCGGCTGCGCTGACGGCGAGGAGCGTGGCCAGCTGGCCGCCCGCCGTGTCGTGCGTGTGCACGTGCACGGGCAGGTCGAACCGCTCGCGGAGGGCGGCGACGAGCTTCGCCCCCGCGGCCGGCCGCAGCAGGCCCGCCATGTCCTTGATGGCGAGCACGTGGGCGCCCGCCTCGACCATCTGCTCGGCGAGTCGCAGGTAGTAGTCGAGGGTGTAGAGATCCTCGGCGGGGTCGAGCAGGTCGCCGGTGTAGCAGAGCGCCGCCTCGGCGACCGCGGTTCCGGTGGAGAGCACCGCGTCGATGGCCGGCCGCATCTGGGACACGTCATTGAGCGCGTCGAAGATCCGGAAGATGTCGACACCGGAGGCCGCCGCCTCCTGCACGAACGCGTCCGTCACGGCGGTCGGGTACGGAGTGTAGCCGACCGTGTTCCGTCCGCGCAGCAGCATCTGGATCGCGATGTTCGGGAACGCCGCGCGCAGCGCATCGAGACGCTCCCAGGGGTCCTCGCCGAGGAACCGGAGCGCGACGTCGTAGGTGGCTCCGCCCCAGGCCTCCACCGAGAGGAGCTGGGGCGTGAGACGTGCCACGTAGGGGGCGACCGTGAGCAGGTCCTTCGTGCGCACGCGGGTGGCCAGCAGCGACTGGTGCGCGTCGCGGAAGGTCGTCTCGGTGACCGCCAGCGCGGTCTGCGCCCGCAGGTCGGCGGCGAACCCGGCCGGGCCGAGTTCGAGGAGCCTCTGCCGGGATCCGGGCACCGTCGGGGTCGCGAGGTCGACCGTCGGGAGCTTCAGGCGGGGATCCACCGTGAGCGGGTTCTCACCGTTGGGCTTGTTCACGGTGACGTCGACCAGCCAGCTGAGGATCTTCGAGCCGCGGTCCTTCGACTCGCGTCCGCGCAACAGCTGCGGGCGCTCGTCGATGAAGGCGGTGCTGATGTCCCCCTCGATGAACTGCGGGTCGTCGAGCACGGCCTGCAGGAAGGGGATGTTGGTGGACACCCCGCGGATGCGGAACTCGGCGAGGGCACGGCGCGCTCGCGCGACCGCGGCACCGAAGTCACGGCCGCGGCAGGTGAGCTTGGCCAGCATCGAGTCGAAGTGCGGGCTGATCTGCGACCCGGCCGCCGTGGTCCCGCCGTCGAGGCGAATGCCGGCGCCGCCGGGCGAGCGGTAGGTCGTGATCTTTCCGGTGTCCGGGCGGAAGCCCTGCCCCGGGTCCTCGGTCGTGATGCGGCACTGCAGCGCGGCGCCGCGCAGACGGATCTCGGGCTGGGTCAGTCCGAGCTCTTCGAGGCTCGCGCCCGCGGCGATCCGCATCTGCGACTGGACCAGGTCGACGTCCGTGACCTCTTCGGTGACCGTGTGCTCGACCTGGATGCGAGGGTTCATCTCGATGAAGACGGCCTCACCGGTCCGCGGTCCCGCCGTCTCCAGGAGGAACTCGACCGTCCCCGCGTTCTGGTAGCCGATCGACTCCGCGAAGGCGACGGCGTGGCGGTGCAGGGCCTGGCGCACATCCTCGTCGAGGTTGGGTGCGGGCGCGATCTCCACGACCTTCTGATGGCGTCGCTGCACGGAGCAGTCCCGCTCGAACAGGTGGACCGTGTGGCCGTAGGTGTCCGCGAGGATCTGGACCTCGATGTGCCGCGGTCGCTGTACGGCCTGTTCCAGGAACATCCGGGCGTCGCCGAAGGCGCTCTGCGCCTCGCGCATCGCCTCGGCCAGAGCCGGGGCCAGCTCCTCCTTGGTCTCGACGCGCCGCATCCCCCGCCCGCCGCCGCCGGCGACCGCCTTCGCGAACACGGGGAAGCCGATCTCGTCCGCCTGCGCGAGGAGCTCGTCCACGTCGTCGGACGCGGGTGTGGAACGCAGCACCGGAACACCCGCCGCGACGGCGTGCTCCTTCGCGGTGACCTTGTTCCCGGCCATCTCCAGGACCGCCGCGGGCGGGCCGATGAAGGCGATCCCGTTCTCGGCCGCCTTGGCGGCGAGCTCGGGGTTCTCGGAGAGGAAGCCGTACCCCGGGTAGATCGCGTCGGCCCCGCTGTCCTTGGCTACCCGGATGATCTCGTCGACATCCAGGTAGGCGCGCACCGGATGCCCCTTCTCACCGATCTGGTAGGCCTCGTCGGCCTTCAGCCGGTGCAGCGAGAACCTGTCCTCGTAGGGGTAGACGGCGACGGTGCGCGCCCCGACCTCGTATGCCGCGCGGAATGCGCGGATGGCGATCTCACCTCGGTTGGCGACCAGGATCTTCCGGAACATGGGACCTCTAATCCGTCATGTGGCGGGCGGCGTGACGATCTCAGCGGCGACATCGCCGGGGACTGAGTGTGCTCACAGCCTAGGGGACGGTAACGTGGTCGCTTGTGCACGTTCTTTCCGTCAGCTCACTCAAGGGTGGAGTCGGCAAGACGACCGTGACACTCGGTCTCGCGTCCGCCGCGTTCGCCCGAGGTGTTCGAACGCTCGTCGTCGACCTCGACCCGCAGTCCGACGTGTCGACGGGATTGGACATTCAGGTGGCCGGCCGCCTGAACGTCGCCGACGTCCTCGCCAATCCGAAGGAGAAGGTCGTCCGACAGGCGATCACGTCCAGCGGATGGACCAAGGTCCATCCCGGCACGATCGACGTGATGATCGGCAGCCCCTCGGCGATCAACTTCGACGGACCGCACCCCAGTGTGCGCGACGTCTGGAAGCTCGAGGAGGCCCTCGCGACCGTCGAGGCCGATTACGATCTCGTGCTCATCGACTGCGCACCGTCGCTGAACGCCCTCACGCGCACCGCGTGGGCGGCCAGCGACCGCGTCGTGGTCATCACCGAACCCGGCTTGTTCTCCGTCGCCGCGGCCGACCGCGCCCTGCGGGCGATCGAGGAGATCCGCCGCGGCCTCTCGCCCCGGCTCCAGCCGCTCGGCATCGTCGTGAACCGCGTCCGGCCGCAGTCCATCGAGCACCAGTTCCGTATCAAGGAGCTGCGCGACATGTTCGGCCCGCTCGTCCTGTCGCCGCAGCTCCCGGAGCGCACGTCGCTGCAGCAGGCGCAGGGTGCGGCGAAGCCGCTGCACATCTGGCCCGGCGACTCCGCACAGGAGCTGGCGGCCGACTTCGACGCGCTGCTGGACCGCATCGTCCGCACCGGACGCATCGCCTCCCCCGAGGACAACGCCCCCGCGGTCTGACGCCCGTTCGTCTGCGAGGCCGCCGGGCACGGCCTTCTTTTCCCGCGAGACTGCATAATCGGCACGAGACGGATGCCCTCACGCGCTGTCTCGTGGTTGCCATGCTGTCTCGCGGGAAGGTGTCACCGCGGCGCCACGGATGGCGCGGGCGATCGACGCCTCCGCGAGCAGGGGTCGGAGCCTCGCGAGAGGGCGGTCTCGGCGCGCGGAGAGGACGGACGCAGCCTCGGAGCGGGCGGTCAGGCGGTGCGGCGGACGCGACGGACGGCGAGCTCGTCGCTCGGGTCCGTGGCCTGCCCGTCGAAGTCAACCAGCGTCGACTCGACCTCGCGCAGGACCTTGCCCACGGCGATGCCGAAGACGCCCTGACCGCGGCTGACGAGGTCGATGACCTCGTCGTTGGAGGTGCACAAATAGACGGACGCACCGTCGCTCATGAGGGTCGTGCCGGTGAGGTCCCGGATGCCGGCGACGCGCAGCTGCTCGACGGCGGTGCGGATCTGCTGCAGCGAGATGCCGGTGTCCAGCAGACGCTTCACGAGCTTGAGGACCAGGATGTCGCGGAAACCGTAGAGCCGCTGCGATCCCGAGCCGCTCGCCCCGCGCACCGTGGGTTCCACGAGCTCGGTGCGGGCCCAGTAGTCCAGCTGACGGTACGTGATGCCGGCGGCGCGGGCGGCGACCGCACCGCGGTAGCCCACCTCGTCGTCCATCTGCGGGAGGCCGTCCGTGAACAGGAGGTCGGCGTCGAGAGGGATGTCGCCGAGCAGTTCGCCTGCGTTCATGCTGGCGCCCTCCCTTCCGGTGTTGTGTAAGTTCCACGCTAGAGGAGCGCGGGGCCTCGGGCAACGACATCCGACGTCAGGGGGTCGGCGTGTCGGGCCTCAGATGTCGAGTCGGTCGAGGGAGGCGCGGATGAGTGCTTCCCTCACGTCGCTGATGCGCCGGGCGAGTTCGGGCGCGATGTCGGCGGCGCGACCCCGCGATGCCGCGTCCGGACGCCGCCGCAACGGCGCCAGCGCGGACTCCACGAGCGCCACGTCGCGCTCGGCGCTCTGCTTCAGGTTGCGCAGGTGACGCGGCTCGATGCCGTGCCGGTCGAGCGCGACGAGGGCGCGCAGCATCCCGAGCGCCTGTTCGTCGTAGGTCTCCCCGCCGGTGATCAGACCGGTGCTGAGGGCGTCGTTGAGCAGCTGGGCGCCCGCGCCGGCGGTCCGCAGCAACTCGTCCCTGCGGTAACGCCGGGCGGTGGGCATGATCGACCGCGGCACCGAGTCCGCGGGCGGCGCGGGGTCGCGTCCGGCGTCGATGTCGTCGAGGTACTCGCGGATCACGCTGAGGGGAAGGTAGTGGTCACGCTGCAGCGTGAGGGCCAGACGCAGCCGCTCCAGATCCGCGGGCGTGAACTTGCGGTACCCGGACTCGGTGCGACGGGGCGTGACGATGCCCTGCACCTCCAGGAAGCGCAGCTTGCTGGAAGTCAGGGCGGGGAAGTCCGGGGTGAGCCGCGCCAGCACCTGGCCGATACTCAGAAGGCCCGCGGCCTCGCTGCGGCCACGGGCGGAAGCAGCCCCCATCAGGCGTCCGCGGCCGCAGAGAGATCGGCGGGCGAGACGAAGAAGTTCAGCCGGAACTTGCCGATGCGCACTTCCGCACCGTTGGAGAGGATGGCGCGGTCCACGCGCTCCCCGTTCACGTACGTCCCGTTCAGGGAGCGCTGGTCGACGATCTCGAAGGCGGATCCGACCCGCGTGATCTCGGCGTGACGCCGCGACACGGTGACATCGTCGAAGAAGATGTCGGCGTCCGGATGGCGACCCACCGTGGTCACGTCGGTGTCCAGGAGATAGCGCGCTCCGGCGGTCGGGCCGGAACGGACGATGAACAGCGCCGCCCGCGAGGGCAGCGCTTCGATCGCCTCCATCTCGGCATCGCTCAGCTCACTGCCGAACGGCACGAACGACAGGTCCGAGTCGTGCCCGAACGTCTGGGTGGTGTCGTGGTTCGGCATCGCGCCATCACCCTGGCGCCGGACAGCGTCCGGCCGATGTGTGTACTGCTCGTCCACGTCGTCCTCCTCGGGTTCTTCAGCCTATCCGATCACGAGCCCGCTCCGACATCCTGTCGTCCGGGTGGGGAGACGTCCAGGCGGCCCTCGGCGTCACGGCCTAGGCTCGGCGGCGTGATCGCATCCGGTATCCCCACGCGTGCCCGTCGGACCCTCGCGTCCACGCTCGCCGCCCTCGTGCTCGCCCTCCTCGCCCTGATGGTGTCGGCCTCCCCCGCCGCAGCCCACGACGAGCTCGTCTCCACGGACCCCGCCGCGGGATCCACGGTCGACGCACTGCCCGCACAGCTCACGCTCGGCTACAGCGCCGAACTCCTCTCCCAGGGTTCGGGCACGGTGGTCGAGGTGACGGATGCCGCCGGCGCCTCGCTCACCGACGGCGAGCCGACGGTCGACGGCGCCGTCGTCGTGCAGCCCCTGGCCGGTGATGCCGAAGGAACCGTGACCGTGGTGTGGCGCGTGGTCTCCAGCGACGGCCACCCCATCGCCGGCGAGTTCTCCTTCGAGGTCGCGGCGGCGGCACCGGCCGAGACCCCCACCGCCGAGACCGCCGCGACGCCGTCCGAGACCGCGGAGTCCACCCCGGAACCCACCATGACGGCCCTGGTCGTCGACGAGGACACGGACGAGCCCGCGAGCCCCCTGCCCTGGGTGATCGGAGCGATCGCCGTGGTCGCCGTCATCGTCCTGGTGGTCTGGCTCCTCGGCGCCCGCGCACGCCAGCAGAAGCAGCTCGCCCGCGACCGCACGGCCGGACGGACGGGCCGCGACGAGCGATAGGCTTTCCTCATGCCTCATTACGACGTCGTCATCCTCGGCGCCGGCCCCGGCGGTTACGTCGCGGCCGTCCGAAGCGCCCAGTTGGGCCTGTCCACCGCGATCATCGAAGAGAAGTACTGGGGCGGTGTCTGCCTGAACGTCGGCTGCATCCCCTCCAAGGCGCTCCTGAAGAACGCGGAGCTCGCCCACACCTTCACCCACAAGGCGAAACTCTTCGGCATGTCCGGGGACGTGACGTTCGACTACGGCGTGGCGTGGGATCGCAGCCGCGAGGTGGCCGACGGCCGCGTCAAGGGCATCCACTACCTGATGAAGAAGAACAAGGTCACCGAGTACCAGGGCCGCGGTTCCTTCGTCGACGACCACTCCATCGACGTCACCAAGGGCGACGGCTCGGTCGAACGCGTCACCTTCGACAACGCGATCATCTCGACCGGTTCCACCGTGCGTCTCCTGCCGGGCGTTACCCTCAGCGACAACGTCGTGACCTACGAGGAGCAGATCCTCTCCCGGGACCTCCCGGGCTCGATCGTCATCGTCGGCGCGGGCGCCATCGGCATGGAGTTCGCCTACGTCATGTCGAACTACGGCGTGAAGGTCACGATCATCGAGTTCCTCGACCGTGCGCTCCCGAATGAGGACGCCGATGTGTCGAAGGAGATCCAGAAGCAGTACCGCAACTACGGCATCGACATCCTCACCTCCACCAAGGTGGAATCGGTCGTCGACGGCGGATCGTCGGTGACGGTGACCTATACCGACAACAAGTCGGGCGCACAGGGGTCGATCGAGGCCGACAAGGTGCTCATGTCGATCGGATTCGCCCCGCGGGTCGAGGGCTTCGGCCTGGAGAAGACCGGCGTGCAGCTCACCGAGCGCGGCGCGATCGCCATCGACGACTACATGCGCACCAACGTGCCGCACATCTTCGCCATCGGTGACGTCACCGCGAAGCTGCAGCTGGCGCACGTGGCCGAGGCGCAGGGCGTCGTCGCAGCGGAGACCATCGGCAAGGCCGAGACCATGACGCTCGGCGACTACCGGATGATGCCGCGCGCGACCTTCTGCTCCCCGCAGGTGGCCTCGTTCGGCCTCACCGAGCAGCAGGCCAAGGACGCCGGTCACGAGATCAAGGTGGCGACCTTCCCGTTCATGGCGAACGGAAAGGCGCACGGCCTCGGCGAGCCGGTCGGCTTCGTCAAGCTGATCGCGGACGCGGAGCACCTCGAGCTCCTCGGCGGCCACATGATCGGACCGGACGTCTCGGAGCTCCTGCCGGAGCTGACCCTGGCCCAGAAGTGGGACCTCACGGCTCTCGAGCTCGCCCGCAACGTGCACACGCACCCGACGCTGTCCGAGGCCCTGCAGGAGGCCTTCCACGGCCTGGCGGGGCACATGATCAACTTCTGATCCCGCCGCGCACACGAAGGAGGGCGGGTCCCGGAGCATTCCGGGACCCGCCCTCCTTCGTGTGCGGGTGTGCGGGTCAGAGACCGAGTGCCCGTCCGAGCTTGGATTCGGATGCAGCGGGGCGCCCCCCGGCCGCGGCCACGAGCTCCGCCACGGCGGAGAAGAACCCGCTGCGCCATCGTTCGTCGGCGGGCGCGGCGGGACCGAGCTCGATCTCCCACTCGCGCCAGCTGCTGACGGACCCCGTGCGCTCGGCCGTCGCCGTCACGTGATCGTCCACGACCTCGGCGACGAGACCACCGGCGGCGTCCGTGAGCGCGTAAGCGGTCCGCCGATTGCGGATGCGGGCGAGCGGCGTGAACGGCGGTGCACCCCACGTCCGGACGGCAGCGGCGACGACCTCCGGGAGCTCTTCGGACTCACCCAGCGGCCAGTGCCACTCGTGCCGGCCGTCGACAGCGGAGCTCTTCACGTGCCATCCGGCGTCGGGTCCCCCGGTACGGCGCCGCAGCGCCACGCGGGCCCGGCCGAGGGCGAGATCCTCGGTGTCGAGGTAGCGAGCGTCGAGCTCGCGGAGTTCGGGAGCGCCGACGGCGGTGACGCCCGGCAGGCCGGACCAGTCCGGCAGGATCGCCGCCTCGTCGACGTCGAACTTCACCTCGACCTCGACGGTGCGCGTGGGTTCGTCGTATCCGTCGCTCACGCGTTGTCGACGTCGTCCAGCTCGCCGGCCGTCGGGGCCAGCGGCTCGGTCGACTCGGCGTAGGTGAAGTGGGCCTCGGTCGGCCCGTCGTCGTCGCCGGTGTTCTCCAGTTCACCCACCCGGCGGTAGACGAGCTGTCCCTCGGCGAAGGGGACGATCAGCGTGTCGTCGATGCTCTCGTCGAGCGGGAGGACCTGCCCGTCGAGGGGGCCACCGGTCAGTCGTGCGAGTGTCATGCGGACCACCCTAGTCCCGCACACCGGACCCGGCCATGGCGGGCCGCTCCCCCGCGGGCTGATCTAGAATCACCCGGATGGACAGCCCTCGCACTCTCCGCCGGCGCACGGCGTGAAGCCCTTCGCGCTCTTGGCCACCCGCGCCGAGGACCTGCCCGCGGATGAGGAGTATGCGCTCTTCCTGCGATACACGGGCCTCGACGAACGCGACCTCCTCCGCATCCGGATGGAATCGGCTCCGCTCCCTCCGCTCGACCTCGACGGGCTCTCCGGCATCCTGGTCGGCGGGGGCCCGTTCAACGCCTCCGACCCTCCCGAGCAGAAGTCCCCCACCCAGCACCGCGTCGAGAGCGAGTTCGCGGCGCTGCTGGACGAGGTCGTGGCGCGCGACGTCCCGTTCCTCGGGGCCTGCTACGGCGTGGGCACGCTCGGCGCCCATCAGGGGGCGACCATCGACCGCACCCACGCGGAGCCCATCTCGATCGTGCCGGTGACCCTCACGGACGAAGGAGCGGCGGACCCGATCTTCGCCGAGATGCCGCGGACCTTCTCCGCCTTCGTGGGGCACAAGGAGGCCATCCGCACGCTGCCGCCGCATCTGACCCTGCTCGCCGGGTCGCCGGCGTGCCCGGTCCAGGCGTTCCGCGCCGGACGCAACGTCTATGCGACGCAGTTCCATCCGGAGCTCGACGTCGAGGGGATCTCGACACGCATCCGGGCGTACGCGGGTCACGGCTACTTCGCCGACGGGGAGCTCCCGTCGACCCTCAGCGCGGTGCGCACCACATCCGTCACCGAGCCGTCCCGGATGCTGCGGACGTTCGTGGAGCGCTTCGCCCGCTGACGGCGGGCCCCGAGGTCATTTCCCCTCCGCCGCGCCGAGGCGCTCCTTCTCCTCCATGGCCCGTGCCTGCTCCAGTTCGGCCACCGCGGACGACACGGTGTCCTCGGCCCGCCGGAGCCGGCGCTGCGCGAAGGTCCGGGCGCCGAAGCGGGCGCGCACCCGGTCCTCCTGCTCC
Source organism: Microbacterium caowuchunii (assembly GCF_008727755.1). Classification (NCBI taxonomy): domain Bacteria; kingdom Bacillati; phylum Actinomycetota; class Actinomycetes; order Micrococcales; family Microbacteriaceae; genus Microbacterium; species Microbacterium caowuchunii. The sequence goes on from NZ_CP044231.1 coordinate 1,995,920, forward strand.
CGGGTGATCGTGATGATGACCGCGCTCGCGATGAGGATCACCTGAGCGGACAGATTGAACCAGAGCAGCAGCGCGATCAGGGACGCGAAGGAGGCCAGCAGGGGGTTGGCGCTCGCCCCGCCGACGAAGAGGCCGGACAGCTGCTGGAGCACCGTCAGCCCCACTCCCCCGAGGAGCGCGCCGGTCCACAGCGCCTTGGCCGGCGGGCGGAGTCCGGCGAGCGACCGGAACAGCAGCATGATCACGGCCGTATCCAGAGCGAAGATCACCAGCACCGACACCGCCCAGGTCGCCCCCCCGACGATCGGGGAACGCTCCTCGAGCCCCAGCCAATCCGTCACCGTGGAGATCGACGCGGTGCCGAGGAAGCTCATGGCGGCGGAGAGGGCCAGCAACGCCCCGATCGCGATGGCGAGGGCGAGGTTCCGCAGGATCACCCAGATGAACAGCACGTCGTCGGCGAGCCTGTCCGCCAGCGTCCGCAGCGCCAGCCGCAGCGACCCGATGGCACCGATCGCGGCCCCGACCAGACCGACGAGGGAGATCACCCCGGCGACCGTGAGGCTCGCGGGCGCTTCCACGGCGGACGGGTCGACGAGGCCGTCCTCACCGACGAGCCCGGGGATCGCGGCGTCCACCGCGGCGATGATCGCGTCCCAGGCCTGCGGGTTCCCGGACAGCCACAACGCCCCGACCGAGAATCCCAGGAGGACACCGGCGAAGACGCTGAACAGGGTGCGGTAGGTGACGCTGTCCGCCAGCTGGGGGCCCCGATGTTCGGCGTAGAGCAGGAACGCGCGCACCAGGGTGCGCTCGAGCGCCCACGCGATCAGGCGCGGGACGATGCCCCGCGGGGGCGGGGCCGTGGTGGCGGCGGGTTCCGGCATCCGGTCAGGCTAGCGGCAACGCGCCGGACCCGGTCCGCCTTGACAGCGGACGCGCGTCACCGACCGAGCATCTGCACCGCGAGGCCGATCCACGCCCCGAGCAGCATCCACGGGCCGAAGGCCACCCGGGTGCGCCGGTCCGCCCGCCGCGCCGCGATCGCGACCATGCTGTACAGCCCGCCGCAGAGGAACCCGCTGAACACACCGATCGCCAGGGCCTCCCACCCCGCGAATCCGAGGAGGACCCCGACGAGCCCGGCGAGCTTCACGTCGCCGCCGCCGATCCCGCCCGGCTGCAGCATCCGCAGCAGCAGGTAGAACGTGAACACGAGCAGTCCGCCGAGCACGGCGCGCCCGATCGCCCCGGGGTCGCCACCCGCGATCGCGGCGACTCCGAGGAGGATCAGCGCGACGGGGTATGCGGGCAGGACGAGCCTGTTGGGCAGCCGGTGGAACCGCAGGTCCACCACCGCGAGGACGAGGCTCAGCACGGCGAACCCCGCGTAGGCGAGGACGAGCAGGACCGGCACCCATCCGCCGCCCCCTGCATCCGCCATGCGGATCAGCCCTCCAGCACCCGCAGGTCGATGGTCAGGGTGTCGCCCTCCCCCGCCTGTGCCGCATCACGGACGGCACGCTTGATCGGCAGGTGGTATGTGCCGTTCGCGGCGTCGGGGAAGATCGAGGTGCGCCAGCGCAGTCCGGCCGCACCGGCTTCCACCCGCACCGAACCGAAGCCGCGCCGCATCCGGGGGATCTCCCGGATCTCGGCACTGAACAGGGCGGGCACCTCCACGAGGTAGTAGGCGCTGTCGGTGCGGGAGTCCCACCGGAACAGCACGGCGTCGAACACGAACTGCATCCGCCCAGGGTAGGTGCTGTCCCCGGGCGCGTGCCCGGACTATCCCCAGTCTTCCCGTCGGGGCCGGGTGAAGGCGTCGACGAGACCCGCGCCGATCGCGGCGACGGCGTAGACGGCGATGTCCCGCGGGTCGAAGACCGTGCCGAACACCAGCACGACGGGAGGGAAGGCCGCGGCCCACTCCGCCGGGAGCCCGGTGACCTGGAAGGCTTCCACCGCGACGCACCAGCCGAGCGTGACGGCGGAGACCGCCACGGCCGGCAGGCGCGGCCCCACGAGCACGACGAGCGCGTAGACGAGGAGCGGGTACAGCAGATCCCCGGCCACATCGCTCGCGGCCGTGTCCGGCGCCAGCAGATGGATGCCGAGCCCCATCCCCACCGAGACGACCGCCGCGACGAGCGCGGCCGCACGACGGCGGGTCGCGGGGGTCACCAGTTCGGGTGGATCTGCGCGCGCAGCCGCTCGTCGTACACGCGCCGGACCGCGGTGTCGAACCCGCTCAGGTCGAACCCGCCGTCGAGCAGGGCCGCCGCGTCGGCGTTGGCGCGTGCCTGATCGGGGGTGCGTGCCCCCGGGATGACGCTCGTCACGCCGGGCAGCGCGGCGATCCAGGCGAGGGTGGCGGCGGGGAGCGGGACGTCGGCCGGCAGCGCGGCGGCGAGCTCGGATGCCGCGGTGAGACCCGTCTCGAAGTCCACGCCGGAGAAGGTCTCACCGCGGTCGAACGCCTCACCGTGCCGGTTGTAGGCACGGTGGTCGTCCGCGGCGAAGGTGGTCGCCGCGGTGTACCGGCCGGAGAGGAGTCCGGACGCGAGCGGCACCCGGGCGAAGACGGCGACACCCGCCTCCGCTGCTGCCGGGAGCACGTCGTCGAGGGGCTTGAGCCGGAAGGGGTTCACGATGATCTGCACGTTCGACACGTGCGGGCGGGAGATGGCCGCGAGCGCCTGCGCACAGGTCTCCACGGACACGCCGTAGGCGGCGATCGTCCCCTGCTCGACGAGCGCATCGAGCGCCTCGTACGTGGCCGGGTCCTCGATCACACTCGTCGGCGGGCAGTGCAGCTGAACGAGGTCGAGCGTCGCGACACCGAGGTTCCGGCGGGAGCGGTCCGTCCACGCCCGGAAGTTCTCTGGCGTGTAGTTCGCCGGTTCCTGCGCGAGGCGACGGCCCATCTTGGTGGCCACCGTGATCCCGTGCCCCGGCCGCCCCGCGAGGAAGTTCCCGATGGTCTGCTCACTGCGCCCGTCGCCGTAGACGTCCGCGGTGTCGAACAGGGTGACCCCGGCATCCGCCGAGGTCTCCAGCACACGACGCGCGTCGGCATCGTCGACTGTGCCCCAGTCGGCACCGAGCTGCCAGGTACCGAGACCGATGGCCGAAACGGTGCGTCCGGTCGCTCCGAGGGTGCGGGTCTGCATGGGAGGGCTCCTGTCGTCGTGACCGACTCAGCCTAGACGGGGGTCCGGGTGTCCGCCCCCACCGTCAGCGCCATCTCCGCGCCGGCTGCACCGACGCGCTCCCGTCGGCGGACGGGCCGGCGGTGGAGTCCGCCCCGGGAGAGGGCGATCCCGAGAGTGCTGGCGACGGCGAACAGGACGCTTCCTCCGCCCACGAGCAGGACGGCGAAGCTCACCGCCGCCCGCACGGCCACGCGATGGTCCCCGCGCCGTGGCCCGACCGCCAGGAGCGCGACTCCTACCCGTCGCGCCGTACCTGTCCCCGATCCAGGCTACGCCGCACATGGGTCAGGGCGGACGCGGGTGCGTCCGCCCTGACCCATCCGGCTCACGCGGTGCCGGTCACTCCGTGCCGGTGTCCGCGACGCCTCGGCGCGCTCGGTAGCCGGCACCCACCATCACGAGCCCCAGAGCCAGGACCGCTCCCCCGGCGAGGAACACCGAGGTGGGCGAGCCTGCGCCGGTCGCCGGAAGCGCACCCAAGACGGTTCCGCCGGGCCGCGGCGGGGTCACCGGCGGGATGACGGTGACGTCGTTCGTCAGCGTGGCCTCCGCCACGGCGCCCGCCTCGATGGCGATGGTCACCGCCTCGCTGGCGACGACCCGGACCTGCTGATTCGCTCCGGTCGAGGACTCGCTCACCGTGCACTCCGTCCCTGCAGGCAGATCCCCGTACGTCTGGGTGTACTCCCCCGCGGCACTGCCCGCCGGGACCACGAAGGACTCGTCCAGCACGTCGCCGCAGACGACGTCGATGACGATCTCTCCCTGCTGACCCGCCGCGGCACCGCTGAGCGCCTTCGTCAGGAGCAGGGAGCCGGGCAGGAACGTCACGGTGTTCGTCACCGTCACCGCCGCTCCCTCCTCCGTCACCGTCGCCGATTGCGGCGCATCCGTGGTCACGTCGACGACGGTGTTGGCGCCCGTCGTCGGTTCCGTCACGGTGCAGGTGTTGCCCACCGGGATGCCGGAGTAGGTGAACTCCTGGGCATCCTCCGCACCGGCGGCGATGTCCGCGGTGAAGACGTACCCTCCGCCGCACTCGATCGAGAGCTGGATGGCTCCCTGCGAACCGACGCCTTCACCCGCGAACGCCTTGTTCACCGTCAGGCCGCCGGTCGCGAAGAACGACGGCGTCGCCTCGGCGAGCGCGTCGAGTTCGGTGGTGTCCGCGAGGATGAGCCGCTGCGCGTCGGTACGGCCCGGCGTGTTGCCGTCGTACAGGTACACCTGTCCCCGCTGGACGGTGACGACCGCTCTGGCACGCAGGGTGGTCTCGTTCGCCTCCGTCGACGTGCTGGTCACCCAGATCTCGGTGCCCGAGTCGACGGCCGAGTCGTTCGCGATCGGTTGCGTCGCCCCCGCGTCGGCGAACATGGCGTAGCCGGTGGGCACCGACACCGTCACCTGCGCGGCGTTCTCCGCGGTCACGGTGAACGGTCCGGCGGCAGCACCGACCGGAGCCGATGCGGCGGGCGGTGCGATGGAGACCTCCGGCGCGGGAGGCTCGACGACCGGACCGTTCGTCTGCGCGTCGGCGACGATGGCCGCCGCCGCAGTGCGTACGGCGTTCGTACCGGCCGTCAGGACGAATCCATCGGTGAAGTACCAGATCGCCGCTTGGACGGCGGCCGCCCGCTCGTCGTCGCTGCCCAGCGACGCCGGAGCCCCGGACGTCGGGTAGTAGTTGTTCACGATGTAGGTCACATACCCGATGTTCGAGACATCGGATTCGTCCCACGTCCCCGATTCGTACCCGACGCCGCTCGCCGTCTGCACCCCGAGGTTGATGCAGTACATCTCCGCTGTGAGGGAGGGGTCCGATACGGCCCGGGTGATGATCGTGCCGGCGAAGGTGGACACCCCGGTGTATCCGGCCGGCGGCGCATCCGGATAGGGGGCGGTGGGATCCTGCGTGGTGCCGGTCGCCGGCCGGCCACCGGTCACGTCTTGACCGTCGCCGGTGGTGCTGGCGTAGATCTCGGTGTTGGGTCCCACGTTCGGCTCCGCGATGGGAGCAGGATCGTCCGGGATGTTCGCCTGCGCGGCCTGGCCGAACGGAAGCAGGATGAGCGCGGCGGCGGCGAGCGAACCGAGAACGGGGAGCCATTCGCGGCGGGGATTTCGGTGGGAGGAGCGCGTCATGGCGCGGAAGGGTGAGCGATTCACGTGGGTGAAGCTGCTGATGGTCACGCCCCGTCGCCCTTGCGCCACGGACGCACGTGGATGCGGTTTTCCACGTCCTGCACGTTCGGAGAGCCCCAGGCGGCCTGCTCCGCCTGTCGCCGCGCGCTGAAGGATTTGACCGTCCCGGTCAGGATGACCCGATCGCCCGAGACCTCCGCCTCGACGTCCGAACTCTTCAACTGCGCGTTGCGCGCCAGGGTCTGCCGGATCCGCTCCTCGGTGTCGTCCGCGGACACCCGTGGGGTGAGGGTGATGCGATTGTCCACCCGATGCACACCACGCATGTGCCGGACCGCGCGTTCGGCGGCCTCGCGCTGGAAGTCCCAGTCCGCCTCTCCGGAGAGGGTGACCTTGTGCTTCTCGACCGTCGCCTTGACGGTATCCGGAACGTTGTCGGCCCAGGTGAGCGCGTGCTGGACCTCCTTCGCGAGCTCCTCCTCGCTCACACGGCGCTCCGAGGTGGGCCGGACGTCCAGGTCGAGCGCGACGGCGGTGACGCCGTGCACCCGGAGTGCGGCACGCTCGGCGGCGAGCCGGGCCGAGTTGTCCTCCACTTCGCCGAACAGCGAGACGGCGCCGTCCTGGACCGCCACTCCGATCCGGCTCTCGTCCACGTCGGGACTCCACCGGAGTTCGTCCTCCACGGAGGTCTTCACGCTCGCGTCGGTGTCGCTGGGGGTGCTCATGTCATTTCTCCTCGCGGTACGGCGCAACCGGGGGTGTGCGCAGCGTCATCGTCGCCCGGCTCGGGACCGGGAAGTAGTGCCGTTGGTCCCCCACCGGCGTTGCGCGGGCCGTACGAGGCGCCTCCCGGGACGTTCGTCCCTTGCCTTCGGCCCTACCACGGCGCATCCTTGTCAGGCCGGGGGCGGTGGCGACTGGGAGGCGCCCTGAGCATGTTCGGACACGACATCTGGAGTCTCATCCGTTCCGGCCTCCGGAACGTCGCCCTCGACGCGGCCTTCCTGCGGGATCGGGCGACGCTCACTCGCGCCCAGCACGCGCCCATCCGGGTCCGTGCCCTCGTCGCATGACCATACACAGGCCGGTAGCCGGAGCCATGATCCGCATCTTCGTCGTCGATGAGCAGGAGATCGTGCGACTGGGCATCACGAACCTCACCACCACGGCCCGCGATCTCGAGATCGTGGGAGAGGCCGGCACCGCGCGGCACGCGATCACACGCATCGCCGCCACCAGCCCGGACGTCGTCGTCCTCGACGTGCGGCTGCCGGACGGGAACGGGATGGACATCTGCCGCATCATCCGATCCGAGCGGCCGCGTACCCGTTGCCTGGTCTTCACCGCGGATGATCGCGCCTATCTGGGCGCGATCATGGCGGGCGCCTCCGGGTACGTCCTCAAGAGCGTCCGCAGCGACGTGTTCGTGGCGGCGATCCGTCGCATCGCAGCCGGGGAGAACCTGCTGCCCAACGTGGCCGAACTGCCCACTCCCGGGATCACGCACACCCCGCACGATGCGCGCCAGGAACCGGTGCTGACGACCCGTCAGGAACAGATCCTCCGGCTGCTCGCGGAAGGAATGACCAACCGCCAGATCGGCGAACAGCTCACCCTTTCCGAGAAGACCATCAAGAACAACGTCTCCGTGCTGCTGGCGAAGCTCGGGCTCGAGCGTCGCACCCAGGCGGCGGTCTACGGTGCGACCCACGCTCCGGTCCCCGTGGACACGCCGCAGCCCACCCGGTCCTGATTGCCGGCGCGGGGCCGAAGGAGCGCCGTCCTGTGTTTCCCCAGCCGCAGGCGCGATACCTTTGAAGAATGTCAACACCTGAGTCCGGCGCGCCCGCAGAGGCCGCCCCCGCCGACGAGCCGCAGTCCTTTTCCGATCTGGGGCTCGACGCCGCGGTACTCAAGGCGCTGAAAGACGTCGGATACGAAACCCCCTCCGCCATCCAGGCCGCCACCATCCCGCCCCTCCTGCAGGGGCGCGATGTGATCGGCATGGCCCAGACCGGCACGGGCAAGACCGCGGCCTTCGCGCTGCCCGTGCTCTCGCAGCTCGACGTGTCGCAGCAGAAGCCGCAGGCCCTCGTCCTGGCGCCCACGCGTGAGCTCGCGCTCCAGGTCTGCGAGGCGTTCGAACGCTACGCCGCCCACCTCCGCGGCGTCCGGGTGCTCCCCATCTACGGAGGCCAGGGCTACGGCACCCAGCTGTCTGCCCTCCGTCGCGGCGTGCACGTCGTCGTGGGCACCCCCGGTCGCATCATGGACCACCTGGAGAAGGGCACGCTCGACCTCTCCGAGCTGAAGTTCCTCGTGCTCGACGAGGCCGACGAGATGCTCAAGATGGGCTTCGCCGAGGACGTCGAGACGATTCTCGGGTCCACGCCCGCGGAGAAGCAGGTCGCCCTGTTCTCCGCCACCATGCCGGCCCAGATCCGCCGGATCTCGCAGCAGTACCTGCGCGACCCGGAAGAGATCACGGTCAAGAACAAGACCGCCACCTCGGCGAACATCACCCAGCGCTACCTGATCGTCTCGTACCCGCAGAAGGTCGACGCACTCACCCGCATCCTCGAGGTCGAGAACTTCGAGGGCATGATCGTGTTCGTCCGCACGAAGAACGAGACCGAGACGCTGGCCGAGAAACTGCGTGCCCGCGGCTACACCGCCGCCGCCATCAGCGGTGACGTCGCGCAGGCCCAGCGTGAGAAGACCGTCAACCAGCTGAAGTCGGGCAAGCTCGACATCCTGGTGGCGACCGACGTCGCCGCGCGCGGCCTGGATGTCGATCGCATCAGCCACGTGGTGAACTTCGACCTCCCCATCGACACCGAGTCGTATGTGCACCGCATCGGCCGCACCGGACGCGCCGGCCGGACGGGCGACGCGATCAGCTTCGTCACCCCCCGTGAGCGCCGGATGCTCACCGCGATCGAGAAGGCGACCCGCCAGCCGCTCACCCAGATGCAGCTGCCGAGCGTCGACGACGTCAACGCGACCCGGCTCACCCGCTTCGACGACGCGATCACGGCCGCCCTGGAGCAGTCCGACCGGATCGACCGCTTCCGCGACATCATCAACCACTACGTGCAGCACCATGACGTCCCCGAGGCGGATGTGGCCGCCGCCCTGGCCCTCGTCGCGCAGGGAGAGTCGCCGCTGCTTCTGTCCGCGGAGGACGAGCGGGCGCAGCGTTTCGAGCGGGATGACCGGCCCGCTCGTGCGGACGGCGCGGACCGTCCGGAGCGGCGCCCCCGTCCCGGCAACTCCTCGCTCGTGAAGTACCGTCTCGCGGTCGGACGCCGGCACAAGGTCGAGCCCCGGCAGATCGTGGGCGCCCTCGCCAACGAAGGCGGCCTCAAACGCGAGGACTTCGGCCAGATCGACATCCGTCCTGACTTCTCACTCGTCGAGTTGCCCGCAGACCTCCCCGGCGATGTCCTGGACCGGCTGAGCGGCACCCGCATCAGCGGCCGACTCATCGAGATGCGCCTGGACCGCGGTGCACCCGGCGGTCGTCGCGACCGGGAGCGGGCTCCCCGACACAGCTGAGAAACGACGGAAGCCGCCGAGATCCTCGGCGGCTTCCGTCGTTTCCGGGCCGGGTCACCCGGCCCGGTCGCCCGCGGAGAGCTCCGCGGCGATCAGCGCCGAGATGTCGATCGGCTCCGTGCTGGGCAGTTCGATGTCTCCCGGCCGCACCCGGTGGGGCGGTTCGGCTGTGTGGTGGGCTGACGGTTCGTTCATGGTTCTCCTCGGAGAAGACCGCGAAGCCTCGGGCAGGCCCGGTGCAGTGCATTGATTGGTGTGGGGCGGTGCGTGGCGTCGGGGAGTGCCCGTCGCCACGCGGGACCTCGCTCAGGACGACGACGAGGATGTACCGATGGAGATGTTCCGCGGGGAGGCGCTCTCCTTCAGCGGCACGGTGACCTTCAGTACGCCCTTGTCGAAGTCCGCGGCGATCTTGCTCTCGTCGGCCTGCTCGGGGAGGACGATGCTCCGGTAGAAGCTGCTGCTGCTCTCCCGGATGACGTATTTCTTCTCCTTGTCCTCCTCCTTCTCCCGGCGCTCCGCCTGGATCACCAGGGCGCCGCGGTCGACGGTGACGGTCACGTCCTTCTCGTCGAAGTTGGGCAGATGCGCCTCGACGATCAGGGACTTGTCGCCCTCCATGTACACGTCGGTGGTGGGGATCCTCCCCCGGGTGACGGGAATCAGGGCGTCGTCGAAGAGCTCTCGACGCAGTGCGTCGAGGCCCGCCAGGGGGTCGAATCTCACGAGGTTGCGCGCCATCGTCGGGTCCTCTCTCATCGCGGAACGCCGCAGCGCCCGCGTCCTCACGCGCTGACTGCGCGCATGACGACCCTCATCGATCCGCCCGGGTGCGGGAAGTGCCATAGGTCCTGTGCGGCGGCGACGGATCCGGCCCTCCTTCCGGGAAGGCGGACGGGACCTTCGGACCGCCGTCACCGCTGGCCTGCGCGCCTACCCTGGAGCATGCGCACTCCGGACCGACGGCCACCGGCACGACGCTCGTCGCGAGTCCGATGGCCGCACGCATGACCGGCGCCGCGGGCCCCACGCAGGGCGGTTTCGAACTCCCCGAGCCGTCGCACACGGATGCGGACGCCGTCGCCCGGGCGTTCGTCGTGGACCCGGATGTCGGCCTCTCCGAGGAGCAGGTGATCCTCCGCAGGGAGGCGGCCGGAACGAACGAGCTCAGACGCGCCCGGAAGCAATCCATCTGGCGTCGCGTCGGCCTCCTCCTCACCGAGCCGTTGACGCTGCTTCTCCTCGCCGCGGTCGTGGTGTCCGCCGTCGCGTGGGTGCTGGAGGGGGCGCACGGGGCGCCGATCGACGCGATCGTCATCTTCGCGATCATCGTCCTGAACGCCGTGCTCAGCCTCGTCCAGGAGTCCCGGGCGGAGAAGGCGGTGGAGGCACTCTCCGCCATGACCCGCTCGCGCTCGACCGTGCTGCGCGGTGGGGCGCAGGTCGGACTCCCCAGCGCCGATCTCGTGCCGGGCGACATCCTCCTCCTCGCCGAGGGCGACCAGGTCGGCGCGGACGGCCGTCTCCTCCGGGCGAACGGCCTCCAGGTCGCGGAGGCGTCGCTGACCGGCGAGAGCGTGGCCGTGGACAAGCAGACCGGCACCCTCCCGGGTGACGCGCCCCTCCCCCTCGGCGAGCGATCGAACATGGTCTTCAAGGGGACGGCCGTCACCCGCGGCACCGGGCGCGCCATCGTCACCGCGACGGGCATGTCCACCGAGATGGGTGCGATCGCGACGATGCTGGAGCACGCCGGTACCGACACCACGCCCCTTCAGCGGGAGGTGAACCGGCTCGGACGCACCCTGGGCCGGATCGTCGTGGCGATCGCCGTCGTGGTCGTGCTCACGATCTCCCTGCTCCAGGGCATCAGCACACCCTCGGAGTTCGTGGCGGTCCTCCTGCTCGGCGTCTCCCTCGCGGTCGCCGCCGTGCCGGAGGGCCTGCCCGCAGTCCTGTCCGTCGTCCTCGCTCTGGGCGTGCAGCGGATGGCGAAGCGCAACGCCGTGGTCAAGAAGCTCTCGAGTGTCGAGACGCTGGGTTCCGCATCCGTGATCTGCACCGACAAGACGGGCACGCTGACCACGAATCAGATGACGATCGAGCGGATCGTGACGGCTTCCGGCACGGCGGAGGTCACCGGCATCGGATACGAGCCGATCGGTCGGGTCACGCAGGGAGGTGCGGATCTCCGCCCGGGAGCGCTCGCCCAGGAGGTGTCCGAGGTCCTCCTCGTCGGATCCCTGGCCAACGACGCCCAGCTCGCCGAACGCGACGGCGCCTGGCAGATCGTGGGCGACCCGACCGAGGCGGCCTTCCTCGTCGCCGCGCGCAAGCTGCCCGCCGCGGTCCAACGCAGCGAGGGGTACGTGCGGGTGGGCGAGGTCCCGTTCACGTCCGAGCGGAAGATGATGTCCGTCGCCGTGCGCGCGGAGGACGGCGCTCTGACGATCTGCACGAAGGGCGCGCCGGATGTGCTCCTCGGGCACTGCACGCGGGTGCAGGTGGGCGAGGGCACCGTCCCCCTCGACGATGCGGGGCGGGCGCGTATCCTCGCGGAGGTCGACGTACTCTCGGCCGCGGCCCTGCGCACCCTCGGCGTCGCCTACCGCAGGAGTCTCCGGGCGGAGGACTCCGGCAGCACGGGGGCGGTCCCGCTCGACGACGCCGACGAACACGATCTCGTCTACGTCGGGACGGTCGGGATGATCGACCCGCCTCGCCCGGAGGCGCGTCCGGCGATCGCCGAGGCCCATGCCGCCGGCATCCGGGTCATCATGATCACCGGCGACCACCCTGCCACGGCGGCACGCATAGCCGCTGACCTCGGCATCGTCCCCGCGGGCGGCGACGCCGTCAGCGGCGCGAGCCTCGACGCCATGGATGAGGAGCGGTTGCGCGACACCGTGCGGCGCACGTCGGTGTTCGCCCGCGTCGCCCCCGAGCACAAGCTCCGCATCGTCGACGCCCTGCAGGCGGACGGGCTCATCGTGGCGATGACCGGCGACGGGGTGAACGACGCCCCCGCCCTGACCTCCGCCGACATCGGGATCGCGATGGGGATCACCGGGACGGAAGTGACCAAGGAAGCCGCGGACATGATCCTCGCGGATGACGACTTCGCCACGATCGTCCACGCGGTCCGCGAGGGGAGGGTGATCTTCGACAACATCCGGAAGTTCCTCCGATACCTGCTGTACTCGAACATGGGCGAGGTGCTCACCGTCTTCTTCGGCATCGTCCTGGCCGGCGTGCTGGGGTTCACCGGGGCGGCCGACGGGGAGATCGTCCTCCCCCTGCTGGCGACGCAGATCCTGTGGATCAACCTCGTCACCGACACGGGACCCGCGCTCGCGATGGGGGTGGACCCCGAGATCGACGACGTCATGGCACGCAGGCCCCGCCTGCTGACCGACCATGCCGTGGATGGGGGGATGTGGGCGGGCATCGTCGTGACCGGTCTCGTGATCGCCCTCGTGACGCTCACGACCATGGACATCTTCCTCCCGGCCGGCCTGATCCCGGGAGGCGCGGACGATCTCGACACGGCCCGCACCGCGGGATTCACCACCCTCGTGCTCGCCGGCCTGATCACGGCGTTCAACGCCCGGTCGACCACGGCCAGCGCCGCGCGCGGACTGTTCTCGAACCCTCTCCTGTGGGGTGCCGTCCTCCTCGCGGTCGCGCTGCAGATCGCGGTGGTCTACCTGCCGCCACTGCAGACCGCCTTCGGCACCTCGCCCCTCCGCGGCGACCACTGGCTGGTGTGCATCGGGATGGCGTCGTGCGTCCTCTGGGTCGAGGAGGTGCGGAAAGCCTGGGTGCGCGGCGCGCACCGTCGACGTGCACGGGATGCGGCCGCGCCCCACAGGACCAAGGCCCCTATCGGGTGACCCGCCCTCGCCGGACAGTGGTCAGGGACCCCATCCGGCGCAGAGGGAGGAGGGTCGGGATGCAGCGTGACCCGTATCCGGCTGCCGCACCGCTCCTGCTCCACGCCGTGCCCCGCGAGCTGGAGACGGATGGTGCCGACCCCGACTCGACGACACGATCGCCCACCACGGACATCTACGTCGAGCCCGACGGTGCGCTGATCATCGAGACGCATCTGCCGCAGTTCGCCGAACCCGACGTCACCGTCACGGTCGGCGGCGGCGGACTCGTGATCGAGGCGGAGCTTCCCGACGCCGACGCCGCGACGAGGGAGTACGTGCTCCGCGAGAGCGCCGCAGGGTTCGAGCACGCGATCACGCTGCCGGAGGGCTTCGACGTCGGACGGATGTCGGACAGCTTCGTGTGCGGTGTGCTGCGCGTGCGGGTCCCGCTCACGGACGCATCTGAGGGCGTCAGGGAGACGCCCGCGTGACCGATCCTTCGCGGATGCGCTCATGACCGGGGCAGCCGCAAGCGGGAAGGAAGCGTCGGATCTCGCGGCACGCCTGAACCGTCTACGGGCCGCCGTCCTCGGGGCCAACGACGGGATCGTCTCGGTCGCGGCCGTCGTCGTCGGGGTCTCCGGCGCGAGCGCGGCTTCCTCGCATGTCATCACCGCGGGCACAGCGGCCCTGATCGGCGGAGCGATCTCGATGGCGGTGGGCGAGTACGTGTCCGTCAGCAGTCAGCGCGACACCGAACGGAGCGTGATCGACAGAGAGCGGCGCCGCCTCACCGACTCCCCCGCGCAGGCCCTGGATGACCTCGCCCGGGTGTACCGGGACAAAGGCCTGTCCGATGCGACCGCACGGACGGTCGCGGAGGAGCTCACCCGGCACGACGATCTCGCCGCTCACCTGGATGCGGAGTACCGGATGAGCGAAGGGGGCGTGGTGAGTGCCTGGGCTGCCGCGTTCGCCTCGGGTATCGCCTTCGTCGTCGGTGCCGTGCTGCCGATGGCGGCGATCCTCCTTCCACCGCCCGCCCTTCGAGTCCCGGTGACGTTCGTGACGGTGCTGCTGGCGCTCGCGGTGACCGGCGCGGCGGCCGCCAGGATGGGAGGAGCGGCACCGCTGCGGGGAATGGTCCGCACCGTGGTCGGCGGCGCGCTCGCGCTGGCAGCCACGTGGGCTGTCGGGTCGCTCCTCGACACGACCGGCTTGGTCTGAAACCGGCCGGGCCGGGCGGGCAAAGAGAAAGCCCCGGCCGTTACCACGCGACCGGGGCGAGACGGATGAGAAATCCGCCTATCGGGATCCAGTCTACATGCCCCGGTGGGCCCGCGGCGCCCACGGGCGTCCACCCGGCCCGGCGGTCGGGGCGAGCATGCCCACATAGATATGCTCGGATCCACGCACCACGGCCGGATGACGCACCCGAGCGACATCCCTCCGGTCGACACGGCGCAAGGAGCGCCTGGTGCACTTCCGAGGGGGAATTCATGACGGACGTCTACCCGAGCCGTTCACTGGCCGACGCTCCACGCGCCGACGACGGCTACTACGGACCCGACAGTGTGTCCTGGCGCGTCTTCTCCGATCCCGGATCGATGCTGGGTGCCAAGAACGCGCTCTTCCTGCAGATGCTCGAACCGGGGATGATGACCCACTTCGAGCGCGTCTCGGTGACGAGCGAGGGCGCGGACGCGATGGCGGCCCGCTTCGACCGGACCTCCGCATACCTGCGCGACGCGGTCTTCGCCGACAAGGCGCACGCCGATGCGGCGGCCGCGCACGTGGACATGCTCCACGAACGCTCCACGTGGACCAACCCGGAGACGGGCGAGGTCGTCAGTGCGAAGCAGCCGACCTGGCAGCGCTGGACCTGGTGGACATACATCTGGTCCGCGGTGCGCGGCTACCAGGAGTTCGGGCCCGGCCTGTCGACGGCGGACTCCGACCGCGTGGTCGTCGAGTCGCGCCAGGGCGCCGAGATGCTTCACGTTCCTGGGCCGTACTTCGACACGTTCGCCGAGCTCGATGCCTACATCCGCGAGGAGCTGAACACCAAGGCGCTCACGATCTTCGCCGCCCTCGCCGGACACTCGCTCCGTCACCCGGACGTGAAGGGCCCCGTCGCGAAGTGGGTGACTCGTCGCATCCTCAACGGCGTGCTCTCGCTGCTGCCGGAGACCGCGCTGTACTTCTACGCGCTGGAGGACCGCAGCGCGAAGGAACTGGCCCGTGGCGCCCGCTTCACGAAGTGGATCGCGAACCTGTCCCGAAAGAACCAGACGGCCGAGCAGCTCATCGCGGGCGCCATCGGCGAATCCATCGCGAAGCCCTACCAGAAGGTCCGGGTCAAGAAGGGCTGACCGCGGACGCGGTCTTCTTCTGCAGTAGCGACCGCAGCGGGACGGCGGGGTCGGCCAGCAGGTCGGCCTCGACCGCCACGCCGCGTTCGATCAGACGACGCGCGGCACGGACGGACATCGGATCGTCGACGCTCGCCGCCGCCCGCAGCATCCCTCCGTCGATCCGGAAGACGGTGGGATGCTGTCCCGGGCGCACGATCTCCGCGCCGCTCGCCGACATGTCACCGACCACCTCGACGTGGTGTCCGTAGCGGTCCGACCAGAACCAGTCGGCTCCCGCGGGTTCGGCCGGGCACCCGAGGATGGCCGCGGCCACCGCCAGCCCGTCCTGCCTCGCGGCGTCCCAGTGCCCGCGGGACGCGGCGAGGCCGACGGGCATGCGCCGACGGGTGACATCCCCTGCGGCGAAGATCCCCGGGACCGATGTGCGGCCGTCCGCATCCACGACGATGCCGTCCGAGACCTCGACACCCCCGTCCGCCGCCAGCGCCGTATCCAGTCGGATGCCGGTGCCCACGAGCACCCCGTCGACGGTGACCGGTGCTCCGTGGGTCAGCGCGACACGGAGCCGGCCGCGGTCCTCTGTCACTGCGGCGACGGTGTCCGTCCGCACGTCCACGCCGTTGGCGACGTGCATCCCATGCAGATGCGCCGCCAGGGTGGGGCCGAACACCCTGCTGCCCGGCACGGCGTTCGGGTCGATGAGCACGACCGGGGAGCCGGCCAGCCGGAACGCGGCCGCCGCTTCCGCGCCGATCAGACCGCCACCGACGACGGCGATCGTCCGTCCGCGCAGGGCGCGTGCGGCGACGACGTCCGCATACGTCCGCAGGGTGAGGACCCCGGGCAGCTGCGCGCCGGGGAACGCCCCCTCCCGCGCGCGCCCTCCCGTCGAAAGCACGACGGCGTCGGCGGCCAGGCGCGTCCCGTCGTCCAGGACGACGGCGCGCTGCGGCGCGTCCAGCCGGACGGCGGAGCGTCCGCAGCGCACGTCGAGCCGGAGTCCCGCGGTCGCGACGGGGTCGGCGAACGCCAGCGCGTCCAGCGGCGCGTCGTCGATGAGCGCAGTCTTGGACAGCGGCGGCCGGTCGTAGCAAGCGGGCTCGCGTTCGACGAGGACGATCTCCCCGTCGTATCCGCCGGCGCGCAGCGATGTCGCGACGGTCCACCCCGCTATCCCGCCTCCGACGATGACGACCCGTCGGAGCTCCGTCACGCCAGGCGCTCGGGGTTCGGGGTGAGCATCAGGGCGTCACCGACCACCTCGATGGTGTGGGTCGCGACGCCTGTCGGTGCGGGGGCGGAGAGCGCCGCACCGTCCGACAAGCGGAAGCTCGCGGAGTGCAACGGGCACTCCACGCATCCTCCCTCGATCCACCCTTTGGCCAGCGAGGCCTGCTCGTGGGTGCACGTGTCGTCCACCGCGAAGTAGCGCCCCTCGCTGAACATCACCGCGATGTCGTCCACGGTGCCCGCGACCTCCCGCGGAACCACGAACGCCTCGTCTTCGGCGATCTGACCTGCAGTGCCCACTTTGATCGGCGTCCCCGCCGCGACCGACATCCCCACCCGGTCAACGTATCAGGCCCCTGCCGGTGATCGCGCGCCGGGACCAATGGCTCGTGCACGACCTGCCCGTCGGGGCGAGACTCGGCGCAGGGTCCGACCGGGCCCGGAGACATCAGGAGGCCATCATCATGCGTGCTGCCGTCGTCACGACATTCACTGAGCCGCTGTCCATCGAGGACCGGCAGATCCCGGAGCCGGGCCGCGGTCAGGTGCTCGTCCGGCTGGAGACCTGCGGACTGTGCCACACCGACATCCACGCGATGCAGGGCGACTGGCCGGTGAAGCCGACGCTCCCCCTCGTACCCGGCCATGAGGGGGTGGGGATCATCGAGGCCGTGGGCGAGGGTGTCACCGAGCGCGTGGTCGGCGAGCGCGTCGCGATGCCGTGGCTCGGCTGGGCGTGCGGCGAGTGCCGTTACTGCATCACCGGCCGCGAGAACCTCTGCGAACGCCAGGAGAACAACGGCTACTCCGTCGACGGGGCGTACGCGGAGTACATGCTCG
Organism: Microbacterium caowuchunii; assembly: GCF_008727755.1. Classification (NCBI taxonomy): domain Bacteria; kingdom Bacillati; phylum Actinomycetota; class Actinomycetes; order Micrococcales; family Microbacteriaceae; genus Microbacterium; species Microbacterium caowuchunii. The sequence goes on from NZ_CP044231.1 coordinate 2,013,158, forward strand.
CCCCCGCGAGGTTCGCGACCCCCGTCCCGGATGAGGTGACCTCCTTGGATGCCGCGCCCCTGACCTGCGCCGGCGTGACGACCTACGCGGCGGTCAAGGCCGCACACGTCGTGCCCGGCGAGCGCGTGGTCGTCTTCGGCATCGGCGGGCTGGGGCACCTCGCCGTCCAGTACGCCCGCCTGGTCGGCGCCATCGTGATCGCGGTCGACGTCACGGCCGAGAAGCTGGATCTCGCGCGCGAACTCGGCGCCGACTACGTGGTCAACGCCGCGGAGACGGATCCTGTCGCCGCCATCCAGGAGGCCGGCGGAGCGGACGTCGCGATCGTCCTGGCCGTCGCGCCGCGCGTGGCCGAGCAGGCGTTCGCATCGCTGAACCGCGGCGGTCGCCTCGTCCTGGTGTCGCTCCCCGCCCAGGGCGAACTGAACGTGCCGATCTTCGACACCGTCCTCAAGGGCATCTCCGTGATCGGATCCATCGTGGGCACGAGGCAGGACCTGATCGAGGTCTTCGACCTGCACGCGGCCGGCCGTACTCGTGTGGTCGCCGTGCCGAGGGAGCTGTCCCAGGTCAATGAGGCGGTCGCGGAGGTGCTCTCCGGGTCCGTGCCGGCGCGGCTCGTCTTCGTCTACTGACCACGCGGACCGGACGGCGTCCCGGCCGGAGGCGCACCGCCTGCGACGCCGGGACGGACGTTCGCGACGAGGTCAGGCGGGATGCCGGGCCGCACCGCGCAGGGCTTGATCGACCAGGCGTTCGACGACCGACTCGTCGAGCGGGACCCGCAGCACGAGCAGACGGTGGTAGCAGGCGCCCCACAGCTGATCGACCATGATGTCGAGATCGACGTCCTCGCGCAGCTGCCCCTGCTCCTGGGCGACGCGCAGCCGTTCCCGGCCGAGTTCGCGACGGGGCAGCGCATACGTCTCCGACCACGCGCGGGCGAGGTCGGGGTCGAGCTGAGCCGCGCCGATGAGCTGCGAGACCGGTCCTGCCGCCCCACCGGTCGTGAGGAGGCGGACGAACGACGTGAGCTGGGCGATGAGGTCGGCGCGCACGTCACCGCTGTCCGGGAAGGCGAGCAGCGGTCGGCTCTGCGCGAAGTACGCCTCCGCCGCCAGCGCCCCCGGCGACGGCCACCACTTGTACAGCGTCGTCTTGCTCGCACCGGCCTCTTTGGCGACGCGTTCGAACGTGACCGCGGTGAGCCCGTCCTCGAGCAGGATGCGGCCTGCCGCCGCGAGGACATCCGCACGCACCTCCGCCGCCGGCCGCCGGCCCCTCCCCCGGCGTACCGCTGCACTCGTGGACATGGACACTCCCTCGCTTGTGGACAATGTGTTCATTTAAGCGTACCCTGCGATATGTACGCACCGTACATATCTTATCGGAGAGGTGAAGGCCATGTCAGGGACCCCAGAACGCGTCGCGATCATCACCGGAGGATCCGGCGGAATCGGCCGGGTGTGTGCGCAGCGCCTGGCCGCGGACGGGTTCGCGGTCGTCATCCACTACGCCGGTCATCGGGACCTGGCCGAGCAGACGGTCCGCGCGATCAAGGAGAACGGCGGTCGTGCCGTCGCCGGACACGGCGATGTCGCGGACGAACACGATATGGCCGCGCTGTTCACCCTCGGCCAGACGGAGTTCGGCGGCGTCGACGTCCTCGTCCACACGGCCGGGATCATGCCGCTGTCGCCGATCGCGCAGCTGGACCTGGAAGTCCTCGACGAGGTCCTGCGCACCAACGTGCGGGGCACGTTCGTGGTCGACCAGCTGGCCGCCCGGCACCTGCGCGAGGGAGGCGCGATCATCAACTTCTCCACGTCGGTGACCCGGTTGCAGATCCCCGGCTACGCCGCCTACACCGCGTCGAAGGGCGCGGTGGAGGCCGTCACCCTGATCCTCGCCCGCGAACTGCGCGGCCGCGACATCACCGTGAACACCATCGCTCCCGGCCCGACCGCGACGCCGCTGTTCTTCGAGGGCAAGAGCCGGGAGCAGATCGACGGCGTAGCGGCGGCGAATCCGATGGCGCGCCTGGGTACGCCGGAGGACACCGCCGAGGCCGTGTCCTTCCTGGCCGGACCCGCGCGGTGGGTGAACGGACAGGTCCTGCACGTCAACGGCGGCGCCGCCTGAGATCGGCGAACACCGCCATGCCATCCCGCGACCTCCGCCCCGGGGACACGCTCCTGGAGCAGAAACGATGAACGCACCCCCCGCACACCGCCCCGCCGCCGTCGCGGCCGCCGCCGTTGTCGCGCTGCTGAGCGGCTGCGCCGGAGCGCCGGAGCAGCGGACGACGGAGCCCTCGATCCCCCCGCCCCTCTCCTCGCCGAGCGGTCCGGCGACTCTCGCCGTGCCCGGCGAGCCGACGGAGATCACCGCCGGTCTGGAAGCGCCGTGGGGCCTGACCTTCCTCCCCGACGGTTCGGCACTCGTCTCGGAACGCATCTCGGGCGAGATCCTGCGCATCCCCGCGGCGGGCGGCGACGCACGGACGGTCGGCGTCGTCCCCGACGTCGAGGTCTCCTCGGAGGGCGGACTGCTCGGCATCGTGGCCTCGCCGGAGTTCGCCGAGGACCGCACGGTCTTCGCCTCCGTCTCCGGCAGGGAGCAGAACCGGGTGGTGGCGCTGACCCTCGCCGAGGACTTCGGCTCGCTCGAAGTGGACCGGGTGCTCCTCGACGGCATCCAGACCGCCGACCGTCACCACGGCGGCCGGCTCGCCATAGGCCCCGACGGAAACCTGTGGATCGGCACGGGCGACGCCTTCGAACCGGAGAACGCCGCGACCGACGACTCCCTCAACGGGAAGATCCTCCGCATCCGCCTCGACGGATCCGTGCCCGAGGACAACCCGGGCGGCACCCCCGTCTACTCCCGCGGCCACCGGAACGTGCAGGGCATCGCCTTCGGCCCGGACGGCACCGCCTACGCCTCCGAACTCGGCCACCGCACCTGGGACGAGGTCAACGTCCTCCTCCCCGGCCTCGACTACGGCTGGCCGGAGAGCGAAGGCACCGCGGGGAGCACCGGCGAGGCTCCGATCGCCGTACTGCACCCGGACGAGGCCAGCCCATCCGGTCTCGCGTACAGCTCGGGGTCGTTGTGGATCGGCGCCCTCGGTGGTCAGCGCCTCTGGCAACTGCCTGTGGCCGGCGATGCCGCGACGGGCGACCCGATCCCCCACTTCGTGGGTGACCACGGCCGGATCCGGACGGTGGAGGTCGCCCCCGACGGATCATTGTGGGTCATCACCTCCAACACCGACCGCGCCACCTGGGGCGGCACCGCGCCCCGCCCCGGCGACGATCGGATCCTCCGCGTCCCGGTCGGCGCACCCTCCGGGTAGCCCGCTCCTGGCAACCCGGAGGGCTTCGACCGTACACACGTCGTGGATACGCAGCCCGCTCGCCGCACGCCCCCCGCCGCCGGTTAGGCAATCGTCACCGACGCGAAGCCGCCGATGACGGTGCCATCGTGGCGATACGCCCCAGAAGCGGGACACGTCCGAGAAGGAAGGAACGAGCGATGAGCACGCAGACGACCGCGAGACCCGCCGGGAACATCCCCGAACCGCACGACGACCGAGGAGGAGACCACCCCGCCGGTGCGGGCATCAGCCTGGCCGCGGCGCTCAGCGCCACGTTGGCATGCGCCGGAGGGCACGCCTCGGCGGATCACTGACGTCCAGCGTCGGTGCGTTGCGCGCCGACGTCGAGAGAGGAGGACCCGTCCATGGCATGGAGCACCCGGGAGCTGGCCGAGCTGGCCGGCACGACCGTGAACACGATCCGGCACTATCACCGGCTCGGCCTGCTCGAAGAGCCCGAGCGCAGGTACAACGGTTACAAGAAGTACGGCGTCTCTCACCTCGTCTGCCTGCTGCGGATCCGGCGACTGGCCGATCTCGGCGTTCCGCTCGCGCAGGTGGGACCGCTGCGTGCGGACGACCGGAGCATGCCGGACCAGCTGCGGGCGCTGGATGCGGAGCTGGCGGCGAGCATGGAACGACTGCAGCGTGCCCGTACGGACATCGCGGCGATCCTGCACGACCATGCGCCGGCCGACGCGCCGGCGGGATTCGCCTCCGTCGCGTCACGCCTGTCCGAATCGGACAGTTCCATCATCCACATCTACTCGCAGCTGTACGACGCGGACGTCATGGCGGATCTGCGGCGCATGGTGGAGGTGGATGCCGGGGCCGGCGCCCTCGGCGACGAGATCACCGCGCTCACCCCTGACGCGGACGAGACGACCAGACAGCGCCTCGCCGAGCGGCTGGCGCCCACCCTCGCGCAGAACCTGATCGAGTACCCGTGGCTCTCCGACCCGACCGGGCACCTCGCCACGAGCGAGAACGTGGCACGACAGACGTTCACCGAAGCGGTGCTCGAGCTGTACAACCCGGCCCAGATCGATGTGCTCACCCGCGCGGGGATCCTCGCTCACGAGCGCCTGCGGGCGCACGAATCGACCGGCGTGAAGCCCGGCCCGGGGTCCTGAGCAGCACCGCTTGACTCTGTTCCGAGAACACGGTTTCTACTGAGGTTCACCGCCGGATTCGACCGAACCCGACCCGTCCGAAAGGGAGACCCTCATCATGAATCCGTTCCAGGACCTCGTCCTGAACCTCCAGGCGCTCGCCGCCCAGGTGCCGGAGCTCGTCCAACCCCTGATCGTCATGCTCGCCGGCGCGGTCCCCTTCCTCGAGGGAGAAGCCGGGTCCGCGATCGGCATGATCGCCGGTCTCCATCCCGTGGTGGCCGGAGTCGCTGCAGCCGCGGGCAACTTCCTCAGCGTGCTGTTCGTGGTGATGCTCACCTCGCGCGCCCGCACGGCCGTCGTGAACCGGGACAGAACCCGAGTGGGCGCGACCGTAGGCGCCGGGGGGTCCTCGGCATCCGATCACGACGAGACCGACGCCGCGTTCGAGCAGATCGTCTCGGCCAAGCCCGAGTCGAAGGGCCGGCAGCGCTTCAAGCGGTGGCTCGTCCGCTTCGGGGTGCCCGGAGCGAGCATCCTCGGCCCGGCGGCCATCCCGACGCAGTTCACCTCGGCGATACTCGTCGGCGCCGGCACCCCGCGCGGGTGGGTTCTGCTGTGGCAGGCGGTGGCGATCGTGATCTGGACGACCCTCGCCACCGTGTCCATCTGGGCCGCGCTCACCTTCGTCGTCGGAGTATGAGGAACCGGGAGACGAACCAGTGACCCGACCGGAGACCGCGAAGCCAGGAGACGGGCATCGGCTACCGCCCTATCGCCCGTGGCAGCTGATCTCGCGCTCCCTGTTCCATCTGCGCCTCACGGGCGGGGACGGCGCCGTACAGACCTGGTCCGTCGATGTCCGGCACGGCGGCGATCCGGACGGGGAGGTGCGCGCCCGGCTGTACCGGGACGGGGCGCACCAGGCGACGATGAAGCTCCCCGCCACGTTCCCCGTGCCGGGCGGGAGGATCGAGGTCGTGGGCAGCACCTATGGTCTGAAGCGCTGTCATTACGTGCGCGACGACGGGTCGGCGCGGCAGCTGACGCCCGACCCGTCGTCGGGCGAAGGGCGCCGTGCCCGCCTGGACCGGACGAGGCCCGCACTCAGCCGTTCCCTCAGCATCGCGTCCGTGAGCATCCTCGTCGTCGCCGCGGTTCTGGGCGTGCCGCAGATCATCGAGCAGATCACTCTGATCCCGCCCATCGCGGAGCACATCGGCACCTTCTCCACGCCGTTCTCGCTTCCGGCCTGGGCGAACATCTCGCTCGTGCTGGCTGCGCTCGCGGCCAGCACCGAACGCGCGCTCCGCCTCCGGTACAACTGGATCCTCGACGGCGGGCTGTTCGACGGCGGCGACTGATCCGACCGGGGCCGAGCGACACTCGACGGACGTTCCACCCGGCATCCGGTTCGCCGTCATCGGGCCGGCGACTGCTCCGCCTCGCCAGGATTGTTCGGCGTCCAGCCGAACCATCCGTCCGCCGAGGGGATGACGCTCCACGTCCCGCAGGCGAAGACGGTGTCGGCTTTGTACGCGTCCGGCGCGTCGTCGACCGCATAGCTCAGCGCGGACTGCCGGGGAACTTCGACGCACATGTCGGGATCCAGCGCCTGCGTGCTGGTCAGCAGCACCGCCGCATCGACGGCGTCCGGCACGGTCGTCCGCGTGACCCGGATGTCGCCGGCGTCGCCCGGCACCCACGGCGCGTCCACCCCGCTGTCGGCGAGCGCCGTCCTGGTGTCGAACGTCGCCGACTGCCGCTTGTAGGCGACCTGGTCGATGACGGCGCACCCGGCGAGGAGGCTTCCGAAGGCGAGCATGCCGGTCGTGGCGAGGGCGAGTGAGGCCATACGTGTCTCGACTCGACCTCACCCGGGTGGTCAGGAGGTTCTGCGCGAGCGTCCGCGCCGACGCTCCGGATCCTTGACCATGTGCCCACAACAGGGTGTCTGCTGGGATTGCCTCGCATCTCCGCAGGCCAGGAACCAAGGAGTCCGGCACATGGATTACGGTCATGCCCTGGAGTTCGGCGTCTTCATCACGCCGACCAACACGCAACCCCAGGCGCCGGTGGCGTTGGCCCAGCTGAGCGAGCAGCTCGGCTTCGACCTCGTGACGTTCCAGGACCATCCCTATCAGCCGCGATTCCTGGACACGTGGACGCTGCTGTCCTACGCCGCGGCAGCGACGTCGACGATCCGGCTGGCGCCGAACGTCCTCAACCTGCCCTTGCGGCCGCCGGCCGTGCTCGCCCGCGCGGCGGCGTCACTCGACCTGCTCTCCGGTGGGCGGTTCGACCTGGCCCTGGGCGCGGGAGCGTTCTGGGACGCCATCGAGGCGATGGGAGTGCCGCGCTTGACCCCCGGGCAGTCCGTGGAAGCGCTCGAGGAGGCGATCGATCTCATCCGCGGTATCTGGGATCCCGACGAGCGCGGACCGCTGCCGACCGGCGACCACTACCCGGTGACGGGGGCCAAGAGAGGACCCGCCCCGGCACACGACATCCCGATCTGGATCGGTGCGCTCAAGCCGAGGATGCTGCGCCTCACCGGGAGGAAGGCCGACGGCTGGCTCCCCAGCCTCGGCAACCTCCAGCCCGCCGAGATCCGTTCCCAGCAGGAGCGGATCGACGATGCCGCACGCGGCGTCGGACGGAACCCGGCCGAGGTGCGACGCCTGCTGAACGTCCCCTACGGCACGGAGGCGGAGCGGCTCGCCGAACTCGCGCTCACCCATGGCTTCTCCACCTTCATCGTGGTCTCCGACGATCCGAACGCGCTCAGCCGGTTCGCCCAGGAGACCGCCCCGATGGTCCGCGGACTGGTCGAGGCGGAGCGGGCGCGGCGAGGCACGGCCGCTCCGGGACGATCATCGCGCGCACTGGCCGCGCGGCGTGAGGGCATCGCCTACGACGAGGTGCCGGCATCCCTCAGGGACACGACGATCGAGCCGGGCGACTTCGCCTACCGAGCGGTGCGGTCCACGTACCTGCGCGGCGGCACACCCGGAATCGTCCTCCGTCCCGAAGACACCGCCGGTGTGCAGGACGCGGTCGCCTTCGCCCGCGCGCACCGGCATCTACCTCTGGGCGTCCGCAGCGGCGGGCACGGCGTCAGCGGCCGCAGCACGAACGACGGCGGGCTCGTCATCGACCTCGGCGCGCTCCGGGACATCGAGATCCTCGACGAACGGCGACGGTTGGTGCGTGTCGGTCCGGGAGCCCGCTGGCAGGACGTCGCGCGTGCACTGGAACCGCACGGGTGGGCCATCACGAGCGGCGACTACGGGGGCGTCGGCGTGGGCGGGCTCGCCACCGCGGGCGGCATCGGATTCCTCGGCCGCGAACACGGACTGACCATCGACCAGATGGTCGCCGCCGAGATCGTCCTGGCCGACGGCACGCTCGTGCGCGCCACGGAGGACGAGAACCCGGAGCTGTTCTGGGCCGTGCGCGGCGCAGGCGCCAACATCGGGATCGTCGTCTCCTTGGAGTTCCAGGCGACACCGGTCGGGAAGGTCGCGTGGGTCCAGCTGGTCTTCGACGCCTCGGATGCGGCATCCCTCCTCCAGCGATACGCCGCGGCGACGGAGGACTCCCCCCGCGACACGACGCTGTTCCTCATCGCCGGTACAAGCCGCGCCGCGACCACCCCGGTCGCGCGACTGTACGGCGTGATCGATTCGGCGGACACGTCGGTCATCATCGAGCGGCTCCAGCCGTTCCTCACCATCGCCCCGCTGCTGGACCAGTCCGTGCAGCTCGGCTCGTATGCCGACGTCATCTCCAACGCGCCCGACACCTCCCACGATGGGCGGGGCGAACCCGGTTTCCGCTCCGGCCTTCTGGACGAGCTCGGCCCGGAGACGGCGGGAATCGCGGCAGAGCTGCTGCTCTCCGGGAGCACGCCCTGGTTCCAGCTCCGTCCGGTCGGCGGTGCCATCGCGGACATCGCCCCGGAGGCGACCGCCTACGCGCATCGCCACGCCCGGTACTCCGTCACGGCGGTGGGCCGATCCGCGTCTTTCGATGAGCTGTGGGCGCGCCTCGAGGAGAGGTTCGCCGGCCTCTATCTCAGCTTCGAGTCACGCACCGGACCCGACATCGTGGCGCGGGCCTTCCCGCCCGCCACCCTGGAACGACTTCGCACGATCAAGGAGCGGCGCGACCCCGAGGGCCTCTTCCGCGACAACTTCCCGGTCCGGTAGACGCGTATGCCGGGTCCACGGCTTGACCCGGTGCCGACCACACGGTTTTGGATGGGCACATCGGCACTCAGGGGCACTCCCCGGCGCCGCGCCCGTCCCTCTCCCCCGCCCCCGGCGGGCAGATCACCAGGAGCATCCTCATGGCACGTGTCCATCATCGGTCGATCGACATCGACGGCCTCACGGTCTTCTACCGCGAAGCGGGAGCACGGGAGGCGCCGGCTCTGGTCCTCCTGCACGGGTACCCGACGAGTTCCCACATGTTCCGTCACCTCATGCCGAGGCTCGCCGAGAGATTCCACGTCATCGCCCCGGACCACATCGGCTTCGGGTTCTCGTCCGCTCCGCCGGTCGACGAGTTCGACTACACCTTCGACGCGCTCGCGGAGGTGACGCGCACCCTGCTCGCCCGTCTCGGGGTGACGCGGTACGCCATCTACGTCCAGGATTACGGCGCGCCCATCGGCTGGCGTCTCGCTCTCGCCGACCCGGGCGCGATCGTCGGCGTGATCTCGCAGAACGGGAACGCCTACGAGGAGGGGTTCGTCCCCGCGTTCTGGGCGCCGATCTGGACCCATGCGGAGCAGCGCAACGCTGCGAGCGAGGCCGCGCTGCTGCCGGCCCTCGGCAGGGAGGCCGTCGAATGGCAGTACACGCACGGTGAGCCGGATGTCTCCCTCGTCGATCCGGATGCGTGGGAGCACGACCTCGCGCTCCTCGCGCGCCCCGGTGTCCCTGCCGCGCAACTCGCCCTGTTCGCGGACTACGGCACGAACCCTCCTCTCTATCCGAAGGTCCACGACTGGCTCCGTGAGAGGGAGGTGCCCGTGCTGGCCGTCTGGGGGCGCAACGACGAGATCTTCGCCCCGGCAGGGGCGTCGGCCTTCGCGAAGGACAGCCCCGCAGCCGACGTCGTCCTCCTCGACGGTGGTCACTTCGCCCTGGAGACGCACCTCGACGAGGTGACCGAGGCGATCCTGATGTGGGCGGACCGGCACAGCCTCGGATCCCCCGCGTCGCGGATCCGGCTTCCCGCCCGTGATGCGACAGGCGCCGCGACAGCCCCTGCCGTCCCCGTCAAGGGCACGGTGGACCAGGGTGCCGCGCTGCTATCGTGAGTGCCGGCACTCCGAAGTGCCCTCGCGCAGTCGATGACGAAGTGCTCGTCTGACACGTTCGCGGAGAGGACTGGCCCCGGCCAGGACATGTCCGCGGTGGAGATTGCGCAACCGACCCCGACCCGGTCGGTTGTGTTCACCATGCCGCGAATGCGGCGCGAGAGAAGGGTGGGACATCATGTCCACGACCAAGACGGACAACGCGACGAAGGACCTGCAGGCGGTCTCGGAGAAGATCGCCGAGTGGCCGGAACCGTTCGCGACGATCGGCGCCCGGCTGCACGAAACGATCCTGACGGCCGGACCGAAGCTCAAGCCACGACTCTGGTACGGCATGCCCGGCTACGCCGTGGGCCGCAGCACGCCGGTACTGGTGTTCTTCCGCGTGGACGACGGGGTGATGTCGTTCGGCCTGTCGGAGAAGGCCACGGTCGAACGCGAAGCCGGCAGCACGTTGCGCCCCTCTGCGTGGTTCCTCGAGGAGATCGATGACGCGACTCTCCGGAAGATCGCGGACCTCGTGCGTACCGCGTTCTCCGGATCCGCAACGTCGGACTGACCAGCGGGCCCGGCCGGGGAGGACACGCGTGCTCCCCGGCCGGGATGCGCACGCGGTGGCGAGGGATCTCCCGCGCTCAGCGCCTCGGCGCGGCGGTCAGGCGGCCACCCGGGCGAGCGCGGCGGCGAGCGCTGTCTCGAAGCGGTGGATGTCGCCGACGGTGTTGTAGAAGTGCGGCGAGACGCGCACGAGCCCTCCCCTGGTGACGACGTCCACACCATCCTCCCGGAGCAGATCCACGATCCCGTTCGCGTCGGAATGCTCGAAGGCGATGATCCCCCCGCGATCGGCGGGCGTCACGATGCGGAGGCCGTGGCCGGTGACCGCTTCCGCCACCATCGCGGTGAGCGTCTCGACACGCGCGTAGACGGTGTCCCATCCCAGGTCCTCCAGATACGCGAGCGTCGTGTCGAGGACGGCGAGCCCGGGGAAGTTCGGCTCGGAGTACTCGAACCGGGGAGCGGGCTCTGGGTTGCGGTATCCCCGGTACGCCGGGGTCAGGATGGTCCGGGCCCGCTCGCGGAAGACGCCGACGGCGGTGCCGAAGCCCGACATCAGCCACTTGAACACCCCTGCGCCGTAGACGTCCACCGGAGTCAGGTCCACGGGGATGGAGCCGAGCGCCTCGATCCCGTCGACGACGAGGAGGGCGCCCACCTCCCGGCATCTCTCGCCCAGCCGGGTGAGATCGACGCGCGTGCCGGTCGTCGCGTTGACGTGGGTGACGGCCACCATCCTGGTGCGCGGTGTCATAGCGGCCAGGAGCGCATCCGTTCGCTCCTGCTCCGCCTCGATCTGCGTGGGAATGATCCGGGCGCCGGACTCACGAGCGCGCTGCCACGGCAGCACGACGGAGGGGAAGTCGTCGGAGGGGAAGACCACCTCATCGCCCGACTCCCATGGCATGCTCGCCGCGGCGAGGTTCATGACCTCCGTCGTGCTGCGCAGGAACGCGATGTCCTCGCTCGGGACATGCAGCATGCCGGCCAGGCGGGTGCGGGCCGACTCCGCCCGCTCGATCCATCCCGGCCGCGCGTCCGCGCCGAACTGCGCGATCTCGGTGAAATGCGCAGCAGCGGCCGCGGGAGCGCCCGACCACGGCAGACCGGCACCGGCCGAGTTCAGGTACACCCGCTGCCCCCGGTAGGGGAAGTCCCGGCGCAGCCGCTGCTCGAGCGGGTCCTCAGCGGGGCTCATCGCGCCGCCTCACCGGTTCGCGACGACGTCACGGAACTCCTCGAGGAAGCGGTCGATGTCCTCGCGCGAGTTGTAGAAATGGGGAGACACCAGGGTCCTGCCCGCTCGATCGGAGACGGACACCCGCCGCTTCTGGAGCTCTGCCGCCACGTAGGCGGAGTCGGCCGTCTCGATGGCGATGATCCCCGCGCGGAGATCAGGCGGGGTGAGCGCCGGGACGCCGATCCGCTCCAGCCCGACGAGGAGTTCTCCGGTGAGCGCGCGGACCCTGTCGTGGATCCGTTCCCAGCCGATCCCCTCGAGATACTGGAGGGTGGCGTTCAGGACGTACAGGCCGGGGAAGTTGGGGGCGGCGTAGCTCAGAGAGGTGCTCGGCGGAGGATTCCCGTAGCTCCGGAAGATCGGCGTCAGCACGTCGCGGGTGCGCTCCCGGAACACCCCCAGGGCAGTCCCGAATCCCGACATCAGCCATTTGAAGACGCCCGCGGCGTACACGTCGACCATCGTGAGGTCCACCGGGATGGCGCCCAGAGCCTGGATGCCGTCCACCATGAACAGAGCGTCGACGTCGCGGCAGGCAGCGCCGATCCGTGTCAGATCGAGGGTCACCCCGGTCCACGGGTGCACATGGGAGACGCACACCACGCGCGTGCGAGGGGTGATCGCGTCCAGGAGATCCTGCTCCCGGGTATCCGGCCCGGTGGGATGGACCATGGTGAGCGACGCGCCCAGCTCCGTGGCGTGCGTCCACGCGAGGAGGCTGCACGGATAGTCGTCAGCGAAGACCACGATCTCGTCGCCCGACTGCCAGGTCATGCTGTTCGCGGCGAGGTTCAGCACCTCACTGGTGTTGCGGAAGAAGCCCACCTCGTCCGCGGGGACGTTCAGCAGCGCGGCCGACCTCTGCTTGGCACCGTCGGCCTCGACCCGCCACTGCGGCTGCGCATCGCATCCGAGCAACGCCACATCGCGGTAATAGCGTCCGCCCGCGTCGGCCGCTCCGGGGAACGCGAGTCCCGCACCGGCGGATTGGAGATAGACCCATCCTTCGCGTACGCGGAAGTCACCCTCGATATCGGCGAGAAGATCGTTCACTCATCGGCCCTCAGCCACCGGAGCCGACGGCCGGGCACCGCGACGTGTCACGCGGCTCACTTGACGGCCGTCGCCTCGAACTCGCAGAGCATGTCCGGGTGGGCGAGACTCTCCACCGCGAGGAAGACACCCGCCGCCTTGCAGCCGACCTCGCCCAGGAAACGGCCGACCGCGTCGTTGCCGACGGCCCAGAACTGCTCGAGGTGGCTCGCCTTGACGTACCAGTTCAGCCGGACGACGTCCGACCATTCGTATCCCGCTTCCCGAAGCGCGGTCCCGGTCTTCTCCAGGGCGAACACCGCCTGGGCAGCGATGTCTCCCACGTGTTGCGCCTGGCGCTCGCGTGTCGCCGTCGTCCCGGACAACCAGAGGATGTTGCCTCCGGTGGTCTCGATGCCCCCCTGCAGGTAGCCGATCTTCTCATCGCCGGCCCACGGTGCAATCACTCTGCGGTCGCTCGTCATCGGTATCGCTCCCCCTTGTGCGGTAACTCCTCCGAGAGTGGCGGTCTTGTAGTCCGCCGGGAAGGCCGATTCCGCCGGACGAAAGGTTGCGTGCGGCGCGTACCCGCGGCGCCGGGGGTCAGGGACGGAGCGGCGTCACGGACTGCGAGACGAACCGCCGGTCGGAGAGCACGCCCGCGTCGAGCAGCGTGAGGGTCGCGTCCTCGACCTCGTCCAGCAGGCGGTTCGCAGCATCCGGGGCGAGACGGCCATCCTTCACTGCGCCGAGGGACGCCCTCGCCCACTTGGAGAACGCGCCGGCGACGCCCATCCCGTTCCAGTGCGCGCCCGGCGCGTCCTGGACGCCGCGGTTCTTCGGGAAGCCCCATCCTTCGGGAAGCTCCCACGGCCAGATCTTCGCGGCGATCACGTACTCATCATCGACCTCGGCGTGCGTCACGACCCTGCCGCGTGCCTCGTGCTCACCGAGACCGGTCGCCGCGAACAGCTCCTTCACCGTGCCCGGCACGGTCTCGATCGTCCCGCCGACCGCGGCCTGCACGCGTTCCGGCAGGAAGGGGAGGATGACGGGAGCGGCCAGCGCGAGGAGCCCGGCGAGGACGAGCGCGACCACGCCGGCGATGGCGATCTTGACACGGGTCTGCATAGCGGACAGATTGCCAGCGACCCCCGCCGGAGCTCAATCAGGATTCTGCCCGGCGCGCACCGGCACGGTCCCCGGCCCGATCGCACCGGACACCCTGCCAGCGGCGTGAACGCCCGCCGGTGACCCGTCAACCGGCGGGATAGCGCGTCAGCCGCAGGTTGCTCGTGCGTTGCGAGCGGGCAAGTCCGATCCCACCGGCCGCAGCTGCGCCGAAGAACGCCAACGCACTGATGACGTACAACGGTGCTGCCCACGGTGAGCGATCGGCGCCACTGATCAGGTAGGTATCGGCCAGCCCCATGCCTGCACCGAAGGACGCGACGAAGTACGCCGGCGCACCGAAGACAAGGATCAGCAGATAGGCGAAAACCGCAGCGATCGGCGTCGCAACGCGGCTCCGAGCGAGAAGCACCAAGGCGAGCACCGCGATGGCGACCCCGACGCTCAGCACGCCGATGGCCATCGGGGCGCTCAGCGACTCCCCTGCCATAGCCATCTCGGTATGGATCCGATCGAGGGACCTTCCCGGAGCGGCGGCGAGCGGGTTGAGAACCAGGATCTGCAGGAGCGCCAGACCCGCGTAGGCGATCACCAGGAGGGTGCCGATGCACGCGATCACGACGACGGCGCGATGGTTCGGACTCTGCGCGCGGGATTCGATCACGTCGCCAGCGTGTCAGCAGTGCGTCGGATGACACAAGCTCCGCCTCAGCCGACGCCGACGGATGGTGAGGACGCCCGAAGCCGAACGGTGAGCCGCCGAGCGGATGACGCCCCAGGGCGGCGTGCGGATCGCGACGCTAGGTGCGACGCTCGCTGAGCTGTTTCGGTTGCCATGCAGCGAGTTTGTCGGGGCTCATGGCGAAGTAGATGCCGCGGATCTTCCCCGAAGCGATGTGGAACGAGATGACGCCGAGCACGTCACGGCGTCCCTTCCGCTTGGTTCGAACGAGGGCGAATCCGGGGGCGTCGTTCACCACTGTGCGCTCGATCACCACGCCACGCATCGGGCGGCGCAGGATGCCGAGGAGGAAGGGCGCGACCTTCACAGCCCCGACCACCGGCTGGCGCGCGATGCCGATCCTGCCGTTTCCGTCGCTGATCGAGGTCACCTGCGGATCGAGCACCGCGATCAACCCGGCCAGGTCGCCGTGCTCGCATGCCTCCTGGAACGCATCCACGAGCCGTGAGTGCTCACCGGGATCCGAAGGACGGTATCGCCCGTCGTCGAGGTGTCTCCGCGCTGAGACCGCCGCTTGGCGCACCGCAGCGGGCGTGCGCCCGACGATTTCTGCGATCTCGGCATACGGCACCCCGAAGGCTTCGTGCAGCACGTAGGTGACGCGCTCCGCGGGGGTGAGCGATTCCAGCGCGACCAAGAGCGCCATACTCACCGAGTCGTCACGCGTGACGCGATCCAACGGTTCGACGCCCGACGTCGCATAAGCCGGGATCGGTTCGGGAAGCCACGGGCCGACGTATCGTTCCCGCCGCATCGGCGCAGAGCCGAGCAGGTTCAGACACAGGCGGGACGCGGCCGTGGTGAACCACGCGGCAGGGTTCTCGATCCGCTCACGCTCTACGGGGTCGAGCCGATACCAGCGTTCGAAGCTCTGCTGAACGATGTCCTCGGCATCGTTCCAGCTACCGAGCATGCGGTATGCGAGCCGCATCAACCGCACTCGTTCGCTTTCGACGTCGACCATTCCCGCCCTCGCCCCGCTCCGCCTGGATCTGCTCTCAACATAGGGCGAAGTACCTCACACATCGGCGCGGTGCTCGGTCATACCGGGTGTACACGAGCAGGAGGGGCATGCATGTCACACCACTATGACGCGATCATCATCGGCGGCGGATACTCCGGGATCACCGCCGCCAACCGGCTACCACGCGGCACTCGAGTCGCACTCATCGACCCGAAAGCAGACTTCATCCACCGGGTCAGACTGCACGAGTACGCGGCAGGCGGCGCCCCACGCATACGGATTCCGCTGCGCCGGATGCTGAAGCACGGCGCCGAGCACCACCGGAGCCTGGCCCAGCACGTCGAGCCCGGGCTGGTGCGCCTCGCCGACGGACACGAACTCCGCGCACGCCACATTCTGGTCACCACGGGCAGCCACGACGCAGCACCGGGCAGCATCGCCTCGTATGCCGCGGCAACCATGCAACGCGAGAGACTCGCTGAGGCCGCACCGGGCACCGATGTCGTCGTCCGCGGAGCCGGGCTGACCGGCATCGAATTCGCCGCCGAGCTCGCCTACCGTCGAGCAGACCTCACGGTGCATCTGCTCGGCCGCGCGCCCGTGGGTGACGGGCTGCCCGAGCGAGCACGCGACCATCTCCGGACCACGCTGGAACACCTGGGTGTGCATCTCGACAGCGAAGCGCCGGGAGACGCTCTGGCGGTGGATGCGACCGGCCTGCACGTCTCCCGCCTCGGCCGGGAATCCTCGCTCGCAGTCAGCGCACACGATCAGCTCCTCGTCGCACCAACCCTGGAAAGCGTGCCCGGTATCTGGGGCGCCGGGGATGCGGTGCGCGTGACGGGCATGCCCCATCTGCGTGCGAGCTGCGCCACCGCCATCCCGATGGGTGCACACGCCGCCGACAACATCGCCCGCGCACTCCGAAAGGAGCCACCCACCCCGTTCGATTTCGGATACGCCTTCCGATGCATCAGCCTCGGGCGGCGGCGGGGCATCATCCTCAGCGTCGACCCGCTGGACACGCCGACCGGCAGGTTCATGACAGGGCTTGCCGCCGCCTGGTTCAAATCAGCTGTCTGCGCATCGGTGCTCCAGGCGCCCACCACGTTCGCGCGCGCTTACCGTTGGCCGCACGCGCCCCGTGAGACAACCTGACGGCGAACGAGTGGGCAGGATTCCCGCTCGGCACACGGCGCAACTCCCCGGGAGACGGGGACGGGAGCGCGCTGCCCACGGGACGCGGTCCGGCAGCGTCCCGTGGGCTCGCAGCGCATCAGTTCCGGATGAAGGGCAGGAGCGCGGCGTTGACCTCCTCGGCGTGGGTCCACAGCATCCCGTGCGGGGCGCCGTCGATCTCGATGTACTCCGCGTCGGGAAGCAGCCCGTGGAAGGGGCGCGCGGTGGCGTCGATGGGAAGCGTGCGGTCGGCCGTGCCGTGCACGATCAGCACCGGCTTCCCGGAGGCGCGTACGGCGAGCGCAATCCTGGGCTAGTAGAAGCCTTCGCCGGATGGCATGCGAAGAGCGGCAAGGGTGACCGCAAGGACTTCACGAAGGGAGAGGTCAACGAGGCGATCCTGGTGCCGCTGTGGAACGTTCGCACCCGATAGCCTCAACGCAGCAGATCAGCGCGGCGAACGGGGCATACATGTCGGATAAGGACGAACCGCGCTATGAGATCGAAATCGTCAGCGATGGGGAAGGTCTCGCCGTCATCGGCGACCCGCTCGCAGTAGAGCGCTTCCTCTCCACCGCTGGTGTCGCGTCCCGAGAACTGAACCTTTCGCAGGCGCTCGGCAGCGCGCTCAACGTCGGCTCGGCGGCCGCCAAAGGCGGATCCGAAGTCGCCGCCAATGCCGGACGCTGGGTGAAACTCACCGAGGAGTCAGCCAAGGCGCTGAAGCTCGGCAATGCCATGAAAGGTTCGTCGGACAGCGTCAGCCGCGCAATCGTGACGACGAGCAAGGGCAAGATCACGAACATCCTGGAGTTCGTGAAGCCCGGCACCGTCGGCTCTGTGCTGACTAATCCGGCGATACTCGCCGGCGCCGCAGGCATCATGGCCCAGCTCGCCATGCAGCAGACGATGCAGGAAATCACGGACTACCTAGCCGTCATCGACGAGAAGGTCGACGACATCCTGCGAGCACAGAAGGACAGCGCGCTAGCCCGCATGATCGGGGTCGGCCTCGTCATCGACGACGCCATGCTCAAACGCGAGCACGTCGGCCGCGTGTCCGAAGTGACCTGGTCGAGCCTCCACGGTGCGGCCCAGACCATCGCTGAGACGCAGTCTTACGCACTCCGCCGCCTTGATGCGCTTGCCGAAAAGATGGAGAAGAAGTCACATGTAAGCGACCTCGCCAAGATCGCGAAGAACGCCGAAGATGAGGTTGAAGAGTGGCTCGCTGTGCTGGCTCGCTGCTTCCACCTTCAAGACGGTCTCGCCGTTCTGGAGCTGGACCGCGTCCTGGACTCCACCCCTGATGACCTTGACCGTCACCGCGAGGCGATCCAGGCGGGGCGCGCGAAGCGCCGCGACCTGATCTCGAAGAGCACCGAGCGGCTGCTCGCACGGATGGATGCTGCTGCCGCAATCGCGAACAACAAGGTCCTCTTCCATCCGCTCAAGCCGGGCGAGGTGGTGCGTTCCAGTAACGAGGTGGGCGCCGATGTGATGGTCTTCCAGGAGACTCTCGGCATCTCTGACAGCCGCGTGAACCTCGAGAAGAAGCGGTGGACCGTCGCTGCCGCCGAAGCGCGAGACACCGTACGTGCCACCGGGGCGGCTGGCATCCAAAACGCAGCAAAGCTCGGTGCGCGCGGGACAGCTGCCGTCGGGGCGCTCAGTACAGAGGCGGCCAGCAACGCGAAAAACGCAGCCGGCAAGGCCACGAAGAACATCGTGTCGAGGCTGCGTCGAGGCGATACGTCAAAGCAGGCGGGCACCGAGGAGGAGTGACGCTGCTTGACGAGCGCGCGTTCCAGTCGGCGCGCGAGGTCGACGCAATCGTCCCCGACGCCTTCACTTGTCCATGTCATCCGTCTTCGAACCGGCGGAGAGCTCCTGGAACCGTTCCAGGAGCTGCTCGATGAGCGCAGCATGCACCTGATCTATCTCGGGCAGGCCAAGGAGCACACCTTGGCGGGTAAACGGCGCAGGTGGACTCCGGCCGTGCACCGACCCACGACGGGGTCAGTCTCCCGCGGTGAGCCGCAACACTCCGCCGGTTTCAGTAATCGTCCCGTTCGAGAGGTTCTCCGCAACGACATGAGCAACGCGCGTGGTGAGATCAGGGGACGTGCGCAGCCAACCGAAGGCCCGTGACACGGACAGTGCGAGCTCCTCGCGGTTCGCGCCGACCTGGCTCTCGAGTACCTGCAGCACCGCGAGCCGGAACTCTGCGTCGGCAATTTCGGCGAGCGACCGCGGCCCGGCAAGGCGTACTTCCGTCACCTTGGTACGCGGCCGCTGCACGAAGTCACCGTCCAGCGTGACCGCGGCCGTCTCGATGGCGTCCATGATCGTGCGGATCGCGTGCTTGTTGATTCGGTCCATTCCGGCGTGGTCGCGGAGGCGCGCCTTGATCTGGTTGATGTGGACGGGGCCTTCGGCGTCAGCCATGGCCTGGATGAAGCTCGCGAGGTGTCGTGCGTTCGACCGCTCCGTCCAGTCGAGTGCCCTCAACTTGTACCCCGTGAGCGGGACGTAGTCCTTGATCCAGGCCTGACGGGCCTTGACGTCAAAGTCTTGAGCTTCCACCTCGATCATGGGCGATGCCGCACGGACAGGCTTCCGTCCGAGCCGCCCGGCGAATTCCTGGGCCTCCAGCTCTTCCAGGAGCTTGCGCAGCCGCTCTTCCTCGCGGTCACGGTTGCGATACCAGTCGGTGCCCCAGATATGGTGCAGGTTCCAGCCGAGCCCTTCCAGGATTTCGTGGCGAAGGCGGTCGCGGTCGCGCGCGGATCTTGACGAGTGGTACATGGCACCGTCGCACTCGACGCCGAGCATGAACACACCAGGCGCGTGCGGGTGCTTCACCCCGATGTCGATGCGGAACCCGGAGACCCCGACCTGCGGTTGCACGTCATACCCCCAGGAGCGAATGGCGCTGATCACTGCGTCCTCGAACGGCGAGTCCGTGCCAAGTCCCGCCGACCCCAGTTCGATAGCGAGCGCAAGCGGGCCACGCTCGGCATAGTCGAGATAACGGCGGAGATGGCGACCACCCGCGCTGGGGACATCGCCGATCTGCCCCGCGGTCATCGAGGAGACGACCTCGGTCAGTTCCTTAGCGCGCGTGATGGCGACGTTCAGACGGCGTTCGCCGCCCTTCTTGTTGATGGGACCGAAGTTGCGGAACACGGTACCGGTCTCATCCGGTCCGTATCCGACGGACATGATGATGACGTCACGCTCATCTCCTTGCACCTCTTCGAGGCTCTTCACGAAGATTCCGTCCAGACGGCTCTCCACGAACTTCTCATCGAGGTCGGGACGCTCGGCGCGCTTCATTACGAGAGCGTTGAGGATTGCATCACGCTGAGCGGTCGACATCGCGACAACACCGACGCTCCTGCCAGGTCGGGTGTCGAGATGGTGGATGACCCGGTCGGCGACGAACTGCGCCTCCTTAGGGTTGTCCTGGCCTTGGGAGCGCCGGTAGACGCCGTCGGCTTTGAGGAACTTCACGCCCGCGTCCGGAACATCGGCCAGAGCGCCGGGGAAGGTCACCAGGCGGTCCTCATAGAACGAGTTGTTGCTGTACGCGATGAGATGCTCGTGCCTGCTGCGGTAATGCCACCGCAGCCCAATGCTCGTGAAGGACCCGCTCGACTTCATCAAGTCGAGAAGCGACTCGTAGTCGTTGGCGAGATCCTCGTCCGCGTCGAGGTCGTCGTCCGACGATTGTGCGGCAGCGAAGAAAGATGTCGGCGGAAGCTGCTTCTGGTCGCCGGCGGCGATCACAGCACCGGCGCGATAAATGCAGTTGATCGCGTCGCCCGGCGGAACCTGGCTGGCTTCGTCGAAGATGACGACGTCGAACTGGATGTCCGCCGGGAGGTACTGCGACACGGCGAGCGGACTCATCATGAAGACCGGGTGGATCGCCTGGATGACGTCACGCGCATCGGCGATGAGTTCACGCACCGGCAGGTGACGCTTCTTCTTCTCCGCCTCACGGTGGACCAGCGTGGTCTGCCTCGAAGGCGTAGTGGGACGGCGGCGCACCGCGGCGGCTAGCACGTTCGCGGCCGCGTTGTCCACGAGAGCACGATCAAGCTCCCGGAAATTGGCAGCCATCGAATCACGTGGGAGCGGGATCCGGGACCGGAACCGGGGGTCTCGGGCCTCCGTCTCCGCCACCCAGGTCGACAGCGTGATCGCCTGGATATGGTCGGCGATCTCGGCAGCGTCAATGTCGGATCGGAGGAGCGCGTCGAGAGCATCGGCCAGGCCGAGGTCGCGCAGCCGCGCCTCGTGACTTCGCGCATCAGACAGGGCGTGCGCTCCGTCGATATCCGCCGCGAGATCCGCCAGCAGCGATTCCGCATCGTCCGGGTCGTTCAGCTCTGAAGCGTACGGATTACCTGTGAAGTGACGTCCAAATTTTTCGCGTGCGGCATCCCATCGGAGGCCGGCCCGCTCAAGCGCGTCGCTCGACACCGTAGCGTCCAGCGCGAGGAAACCACGCCGGTCGATACCTGAGGTCAATTTGTGGAGCGCAGCTGTCCATTCCAGCCGTTCATGTATGGTCGCCTTCCAATCTTCAGAGAGGGTCGCCCCTAGTCCAGGAAACGTGAGAGCGAGGTCAGCTAGCCGTGCATCGAACCGCCGCCACATGGCGTCGCTATCGTCGGCATCGTTCTGCAGGCGGGCGACATCAGCGAGCGACCGGGTTCCACCCGCGGCGAAGTGGTCTGTGGTGGTGAGCAGTGCATCGATCTCGGCCGTGGCACGTTCGGCGTCGCTGGTCAGTTCCGAGATCAAGCGACTCGGGTCGTCGAACGGTGTGGCCAGACGGGTCGACAGCACTTTGAAGTGTTCGAGCTTGTCGGTCAGGTCACGGATCGACCGCCGCGTTGCCTGCCAGCCGAACTCGCTGGCCTGCAAGGCCGCCAGTTTCGCGGTCCCCACATCACCTCTGCGGTCGAGCACGGTCCGGCAGCGCGCGAGGATGTCGCGGGCGCTGGCCCAGGCCACGTCGTCCACCGGAACGTAGCCGAGCAGGCGCTCCACAGTCGCAGACTCGGCCTCGATCTGCTCACGTGCGTGCTGCCAGTCGGAGGCGGTCGCGATGCTGCGGAACGCGACGCGCGGCTTCACTCGTGCATGCGGCGCGATCAACTTCGAATCGGGACCAGCCAGCCCGAAGACCTTCTGCAACGCGGAACGGCCTTCCCATCGCTCTTCGATGGGATCGATGTCGACCTTGCGGATGGAGGGATGGAACACCTCCGCCGCCGTCTGCGCCGCGGCGCGCTCCTTGTCCTGCGCGGCGGCGAGCGCGTCGAGTGCCGAGGCAAGCTCATCGAGTCCGTGTTTGGTGAGCCATGCCGACTGCAGGGCTGGTTCTCGGGCGATGACGTCGGCGAGGTCGCGGAGTGTGTCGATGTCGCCGAGGAAGCGAGGTTCGTGGAGACCGAGGTCACCGGCGACTTCGTTCGCGGTCTGCTGGAGGGCGGTGATCTCGGCGGACCATCGGGCGACGGCCGCGGATCGCTCCTTAGTCACAGATAGGGGCGCGTTCTCGTCGACGGGGAAGACGGCGCGCGTCTGACTGCTCAGCGGTTTCGGTCGCTCGAGTCCGACTTGGGTGCGCCACTGGGGACCGAGCTGACTAGTGAGACGCGCATGGGCGCCGAGGACGGCCTCGGAGTCGCGAAGGAGGTCTGTCAGTTTCGCGATTGAGTCGGCGGGGGCGGTGGCGACCCATGCTTCATCACGCCACTCCTGCTGCCCGGAGTGCCAGTGCTTGGCGACCGCGTCCAGCTTGCTCCAGGTGTCTGTGCCGTCCAGGCCGAGGTCGGCGCGTGCAGGGGCGACCGTGTCCATCGCGGTGACGAGCTCTTGGAGGGCGGTACGAGCCGATGCGACGTCGTATTCCAAGTCGGCGAGGACGTTGATGCCGCGCCACAGATGTTTGTCGCCCTGTACGAGGTGCGGCCATGCGGCACTGACGGCCGCGCTGAGGTCGACGATCTCGTCCCATTTGAGCGGATCCAGCGGGCCACCGTCCGTGCCGGCGCGGGGAAGTGCGTCGACGGCGGGGAGGCCGGCGAGCATGCCGAGGACCTCGTGGATCGTCCATTCGGCGGGTTCGCGACGTTCGTTCATCGCGGCGGCGTACCCAGTCAGCGTCTCGCGCAGCTCCTTGGCCCGCGCGGTGCCCTGCGAGGCGCTCGCGGTGACGATGCTCGGCTTCTCGCGGAGCGCCTGCCCGAGCGACTTGGCGACCTCCGCACGCGTGGCCTTGTGGCTGTGCAGTTCGAACAAGATTGGGCCGAGGCCGCGGCTGGAGAGGCGGTCACGAACGACATCAAGAGCGACAGCCTTCTCCGAGACGAACAGCACCTTCTTACCCGCACCGGCCAGCGTGGCGATGATGTTTGCAATCGTCTGGCTCTTTCCGGTGCCGGGAGGCCCGTCCAGGACGAAGCTCTTACCTTCCGCGGCGGCGGCGACCGCGACTCGTTGGGTCGAGTCAGCATCGAGGATGAGCGGCACCTGCTCAGGCGGGGCGATGGTGTCGATGTCGTCCGGTTCCGCAGGCGCGAAGACGAGTCGTTCGCGCGCCGCGTCAGTGCTGCCACCCAGCGCCTGCACGAGCGGGCTGGCAAGCACGCGTTCCTCGTTCGCTTCGAGGTCGCGGAACATGGCCTCCTTGGCGAACATGAACGCCGAGAGCACGCACAGCGGCTCAACCTTCCAGCCCTTCGGCATCGGCAATGCACTCACGACGCGTTCCACGGCGGCCATGCCGCCCTCGGCGATGAGCTGCTCAATCGCCGTCTGGTCTGGCAGGGTGACGCCCTCTTCACGGAGACGGATCTCAAGGGCCGGGTTTACGACGAGGTCCTCTTCCGATGGATACACCCGCTGCGGTTGCTTCGGCCCGGCGGCGCGCAGCTCCACAGGGAAGAACACCAGTGGGCTGACGCGCGCGTCACCGTTGGCTTCGTTCCAATGCAGCGATCCAAGCGCGAGATACAAGACGGACAGGCCCCGGTCGAGGAACTCACGGCTCGCCGTCGCCGCGAGGGTCTTCAACGCGCGATCCACATCGCGCTGCGTCTTGTTCACGAACAGGTGATCCGGGAAGGCGTCGTACGCAAAGTCCTCGATGACGTCGAGCGCCTGAGCTTCCAGGTCTTCCTCCCCGGCAGCCCCTTTCGCAGCGGCAGGATCGGCGGGCGGGACGAGCCCGACCACGGGAACGCCCTTGCCCTTCTCGACGACCGCGATCACCTCATCGGCCGTTGCCCGGGTGAACTCGAGAGTGGACGAGCGGGTGGGGCGGTAGTTGAGCAGGCGATTGCGTCCGGAGAGCAGGATGAGAGATTCTCGCCAGGCTTTGACCGCCGTCGCCAGCCGCTCATCTTCCTTGACCGTGTCAGCCATCGTGCTTAACTCCCTACCTGCGTGACACCACTGTTCCACGCCTCACTCGTGCTCGTCTTCGGGCGCGCAGACGAGGATGGATTACCGCGCCCGGCGCTCATGCACTTTCCGCTGTAATGGGAACAGCAGAGTCCGAGATGGCCCGGATGCGTTCGATCAGATCGGTCACCTGCGCGTCGGTGAACAGCTCATCGGGGCCCTCTGCGGCGAGGCCCGTGAACGGATCCTCGTACAGCCGACGCGGGTCGAGCACACCGGCGATGGTGAGCTGCTCGACGATCAGGTCGACGAAGTGGTGCTGACGCTGGGTGAAGCCCGGCGCGGCGACGAAGTCGGCGAGGGCGGCCTCGGCGGCGGACCGATCGAGGCCCACGATGGAGCGGATGAGCCGGCCGAGGCCGCCGGCGTCGGTCGATGCGCTGTGCAGCTGCGCGGCATCCACTCCCCCGGCTTCAACGAGGATTTGTTCGAGCTGTTCCAGGTCGACGGCGGTGAGCTCACGTCCGGTGCGGAGCTTGCGCAGCGCGAGGTTGTCGGCGTGGGCGTCGAGGAACCCGAGTACTTTCTGTCGGAAGGCCCGCCGGTCCAGTCCCGGAACGACACGCGAGAGGGTGACGTCGCGAACACCGTCGAGAGTGTCCTCGAAGTTGGTGTAGACGATGGCCTGCCGGTCACGATCGATGAGCCGCACGAGATCGCGCAGTCGCACACGCACGCGTTCGAGCAGTGCGACGCTCGTCCCCTCCCACCATGCCGGGTCGGCGATGGCGTCGAGGAGAGCAGCCTGCGCGGCCACGGCAGGGATGCTCCGCCGGTCGCCGAGCGCCTGCGCGATAGCGATCACCCGGGAGGCGACAGCCGCCGGAACGGCACCACCCTCCGCGAGAGCCACCTGCGCGTCAAGGAGGAGTGCGTCGAAGCGCTTCGCGGCTTCGTCGGGGTCCTGCTCGGCGGCGGTGGGGAGACCGGCGAGCGCAGCCGCCGCGTCGAGGTCGTCCATGGTGAGGGTGTCCCAGGCCGGTGCCGTGCCGAAGCGTTCGACGGCACGCAGGTGCTTGCGGACGAGGAAGTTGTCGCGGTTCATGCCGCCGACGCCGCGGTACAGTCGCCCGGCCACCGCGGCGCGCAGGGCTTCGGTGTCGGCGTCGTGCGCGTCCACAGCGCCTGCGTTCAGCGCGGCGAGCAGCCGAGCGCGCAACAGGAAGGTGCGTTCCGAAAGCGACAGGGAACGCGGGATGGATGCCTCGGGGAGCTCCTCGTTGAAGAAGTCGATGTTGCCGCACACGTCGAAGATGACGAAGTCGCGCTTGTCGTCGCCGGGCCCGTACAGGTCGGGGCGCAAGCGGGTGCCGCGCCCGACCATCTGCCAGAACTTCGTGTGCGAGTGCATCGGCTTGAAGAACACGAGGTTCACGACGTCGGGGATGTCGATGCCGGTGTCGAGCATGTCGACGGAGATGGCGATCTGCGGGCTCTTCCCCGGCGTGGAGAAATCGTCGATGAGCGTCTGCGCGTACGGCCCCGCCGCGTACGTGATCACGCGCGCGAGCCGGCCGCGCTGCTCGGGGAAGTTCGCGTCGAACCGTTCCTCGATGAACTCGGCGTGCCTCTGGTTCTTGGCGAAGACAATCGTCTTGCCGAGCACGTCGCCGCCTCCCACACGGCGGCCTTCGGAGACGAGCACCTCGAGCACCTTGTCGACGGTGTCTTCGTTGAACAGCCACCGGTTCATCGCCGCCGCATCGATGGCGTCGGGAACCTCGCCGTCCTGCCACTCCATCTCGTCCCACCGCTCGCGTTCGGCGTCGGACAGATCGGCATAGTGGATGCCGCGTTTCATGAACCCGAGATCGATCGGGCGCGCCACGGGTGGCACGAGGTAGCCGCCCGCGATCGCGTCATCGAGTTCGAACGCGTCGGTCGGCACGCCGTCGTCGAGCTCGAAGAGCCGGTAGGTGTTGTGGTCGACATCGGCGCGAGGCGTCGCCGTGAGCCCGACAACCAGGGCGTCGAAGTAGTCGAAGATCTCGCCGTACCGGTTGTAGATCGACCGGTGCGCCTCGTCGACGACGATCAGATCGAAGTATCCGGGGCCGAAACGGCGCAGCGCGTCTTGGCCGGCGTCGATGAGGCCCATCACTGTCTGGTAGGTCGAGACGAAGACGCGTCCCTCGCTGTCGCGGTCGGTGACGAGGTTCACCGGAGCACTGTCGGGAAGGTGGGCCTTGAAAGCGCCGACCGCCTGGTTGACGAGCGCCGTACGGTCGGCGAGGAACAGCACCCGCTTGACCCAGTTCGCCTTCTGAAGCACGTCGACGAGGGCGATGACGGTGCGCGTCTTGCCGGTACCGGTCGCCATCACGAGCAGCGCGCGGCGTCGCTGGTTCTCGAAGGCTTCGGTGACGGCGCGGATGGCACGCAGCTGGTACGGACGCTCCACGATCGTGCGGTCGATCGTCGCCGCGGCGAGCGGCTTGAGGGACTGCCGCCGCTGAATCGCGAGCGCGAGCTGGTCCTTGGTCATGTAGCCCGCAACCCGACGCGGCGGGTACCGACGGTCGTCCCACAGCCAGGTCTCGTAGCCGTTCGTGAAGTAGACCAGCGGGCGCTGGCCGAAGTCGCGTTCGAGCGCGTCGGCGTAGATCTCTGCCTGCAGGCGGCCCTGCTTCGCGCTCTTCGTCGTGCGTTTGGCCTCGACGACGGCGAGCGGCTTGCCGTCGTCGCCCCACAGCACGTAGTCGACCTTGCCGCCGCCGGAGGGGCTGGGGATGCCGTGCACCGGCCATTCGCGATCGCGCGGTTCGGTGAGTGCCCATCCTGCTTCGTTCAGGTGCAGGTCGATGAGGTCGCGACGGGTCTCGGCCTCGGTGGCCAGCGTCGGGTCGGGGATGTCGAGCTCGGCGTTCGCTTTCGCCTTCTCCGTCTTCGTTGCTTCGGCGGCGGTCCTCAGTTCTTCGAGCTCGTGCTTCAGCGCGTCATTACGTTCCCGCTCTTCAGCGAGGGCTCGGCGCGCGTCCTCGAATTCGGTCTGGGCGCGCTCGAGTTCGGCGCGGGTGTGGCGGATCACGGTGGCCGGGGCGGGAGGAACCAGAGCGAAATCGAAGGGAGCGGGGTTGCCGGCGCCGGGGTCGCCGTAGCAGTGGTCGAGCCAGCGGCAGATCGTGTGAAGCTGCTCGAGCGAGCCCCGCGCGCGCCCCAGCGGCATCTCCTCTTCTTTGTGGACCGCGTCGTTGCCGACGCGCCGTACGATCTGCAGGCTGCCCTCGACGTTCGCACCGACCGCCTGGCGGAAGGGCTGCTGCGCCGTCAGATTCGCGAAGGAGCTGTCGTAGGGGCGGGGCAGTGCTTCCGCGGCGTAGATCCACTCGGTGAATATCTCGCCGGCGCGCCGCGAATAGGTGGCCGACGCGCGCGGGTCGCTGCGCAGGTACGACTCGGCGCGGGATGCGGCCTCGAACACTTTCGGCCAGCGATCCCTGACGAAGTCGAAGTTCCCCACGAACGGCCCCCCGCGGCAGGTTCGGCCCTGCCTGCCGCCATGCTAGCGAAGAGCGTCGGCTCCACCACATTTGACTTGCTCGGCCACGGAATGCCGCAATGTCGGAGGTCTGGTGTGTCCTGATCTACTGGCCATCGGCCGGTGGCGCACACCTGGGGGTTTGCGCCTCGCACGACCAGAAAGCTCTGTCATGTCCGAGAACAGCAACAACGCCGCACACCCCGACACTCCCAGCGGGCCGCCCGCAGCCGCACCTTCCGCGGGCCGGGCAGTCGCGGCCTCTTCGAAGCGCGGGCTGCCGAGCCTGAAGTGGTGGCAGTGGAGCCTCATCGCGCTGGGCGTGCTCGTGCTGATCAGCATGATCACGACGGGTATCAGCGGTGGCAGCGCTTCCGATGACGACGGATCCTCCGAGCAGGTGACCGTGGCCGAGGAGGTCGAGGAGCCGGTGGTGAAGACGGAGCCCGAGGACACCACCGTCGCCGTGCCCAATGTCGTCGGAAAGACGGTGGCCGAGGCGCGCGCCGACGTCGAGTCCGCCGGGTTCGTCTTCGTGGTTGATGCCGGTGCCGGCGACGACTGGGTGATCCTCTCCCAGGGCCCCGTCGGGTCCGGCAAAGCGGAACCGGGCACCCAGGTGTCGGTGACGACCGAGGCGCCCAAGCCGGTGTACACGCTCGCTCAGCAGAATGCGATCGGCAAGGCGCAGTCCTACCTGAAGCTCACCGGCTTCTCCCGCGCCGGACTGATCGGCCAGCTGGAGTTCGAGGGCTTCTCCACGGAAGAGGCCACATTCGGCGCTGACAACGCCGGGGCCGATTGGAACGCCGAGGCGGCCGAGAAGGCGGCGAGCTACCTCGAACTCTCCTCGTTCTCGCGCCAGTCGCTCTACGACCAGCTCGCCTACGAGGAGTTCACCGACGCCGAGATCCAGTTCGGGCTCGCCGCTGTGGGTTACTGACTGTGAGCGGGGTGGCGGTCACGCCGGTGGTGGCCACCCCCTCGCGCTCTTGCCGCAGAGCAGGGTCACTCGTCGGCGAAGAAGTCCTCGTCGACCTTGAGGAGCTCGATCGTGCGAGCCACCTGCACGCCGACCTTGTGCCGCAGCATCAGCGCCGTCAGGCGGTCACCGTCAACGAGCGCGATCTCCTGCGGCACGCGGTCGGCGGCGTCGACAGCCTCGGCGCTGAAGCGGCTGGTTGTGAAGAACACGCCCACGTTGGCGCCGCGGGTCGCGAGTGCGCCGACGAACTCCTGCACTTTCGGACGGCCGATCGCGGCCTCGGCGTAGCGCTTGGCCTGCACGTAGATCTTGCTGCCCGAGCTCGTCCCGGTCGATCACCCCGTCGGGCCCCCCGTCGCCCGACCCACGGAGCGGGGACATCGTGCCGTCCCGCCCGTATCCCATCTTCACCAGGAGCGAGCGGACCACCCGCTCGAAGTCGTACGGGTCGCTCTCCTTGAGGCGCTGCAGAAGAGTCGACTTCGTGTCGTTCTCGATGAGCTGGATGCCGGAGCTGATGAGCTCATCAGGGTCGGCCTCGTCAAGATCGGGCAGGGACGGCTCCGCAGAGGCTGCTCGCCGGCTTCGCGCAGGCACATACTCGCTGTAAGCCGGGATCGCCTGCACGACGCGCTCCGAGATCGGGCCAGGGTGCTCTGCCAGCAGCTGCTGCCCCGTGTCTGTGATGCGGAACTTGGCCCGCTCCGGAGCCTCGATAGCCTTCGCCCGCCGGAGCGCCGACGTTGCCCAGCCGATACGGTTGAACGCGCGCGCCTGACCCGACTCGAGCGTCTCCTCAAGTTGCTCAGGACTGAGCCCTGCTCGCACCGCAACCGCGCGCTCAATGTCGCGCTTGCGCCACGTCTGACCGTCCGCAAGCACCTCGAGCAGAGGACGGACTAATCCCGGCCAGGGCGGAATCGTCGGCACCGGGGTGAATCCGGACGATGTGTCAGTCAAAGCTCTCCTCGGAACGCGCGGTGCTGAAGGGACGCGAAGAGCGCGCGCGCGCGGTCGAGCCGCCGGGCAGCTGTCAGCCGAGCCTCCGCGAACTCCCGGGCGACGGCGGCAATGCGATTTTGCTCTGCTTCGCTCACGACCGGTGTGGGGAGGTTGCGTAGGTCGCCAAGATTGATCCCCCGCACGGCGACGCCCTTCGTGTGGCGAGCCATCCATCGTTGCGATTGTTGCGATCGAATCCACACGGCGAGGAACTCTGGTCGTACACCGTCCGCGGCGATTCGAGCTGAGTCCTGAGTGATGTTTGCGCCATCGATTTCTTCGGGGATAAGTGCAAGGCGACCGACATGGCCCCGAATGGACATCAATAGATCTCCACGCTTTAGCTGCGAGCGACGGTACTGTTTCGAAATCTCTGGCGTTGTCCTGCGAACGCCCGCGAGTCGGATGCCCACACCATCCATATCCGCTACTCGAATGTAGGGGATCCCGCCGTCGATGTCTGGGCCCGGTTTCAGGATGCCGTAAGTCAGGGGCCTAGCTGGATCGATGAAGTCCGAAAGTGGGCGCATTTCTACATCGGGCGTCAGCAGGATCGAATCGCCAAGACCTGAAGTGATCACGGACGTTGCGGAGTCAAGCATCATTTGGGAATTGCGAACGATGGCGTCGGCCTCGTCGAGGATCGCTGCGATGCGGCGCTGCTCGGCGAGGGGTGGGAGGGGGACGCTCAATTGGCGGAGAAAGTCGGCGGGTACACGCCGTTGCCCCCCGCTGCCGGTCATTCTGATCTGCCCGCTTGCCCTCACGACGGGGGACCGCAGGAAGTGCAGCAAGTAGCGGCGGTTTATACGAGCATCATCAGGCCGCACTACGTGGAATTCGGTTGAGCCCCAGCCCTGGTCGGTTGGGATCGACGCCTGGCCAATCTTGCCGTTTTCGAAGCAAGGTGTGATCTTCGCGACAAGCAGATCCTTGTTGCGAAAAGGTGTGTAGCCGGGCTTCAGGTCCTCGGGCTTGAGCTGAACCCCCTGGCTCGTCTTTCCGTCTTCTGCCAGGTCTGCCATTCCGAGAAACGTCGCCGTTATCTGATTGTTCTGCCCTCGCGGGTTCAAGGTGGCCAGAGTGCCCAGCGGAACGGTCTCCCAGGTCACGCGAGCATCTCCCGCAGGCGCTTCAGGCCGTCCTGGATCTCAACCTCGAGGGCGTCGAGCTCGTCGAGGATCTCCTGCGGCGAGCGGTGCTCGACGTCCTCGACCTCGATTTCCTTGTAGCGGTTGAGGGAGAGGTCGTAGCCGTTGTCGACGATCTCCTGCTTCGGTACGAAGAAGCTCTGATCGGTCCGGGCGCGGTCGGCTTCGGCATCCTGGTTCCGCCACCGTGACAGCACGTCCGGCAGGTCGTTCGCCTCGATCGGGGTCCGCTTGTCGTCGAGGGTCATGCCGTCAGCGCGCACGTCGTAGAACCACACCCGGTCCGTGCCACCAGACGACGTCTTCGTGAACAGCAGGATCGCCGTCGACACCCCGGTGTAGGGCTTGAAGGTGCCTGACGGGAGCTTGATGACGGCATCCAGCTTGTGGTCGTCGACGAGCATCCGTCGCACCGCCTTGTGGGCGTTCGACGAGC
The DNA here is from genome assembly GCF_008727755.1 of Microbacterium caowuchunii. Lineage (NCBI taxonomy): Bacteria > Bacillati > Actinomycetota > Actinomycetes > Micrococcales > Microbacteriaceae > Microbacterium > Microbacterium caowuchunii. The sequence continues at coordinate 2,044,361 of NZ_CP044231.1, forward strand.
CGAACAGCACCCCCTCGGGCACGATCACGGCCGCACGTCCTCCGTTGCGCAGCATCCGGATCATCAAGACCAGGAACAGCAGTTCGGTCTTGCGCGTCTTCACGAGCTTCTGCAGGTCCTTCGACACGGTCTCATCGTCGAGCGACCCCGCGAAGGGCGGATTGGCGAGCACGAGCGTGTACGTGTCGTCGCCGGGGTGCCCCTCCGACAGGGAGTCCGCTCGTTCGATGGTCGGGTTCTCGACGCCGTGCAGCAGCATGTTCATGCTCGCGATGCGCGCCATCGCCGCGTCGGAGTCGTACCCGGTGAACATCGGCCCGTTGAAGTGGGCGCGCCGTTCGGCATCCGTCCAGATCTCGGGGTGGTGTTCGCGCAGGTGTTCCTCGGCGGCGACGAGGAATCCGGCGGTGCCGACGGCCGGGTCGATGATGAGGTCGTCCGGCTTCGGCTGCTGCAGGTCGACCATGAGCGTGATGATGTGCCGCGCGGTGCGGAACTGCCCATTCGTGCCGCTGGTCGCGAGCTTCGAGAGCATGTACTCGTATATGTCGCCCTTGGTGTCGCGATCATCCATCGGGATCTCGGCCAGCAGGTCGACGACTTTCGTCAACAGCGCGGGCGTCGGGATCGTGAAGCGAGCGTCACGCATGTTGCGGGCGTAGCTCGAACCTTCGGCGCCGAGCCGGCGCAGCCAGGGAAAGACGTGCTCGGACACGACCTCGAACATCTCGGCGGGGGCGTAGTTCGTGAACACGCTCCACCGTAGGTCGCGGTAGGGGCGTCGCCCCGGTAGGTCACTGTCGTACCCCTCGGGGAAGACCGGGTCCTCGATCAGGTCGCCGAAGCGGGCGGCCTTCCTCTCGGCGAGGGTGTGGAGGTCGTCGAGCCGCTTGATGAACAGCAGGTAGGTGATCTGCTCGATCACCTCGACCGGGTTGGCAATGCCGCCGGACCAGAACGCATCCCACACCTTGTCGACTTGGCGTTTCAACTCACCTGTGACCACTGTTTACCTCTTTCGCGTGCCGTGTCCACGGTAGTCGAGCCTGCGCACGGCCAACGCGCCGTGAGCGGACGCGCCAGTGCTGCGGGGCGCCGCGACGATCTCTCCGCCCATCCTTCACGGATCTGTTCAAGGTAGTTCGGGCCGAAGAACGCGGACGATTACTTTTCAGTGTGATCGTGGATCTGCTGTCCCCTCTGCGCGGCGTCGCTCCAGATGTCGTGAACCACGACATCTGCGCCAATCAAGATGAGGGGTTGGAGCAGTCGACTGGGATTCTCGCCTGGCCACTTCGTGCCGGCTACTTCGAGGGCCCCCTCCGGAACAGACATGGCGCGCGTCGGGTCGGTGATTAGCGAGTCCGCTTTTCGAGTGTTGCAGGCAGCGTGCAGGGTGGTCAGATTGTCGAGGGTGTTCTCCCCGCCGTGGGCGTGCGGGTGGATGTGGTCGGCTTCCGGCGCAAGGGCCCAGAACACGATCGCCGCAGCGAGCGAGGGTCGGCCTGTGCTCTGGGTCGATGACTTCGCCAGCAACAGAGGCCTCCGGTACGCGCACTCCCCGCGGGCGCTAGCAGGCATCCGCCGCATCAACCCCTGGACCGGGATCACCATGGACGATGTGACCGCGATGAACACATGGCTGGCGCTCGCGGCCACTCCCGACGGCCAAGACCCGCTGCGTCGCCAGTGGCGTCGGGAACGCGACCAGCTCCGCCGACTCCACAGACAGGAATTGCCACCCGGCTGGCGTGCGCTCATCGTGTGACCGACCGGCGAGATACCGGCGAAACCCACGCTCACCCAGGCCAATCCAACGCGCCCGAAAACGGGCGCGTTCCGTGTTTTCCAGGCCGGGGCACCCCAGTCGGACATCCTAAGACCGAATTCAAAAACCCGAGACGCAGAAAAACGAGAAGGGCACCGGCTCGAAGCCAGTGCCCTTCTCGTTTTCCAACCGTTTTGCCGTCGGTCTTACCAACGGCTCTCCGGTCGGGATGACAGGATTTGAACCTGCGACCCCTTGACCCCCAGTCAAGTGCGCTACCAAGCTGCGCCACATCCCGGAGCCGCCCGCATGCGGGCAACTCGACTATCTTATCCCGATCCGACACCCGCCGCGAACACACAGCCCATCCGTCTGCATCTCGCGTGTGTCCCCGGTCGGCGGTAGCGTCTCGACATGGCTCGCATCACCATCCTCCCCGCGACAGCAGAACGGTTCGACGACGTCGAGATGACCCTCACGGGCGGGGGCGACGGCAAGTCCTGCCAGTGCCAGTGGTGGCTGCTGACGAATCGGGAGTTCGAGGGCACGACGCAGGACGAACGGATGCGGATGCTGCAGGAGGAGACCGCGCTGCCGGTGCCCCCTGGGCTCGTCGCGCAGGTCGACGGTCGGGCGGCGGGATGGGTGCGCGTGGGGCCACGCAGCATCCTGCGCCGCTTCGCCCGCTCACGGATCTACGGGCCGAACGCCCAGGGGTCCTGGGAGGACGAGGACGTGTGGGCGATCAGCTGCTTCAGCGTCCGTCGCGAGTTCCGCGGACAGGGCGTGAGCAAAGCCCTCCTGACGGCGGCTGTGGAGCAGGCACGGGCGGAGGGTGCACGAAGAGTGGAGGCGTATCCCCGCGACACCTCGGTCTCCCGGCCCAGCGCCAACGAGCTGTTCCGGGGCGCACTCTCGAGCTTCCTGGCTGCAGGGTTCAGCGAAACGGCCCGCCCCCGCCCCGATCGTCCGATCGTCTCCCTCGAGCTCACGTAGCGCCTTCCGCGCCGTGCGCTCGCGCCGCGCTACCGTGGACCGGTGCGCACCGTAGCGGAACCCGAAACCGTCACCACGCTGACCAGATCATGGTGGTGGGGCTTCGCCGTGTTCGCGGCTGCCTCCGTCGTGCACATCCTGGCCCTCGCTCTCGACGCCGGCGACGTCGCACGACCGACGAAGCTGCTCCTCATGCCCCTCCTGGTGCTCGCCGCACTGTGGGCATGGCGGGGAACGCGGCGCGGCGCCATCCCGGTCGCCCTCGTCATCGCGCTCATCCTGTCCTGGTTCGGCGACGGCGCGGCCACCTTCTTCCCCTTCGCGCCGGAGCTCCCGATGATGCTGCTCTGCTTCGGGCTCGCGCACGTGGTCTACATCTGGCTGTTCCTCACACGGCTGACACGACGGCGCGTCCCGATGTGGGCGCTCGTCTACGCCGCCTGGTGGCTGGTGCTCGTCATCGTGCTCTGGCCGCACCTCGGCGGGCTCGCCTTCGCTGTCGCAGCGTACGGGCTCGTCCTCGCCGGGACGGCCACGGCCGCTGCGCGATGCGGCGGCGTGATCGCGCTCGGCGGAGCCTTCTTCCTCGCCTCGGACACCGTGCTGGCCTTCCGGCTGTTCCTGCCGGACGCGATGCCCGATTGGACGAGCCCCCTCGTCATGCTGACCTACTGCCTCGGCCAGGCTCTGATCGCCGCCGGAGTCGTACTCGCCACCTCCACCAGGGCGACCACATGACCGACGCCACGTCTCCGGTCCGGGTCGACTCCTGGCTCTGGGCCGTCCGCGTCTACAAGACCCGATCGGCCGCCACCACCGCCTGTCGCGCCGGGCACGTGCGGATCGGTGGAGACCGCGCGAAAGCCGCCCAGCTGGTGCGACCCGGCGACGAGGTACGCGTGCGGATCGCCGGCTTCGACCGCACGTTGATCGTCCGTCAGACGATCGTCAAGCGCGTGAGCGCCCCCCTTGCCGCCCTCGCCGTGGAGGACCGCACTCCCCCACCGCCGCCCCGGGAGTCCATCCCGTTCACCCCGGTGCGGGACCGCGGTGCCGGTCGCCCCACGAAGCGCGAGCGCCGCGACCTCGACCGTCTGCGCGGGCGCGAGGACGAGTAAAGGCGAAGCCGACGGATACCCCGACCGTTCCTCCCCCGTCGCTCGGGAACGGAGTTGTCCACGGCTGTCCCCGCACAGCGGATATGGGCGCTCCGATGTCGGACCCCCTCTGCACAATGGGAACATGTCTTCGAAGGTTCCGATCCGGCAGTTCGACGCAGAGCACACTGCGCGCGCCGCGATCGTGGCCGAGGTCCTGTCCGCCGAGGCCGCGGTCGCGTCTGCGCAGGCGGCGGCCGCCCGGGCCTACGCGAAAGCCGCCGCCCACGCGGAGGAGACGGCGCGAGACGGCGCCGCGCGCGACCGCGACATGGCCGCGCGATCCCTCGCGGCGGAGATCGGCTGCGCAGGCCGGATGTCCGACCGCACCGTCCAGCACCGCATGGATGACGCCGAGGCTCTCGTCACCCGATACCCGGCGACGGTCCTGGCCTGGGGCGAGGGGCGCATCTCGCAGACCCACGTCCGAGCGGTCGCGGACGCGGGTCTTCCCCTCGATGCCGACGACCGGGCGTTGTTCGATGCCGCAGCCGTCCACATCTGCGAAGCCGAGACGCCGGCCCGGGCGAGGCGGCTGCTCGACATGCTCGCCGAGAAACTGAACCCCCGCACCCTCACCGAGCGTCACCGGGACGCCCGTGAGACCCGCGCCGTCCGAGTGCTCCCCCTGGCCGACGGGATGGCCGAACTCACCGTCATCGTCCCCGCCGCTCTGGCCCACGCGATCCATGACCGGCTCACCAGACAGGCCAGAGTCGTCAAGGATGCCGCTGAACGCGCGCGCACATCCGTGCCGGATGCCCCGCCCGAGGGCGCGCCCATGGTTCCCGCATCGTCCCCTGCTGCAGACCCTGAGCCCAGCCCGCACGAGATCATCGCGTCCGACCGGCGCACACTCGATCAGATCCGCGCCGATGTGCTCGCGGACATGCTCCTCACCGGGTGTCCGGACGCGGATCCCACTGCAACCGGTGACGCGCCCGGTGCACTCGGCGCCATCCGAGCCGTGGTGCAGGTGGTCGTCCCGGCCCTGGTCCTCGCCGGCACGAGCGACGACCCCGCGGAACTGGACGGGCGCTCACCCATCGACGCGGACACAGCCCGGCGCCTCGCAGGCGGATGCACCGGATGGGACCGCATCCTCACGCATCCGGTCACCGGCGACGTCCTCCGGACCGACAGGTACCGCCCGACCGACGCCATGAAGCGCTACCTCCGGGCGCGGGATAAGCACTGCAGGTTCCCGGGATGCCGCATGCCCGCCGTGCGGTCTGACGAAGACCACACCCTCGACTACGCCTTCGGCGGTCAGACGACCGTCGAGAACCTCGGGCACCTGTGCAAGCGCCACCACACCCTCAAGCACGCCACCCCCTGGACGGTGCGACAACTCGCGGGCGGGGTGCTCGAATGGACCTCACCCCTGGGCCAGATCTACAGCGACGACCCACCGGCGGTCGGACCCACCAGCGTCCAGTTCGTACCCGACGGCGACCCGCCGCCGTTCTGAGTCGGCGCACGCCCACAGGACCGTCCTCCGCCCGCTCGGGCAGGAGTCCCACTCGCTCGGGCAGCTGTGCCCGGCTTGTCACTCGGGCCGTAGTGCCCGGCCTATCACTCCGGCAGGAGGTCCAGCAACCAGCCGGCGCCGTGCACAGTGGCACCCACCGCGGCGCAGCGCTGAGCGAGTTCACGGTCGCTCGTGACGACCGTGACCACGTCGCCGGCTGCCACCCGCTCACTCGCCTGAGCGACGATCGCGTCATCCCCCGCTGCCGGCGCCGGAACGACACGGACCGGCCCGTTGACACCGTCGGAGGGTGCAGACGCGGCGCGCGCCTTCCCCTCCACCACCACATCGAACTCCGGGTACCAGGTGTCGGCGCCGAGCCCCAACGCCGACGCAGGCACACCGGCCCGCGCGAGCGCGTCGAACCGGGTGAGCAGCCGTCTTGTCGCGCCCGCTCGATCGCGCCACCATCCGTCCGGCACCGCCCCGACGACGTTCGCCGCATCGACGATCACGGTCGGGCGGACATCGATGAGCGCGCGCAGCATGGCCCACGAGTCGCCGAAACCGGGATGCAGCGGGTAGTCCGCGACCTGGTCGACCGGCACCCACGACAGCTCCACGCTCTCCGGGTCGCTGATCACGGGTTCGAACGGCTCGACGACGTCGGCGAGGAGCGTCGTGTACGACCAGTACCCGAGCTCGAGAACACTCAGAAGCCGGGGACGCACCGCACCATCCGGTACGCCCGCCTCTTCCGTCGCCTCGCGCACGGCGCCGTCCGTGGCGGACTCGCCCTCGTGCCGGGCACCGCCGGGGAGGCCCCACGTCCCCCCGAAGTGACTCCAGGAGACGCGGTGCTGCAGCAGCACGCCGCGCGCGGCATCCACCGCAAGCAGACCAGCGGCGCCGAAACGCCCCCAGTACCGCTCGCCCGTGGGGGCGATCACCCAGGCGTCGCCGGCATCGCGCGGACCGAGCGGGCGGCGCGGCTCGTCGGGGCGGGGAGGCTCAATCGTCACCGTTCCACCCTGTCATAGTCGCGCCGGCCCGCCGGTCACCGCTGCTTGCGTTCGCGCACCCGCATGTTGATGACGATGGGCGAACCTTCGAAGCCGTAGATCTCGCGCAGCCGACGCTGGATGAAGCGGCGGTAGCCGGGGTCGAGGAACCCGGTCGTGAACAGCACGAATGTCGGCGGGCGCGTGCTCGCCTGGGTCCCGAACAGGATGCGGGGCTGCTTGCCACCGCGCAGCGGGTGCGGGTGCTCGGCGACGAGCTCCGAGAGGAACGCGTTGAACTTGCCCGTCGAGATGCGCTGATCCCACGACTCGAGAGCCGTCTCGAGCGCCGGCACGAGCTTGTCGAGGTGACGTCCGGTGCGCGCGGAGATGTTCACCCGCGGTGCCCACGCCACGTGGGCGAGGTCCTGCTCGATCTCGCGCTCCAGATAGCGACGCCGGTCGATGTTCTCCATCTCCGGGGTGTTCAGCAGGTCCCACTTGTTGAAGGCCAGGACGAGCGCGCGCCCGGATTCGAGCACCATGTCGATGATGCGGACGTCCTGCTCGCTGAGCGGCTGCGAGATGTCGAGCACGACCACGGCCACCTCGGCCTTCTCGAGCGCCGCCGACGTGCGCAGCGACGCGTAGAAGTCGGCGCCCTGCGACAGGTGCACGCGGCGGCGGATGCCGGCGGTGTCGACCAGACGCCACAGCTTGCCGCCGAGCTCGACGATCTCGTCGACCGGGTCGCGCGTGGTGCCGGCGAGCTCGTTCACGACGACGCGCTCCTCGCCCGCCGCCTTGTTCAGCAGCGACGACTTGCCGACGTTCGGGCGTCCGAGGATCGCGACGCGGCGCGGACCACCGATTTCGTGCTTGGCGACGGCGGACACGTCCGGCAGCACCTTCATGACGTGGTCGAGCAGGTCGGCCACGCCGCGGCCGTGGATCGCGGAGACCGGATACGGCTCGCCGAGTCCGAGGTTCCAGAGCGCAGCCGCCTCCGGCTCGTGCCGGGCGTCGTCGATCTTGTTCGCGACCAGCAGCACGGGCTTCCCGCTCCGGCGGAGGAGCTTCACCACGTGCTCATCGGTCGAGGTCGCACCGACCATGGCGTCCACGACGAACAGGACGACGTCGGCGAGATCGATCGCGATCTCCGCCTGAGCGGCGACGGACTTGTCGATGCCGCGGGCGTCCGGCTCCCACCCGCCGGTGTCCACGAGGGAGAAGCGACGCTCCATCCACTCCGCCTTGTAGGTGACGCGGTCGCGGGTCACGCCGGGGGTGTCCTCGACGACCGCCTCGCGACGGCCGAGGATGCGGTTCACGAGCGCCGACTTGCCCACGTTCGGCCGGCCCACGATCGCGACCACCGGAAGCGCCGGAAGGTACTCGATACCGTCCCCGGAGCCGACCAGCCCGGACAGGACCGCGGCATCCTCCTCGTCCAGGTCGTAGTCGGACAGCGACGCCCGGAGCGCGACGGCCCGCTGCTCGGCGAGCGTCTCGTCCAGGTCCGCCAGCCTCTCCTCCAGCTGGTCCGGCCCTGCTTCGTACTCGTCCTCAGCGCGCATTCTGCACCTCCTGCATGTTCCCGATGAGGGCGATGAGCGCCGACACCGATCCTTCGAAATCGAGATCCGTGGAGTCGACGACGTCGACCCCCGGAGCCGCCGTCATGAAGTCCACGACGGCGGAGTCGGATGCATCACGCCGGTGCAGTGCGTCTGCGACGGCCGCGGCATCCTGTCCGGTCAGCTCGGCCGAGCGGCGGGCGGCGCGCACCTCGGGCGAGGCGGTCAGCAGCACGCGCACCGGAGCGTCCGGGGCGACGACGGTCGTGATGTCGCGTCCTTCGACGACGACACCCGGGCGTTCGGAGTCGGCCACGAGCTCGCGGAACCGGCCGTTCAGCGTCTCGCGGATGACGGGGACCCGGGCGACACCGCTCACGGCCTCGGCGACCCGGGTCTCGCGGATGGCGGATGTCACGTCGACATCACCCACCCGCACCCAGTAGTCATCGGGGTCGAGGGATATCCCGGCCTCGAACTCCCCCATCGCCTCGGTCACCGCGGTGGCATCCGACGTGTCCAGCCGGCGTTCCAGCGCGAACCAGGCGAGGGCGCGGTACATCGCCCCGGTGTCGAGGTAGCCGAAGCCGAGCCGGCGGGCCACCTCTTTCGACACGGAGGACTTGCCGCTCCCGGCGGGGCCGTCCACGGCGACGAGGAAGACGTCCTCAGTCATTGGCTGTACTCGCAATCTTCCATCCGCGCGACTCCAGGCCCGCGACGGCGGGGCCTGCGGCGCTCGGCGCGACGCTGATCTCAGCGAGGCCGAATTGGGCGCCGGGAGAATGCTCCAGGCGCAGGTCTTCCACGTTCACGCCCAGCTCGCCGAGCTCCCCGAAGAGCCGGCCGAGCTGGCCCGGGGTGTCGTCGACCATGACGACGATCGTCTCGAAGCGGCGGTTCTGTCCATGCTTGCCGGGGAGGCGTTCGACGCCCTGGTTCCCGCGGCGGATGGTGTCGGCCACCGTCTTGCGCGCACCGGGCGCGTCGGGTGCCCGCAGCGCGTCGGCGACTCCGGCGAGGTCGGCCGCGAGCTCGTCGAGCACCGCCACGACGGGTTCGGCGTTCGCGCCCAGGATCTGCACCCAGAGTTCGGGAGCGGACGCGGCGATGCGCGTCGTGTCGCGGACGCCCTGGCCGGCCAGGCGCAGCAGCCCCTCCGGAGCCGGGACGAACCGGCTGGCGAGCAGGCTGGCCACCAGCTGCGGTACGTGCGAGACGAGCGCGACCGAGCGGTCGTGCTCGTCGGGAGTCATCTCGAGGGGTGTCGCGCCGAGGTCCAATGCCAGGCCCTCCACGAGGAGCAGATCGGACGCCGACGTCTCCTCGTCCCGGCAGACCACCCACGGCCGTCCCACGAAGAGGTCGGCACGCGCGGCGATGGCGCCGCCCCGCTCGCGTCCGGCGAGCGGATGGGAGCCGATGTAGCGGCGGAGGTCCACGCCGCGCTCGCGCAGGGTGTGCAGCGGGGCGAGCTTCACGCTCGCGACGTCCGTCACGACGGCCTGCGGATGGTCGCCGAGTTCGCGCTCGATCACATCTGCGGTGACATCGGGCGGGACCGCCACGACCACGAGGATCGGCCGGTCGTCGGCGCGCGCGGCGCGCCCCGCGCCGTAGTCCACGGCGAGACGCAACTGTGCCGGAGAGGTGTCGTCGAGGGCGACGTCGACGCCGAGCGCGGTCAGGGCATGACCGATGCTGGCTCCCAGCAGTCCGGCACCGACGATGCGGACGGTGCCGGGGGTGCGCACGGCGACGCGCGCTGATGCGGCGTGAGGGATGGTCTCGCTCACTCGTTCTCCTGCTCTCCGGGCGGCGCCTCCTCGGCACCGCGGCGCGCGAGCGTGAGAAGCGCACCCCGCTCCACTGTAGTCAACTCCCGCGTCCGTCCCAGCGCGAGGGTCCCGAGGTGCAGCGGGCCGAACTGCCGGCGCACCAGCTCGCGGACGGGGTGACCGACCTCGGCGAGCATGCGCCGCACGATCCGGTTCCGTCCCGAGTGCAGCGTCAGCTCCACCAGGCTCGTCTCCCCGGAGGTGTCCAGGAGACGCGCCTTGTCCGCGCGGATCGGGCCGTCCTCGAGGTCGATCCCCCGGGTCAGCCGGGCGATGGTCTGCGCGGTCATGCGGCCCTCGACCTTCGCGATGTACACCTTGGTGACGCCGAAGGACGGATGTGCCAGCACGTGCGCGAGGGCTCCGTCGTTGGTGAGGATCAGCAGCCCGCTCGTGTCGGCGTCCAAGCGCCCCACGTTGTAGAGCCGCTCTTCCCAGTCCTTGGTGTACTGACGCAGGTCAGGACGTCCCCGGTCGTCGGCCATGGTGCTGACGACACCGGTGGGCTTGTTGAGCATCACGTAGCGCTTCGACTGGTCGAGCTGGATGGCCGTGCCGTCGACGTCGACGAGGTCGGTCTCCGGGTGGATGCGGCTGCCGAGCTCGGTGACCGTCTCGCCGTTCACCCGGACGCGCCCGGCGACGATGAGGTCCTCGGCCACGCGACGGGACGCGACGCCGGCGTTCGCCAGCACCTTCTGCAGGCGGACGCCCTCGGTATCGGCGGGTCCTTGTTCGCTCACTGTCTTTCCTCCTGCTGTGCACGCACACGCATGCTCAGCGTGTGACTTCGTCGAAGCCGGCCGATCCGTCATCCAGGAGCGGCGAGATGTGCGGCAGTTCGTCGAGGGAATTGATCCCGAGATGGCCCAGGAGCGCCTCGGTCGTCCCGTAGAGGATGGCTCCGGTCTCCCCGTCGTGACCGACCTCGGTGATCAGGCCGCGCCCCACGAGGGTCCGCACGACCGAATCCACGTTCACCGCACGTATCGAGGCTACCTGTCCGCGGGTGACAGGTTGCTTATAGGCGATCACGGCGAGCGTCTCGAGCGCCGCCTGGGACAGGCGGGAGGGCTGTTGCGTGCCGAGGAACTCCGAGATCAGCCGGTCGTAGTCCTCCCGGACGTACAGCCGCCATCCCCCGCCGACCTCGCGCAGCTCGAAGCCGCGACGCGGACCGCCCGATTCGCCGTCGTAGTCGGCGACGAGAGCTGCGACGGCTTTGCGGACCGCGGGCACGGGCGCGCTGACGGCCGCGGCGAGGCTCACGAGGCTGTGCGGCTCGTCCACGACCAGGAGGATCGCCTCCAGCCGGCTTGCCACGGATCCGACGTCCTGGGGCCACCCTTCGGTGGTCGGCTCCTCCGTCATCGAGGTCTCGTTCGGGCCGGGTACGGCGTCATCGGTCATAGTCGGCTCCCAGTGTGGCGAGGTTCTCTTCGGACCAGCGTTCCGCGCTCCATCGCAACGTCAGCTCCCCGAGTGGTTCCAGCTGCTCGAACGACAGCGCGGCCAGGCGGTAGAGCTCGAGGACCGAGAGGAACCGCGCGACGACGACTCCGGGCACGGTCACGCCGGCGACCAGCTCGCGGAAGGTCAGGGTGCCGCGGTCGCGCAGGAGCGTGACGACGATGGCCGCCTGTTCCCGGATGCTGACGAGCGGGGCGTGGAGGTGGTCGAGCCCGACCACCGGGATCTCCTTGGGCGCCATGGCCAGGACCGCCAGCGCGGCGAAGTCGTCGGGGCTGAGTGACCAGACGAGTTCGGGAGCGGCCTGCCGGTACTTCTCGTCGATCCGGACGTTCCGGGTGTGCCGCCGGTCCTCACGTTCCAGGGAGCGTGCGAACCAAGCCGACACCTCCTTGAACGCGCGGTACTGCAGCAGGCGCGCGAAGAGCAGGTCACGCGCTTCGAGGAGGGCGACGGCCTCCGCGTCGACGAGCTCCCCCTGCGGGAGCAGGCCCGCGACCTTCATGTCCAGCAGCGTCGCCGCCACCACGAGGAACTCGGATGCCTCATCGAGCTCCGCCTCGGGCCCGAGGGCGCGCAGATACGCGATGAACTCGTCCGTGACGGTGCTCAGCGCCACCTCGGTGATGTCCAGCTGGTGCTGGGAGATCAGGGAGAGCAGCAGATCGAACGGCCCGTCGAACACGCCGAGCGACACCCGGAAGCCGTCCTCCGGGGACGGCGGTGAGGGGTCGGACGCGGACGTGTCCGGGGAAGGCGCGACGGTGTCGTCGTCAGGCGACGGCGCCACGGGAGACCAGTTCCCGAGCAAGCCGCAGGTAGGCCTGCGCGGCCGCGTGCTCGGGGGCGAACTCGGTGATCGGCATCCCCGAGACCGAGGCATCCGGGAACTTGACCGTCCGCCCGATGACCGTCTCCAGCACGTCGTCGCCGAACGCCTCCACCACGCGCTCGAGCACCTCACGCGAGTGCAGCGTGCGCGGGTCGTACATCGTGGCCAGGACGCCGTCGAGGGTGATGCTCGGGTTCAGACGGTCGCGGACCTTGTCGATCGTCTCGATGAGCAGGGCGACGCCGCGCAGGGCGAAGAACTCGCACTCGAGCGGGATGAGCACCCCGTGGCTGGCGGTCAGGGCGTTCACCGTCAGCAGGCCGAGCGACGGCTGGCAATCGATGAGCACGACGTCGTACTCGGGGGTGATGTTGCGCAGCACCCGGGCGAGGATCGTCTCGCGAGCGACCTCGTTGACCAGGTGCACCTCGGCGGCGGACAGATCGATGTTCGCGGGGATCACATCGAGACCCTCGACCGACGTGTGCACGATGGCTTCGTGCGGGTCCCGCTTGGTGTCCAGGAGCAGGTCGTAGATGGTGGGCATGTCGTGCGGGTGGATGCCGAGACCCGCCGAGAGCGCGCCCTGCGGGTCGAAGTCGACCGCGAGCACCTTGCGTCCGTAGTTGGCCAGCGACGCGGCGAGGTTGATCGTGGTCGTCGTCTTGCCGACCCCGCCCTTCTGGTTGCACAGGGCGATGATGCGCGCCGGTCCGTGGGTCGTGAGGGCGGGAGGGGTCGCGAATCCGTGATACGGGCGGCCGGTGGGGCCCAGCGGCGTATCGTCCTTCGTCGACGATTTGCCTGATGCCTTGCTCGCGCGCTCCGCCACCGTACTCCTGCTCTCGGGTCGTTCGATCGATTCTAGCGAGGCCGGGGCGTGAGACCGAGGCGGCGCGGCTGAACCTGCGGAAACCTCGTCGTTCAGCGGGCTCGGGGATGCGCCGTGGAGTACACGTCGCGCAGCGCGTCCACGCTCACGTGCGTGTAGATCTGGGTGGTGGCGACCGAGGAATGCCCGAGCAGCTCCTGCACCACCCGCACGTCCGCGCCGCCCTGCAGCAGGTGCGTGGCGAACGAATGTCGGAGGGTGTGCGGAGAGACGTGCGCGTCGAGCCCCGCGCGTTCGGCCGCCGCCTGCAGCACGGCCCAGGCGCTCTGCCGCGACAGGGGCGCACCCCGCGCGCCGAGGAACAGCCGCGGCGTGCCCTTCCCCCGGCGGGCGAGCTCCGGGCGTGCCCGCGTCAGGTAGGCGTCGGTGGCGGCCCGCGCGTACGAGCCGACCGGGACGATCCGCTCCTTCGAGCCCTTGCCGCGCACGCGCAGCACGTCTCCGTGCGCGAGGTCGTCGACATCCAGCTGGACGAGTTCGGAGACGCGCGCGCCGGTCGCGTAGAGCAGCTCCACCAGGGCCCGGTCGCGCACCGTCACGATCTCGGCCTGATCGGCGGATCCCGGGGCGGGACCCGATGCGTCCAGCAGCTGCTCGACCTGCGCGATGGTGAGGGCCTTCGGCAGCCGTTGCGGCAGTCTCGGCGGGCGCAGGGATTCGGTCGGGTCCGCCTCGGTCGTCCCCTCCCGCACGAGGAATCGGTGCAGACCCCGCACGGAGGACTGGAGACGCGCGAGCGATGCGGCCGCCGGTCGCGGTTCGGCGCCGGCCCGTTCCGCGGCGAACTCCGCCACGAGCGCGGGCGTCACCTCCCCGGCCTCGCCCACGCCGTGATCCTCGAGCCACGCGACGTATCCCGCCAGGTCGCGCCGGTAGGCGCCGACCGTGTGCGCGGACAGCCCACGTTCGATGGTGATGTGCCGCAGGTAGATGTCGACGGCCCGTTCGAGTCGCACGTCAGTGCTCCGCGCCGGACCGTCTCAGCCGCTCGGCGGTGGCGAGGACACCGGTCATCAGGATGCCGTTGCGGAGTCTGCCCTCGAGCACAGCGGTGACGGCATCTTCGAGCGGTACCCACCGCATCCGGATGTCGGCCTCCTCCTCTTCGCGGTGGTGCGCCTCGGCCCGCGTGGACAGTCCGCGCGCGAGGAAGAGGTGGACGATCTCGTCGTTCCCGCCGGGCGTCGTGAACATGCTGACCAGCGGCTCCCAGGAGGTCGCCTCGAGGTCCGCCTCCTCGGCCAGCTCACGGCGTGCGGCCTGCTCCGGGCTCTCCCCTGCGACGTCCAGCAGTCCGGCCGGCACCTCCCAGTCGCGATGCCTGATCGGATGCCGGTACTGCTGGATCAGCAGCACACGGCCCTCGTCGTCGAGCGCGATGACCGCGGCGGCGCCGGGGTGCACCACGTACTGACGCACGATCCGGCCGTCGTTGTAGCGGACGGTGTCGGAGCGGACGTCCCAGACCGCGCCCCGGTAGACGAGGTCGCTGGCGACGACGTCCGGGTCGACCGGTTCGTCGCGCAGCGCCTCGTCCATCCGATCAGCCGTTCTCGACGTCGAAGAGCTCGCTGGCGCGGTGACGTTCCAGCGCCGCGCCGATCAGCCCGCGGAACAGCGGGTGGGGCGAGGTGGGACGCGACTGCAGCTCCGGGTGGGCCTGGGTGGCGATGTAGTACGGGTGCACCGAGCGGGGCAGCTCGACGAACTCGACGAGGTTGCGGTCGGGCGACAGACCCGAGAAGACGAGTCCCGCCTCGGCGAGCTGGTCGCGGTAGGCGTTGTTGACCTCGTAGCGGTGACGGTGCCGTTCGAAGACCTCGGAGGCGCCGTACACCTCCTCGGCGACCGAACCGGCGCGTAGCTGCGCCGGGTACCGACCGAGGCGCATCGTGCCGCCCAGGTCGCCGCGGTCGATGATGTCGACCTGCTCGGCCATCGTCGCGACGACCGGGAACGGGGTGTCCGGGTCGAACTCGCTCGACGAGGCGCCGGGGAGACCTGCCATGTTGCGGGCGTACTCGATCACCATGCACTGCAGGCCCAGACAGATGCCGAGCGTCGGGATCCCCTGCTCACGGGCGAACTTGAGCGCGCCGAGCTTGCCTTCGATGCCGCGGACGCCGAACCCGCCGGGCACGATGATGCCGTCGAGGCCCGACAGCGCCTTCTCGGCGCCCTCCGGCGTCTCACAGGTGTCCGACGGGATCCAGGTGATCGAGACGTGCGTCTCGTGCGCGAAGCCGCCGGCCTTGATCGCCTCGGTGACCGAGAGGTAGGCGTCGGGCAGATCGATGTACTTGCCGACCAGTCCGATCGTCACCTCGTGCTTGGGGTTGTGCACCGCACCGAGCACCTGCTGCCAGCGCGACCAGTCCACCCCCGCCGCCTTGCCGAGACCGAGCGCGCGGACGATGTAGTCGTCCAGGCCCTGGTCGTGGAGCATGGTCGGGATGTCGTAGATGCTGGGCACGTCGACGGCGTTGACCACGGCCATCTCGTCCACGTCGCACATGAGCGCGATCTTGCGCTTGTTCGACTCGGTGACGGGACGGTCGCTGCGCAGGACGAGGGCGTCGGGCTGGATGCCGATGGAGCGCAACGCCGCGACGGAGTGCTGCGTCGGCTTGGTCTTCTGCTCCCCCGAGGCGCCCATGTACGGGACGAGCGAGACGTGCACGAAGAACACGTTCTGGCGCCCGAGCTCGTGACGGATCTGCCGCGCGGACTCGATGAACGGCTGCGACTCGATGTCGCCGACCGTGCCGCCGATCTCCGTGATGATCACGTCCGGCTTCGGGGTCTCGTCCGCCTGCAGCCGCATCCGGCGCTTGATCTCGTCGGTGATGTGCGGGATGACCTGCACCGTGTCGCCGAGGTACTCGCCGCGCCGCTCGCGCGCGATGACCTGCGAATAGATCTGGCCGGTGGTCACGTTCGCCGCCTGGCTCAGCTCGATGTCGAGGAACCGCTCGTAGTGCCCGATGTCGAGATCCGTCTCGGCGCCGTCGTCGGTCACGAAGACCTCGCCGTGCTGGAACGGGTTCATCGTCCCCGGGTCGACGTTCAGATACGGGTCGAGCTTCTGCATGACGACATGCAGGCCCCGAGCGGTGAGGAGGTTGCCGAGACTGGCGGCAGTCAACCCCTTACCGAGGGAGGAGACGACACCGCCCGTCACGAAGATGTGCTTGGTGGTGTCGTCGTTCGTACCGTGAGAAGGGCTTGAGCCGGGAGAGTGCGTCACGGGCTTCCATCCTATCAGCGGGTACGGTCGGCCAGCGCAAGGAGTTCCCGCGCATGGGTCACTGCTGCATCCGAGTCTGCCAATCCCGACAGCAGACGCGCCATCTCCGCTTCCCTCGCCTCGCCCTCGAGCCGCCGGACACTGGAGGAGGTGACGGACCCGTCGTTCGCCTTCACGACGCTGAGATGGTTGTTCGCGAACGCGGCCACCTGGGCGAGATGCGTCACCGCGATCACCTGTGACGTCTCGGCGAGCCGGGCGAGTCGTCGCCCCACTTCGATGGCCGCGGCGCCGCCGATTCCGGCATCCACCTCGTCGAAGACGAAGGTCGGCACAGGATCCATGCTGGCGATCACCACCTCGATGGCGAGCATGACGCGGCTGAGTTCACCCCCGGATGCTCCCCGGGAGACCGGACGTGGATCCGCCCCGGGGTGCGGGGCGAGGAGGATGGCGACGTCGTCGCGCCCTGCGGCGGTCTCCGCCCCCGGGGTGACCGATACGACCAGGCGGGCATCCGGCAGCGCCAGGGCCCGGAGCTCCTCCGTGACGGCGGCTCCGAGGCGTTCCGCAGCGGACATGCGCGCCGCGGTGAGCTCCGCCGCCGCCGCGTCGAGATCCGCCGCGGCCGCCGAGCGTTCGGCCTCGAGGCGCTCCACGCGGGAGTCGTCGTCCTCCAGCTCGGCCAGGCGCAGGGCACCGACGCGTCCGAGCTCGAGCGCGGCGTCGAGCGAACCGTGCCGGCGCACGAGGCCGGCCAGGAGTGCCCGCCGCTCCTCGACGGCCGCGAGCTCCGCCGGGCCGCTGTCATCCAGGTCCGCCAGGTACGACGCCACAGCCGTCGCGAGGTCGGCGAGCCGATAGCCGATGTCCGCTGCCTGTTCGGCCAGGGCCTGCAGCTCCTGATCGCTGCCCGACGCCCTCTCGAGCGCCCGGCGGGACTCGGCCACGAGGGTGGAGGCATCGGGCGCGTCGTCCTCGTTCGAGAGCGCACCGTGCGCGAGCGCCGCCGCCTCGCGGAGCTGTTCGACGTTCGCGAGACGTTCCGCGCGCTGCGCGAGCGCGGTGTCCTCGTCGGGCTGCGGGTCGGCGTCCTCGATCTCGGCGAGGGCCTCGCGCAGATCCGCGGCTTCGCGCGCCCGCTCGTCGCGGGCCGCGACGAGTCCGTCCAGCTCCGTGGTGAGCGCGCGGACCCGGTCGAAGGCGGTGCGGTAGCGGCCCGCCGCGTCGGAGACGGGTGCGCCCGCGAACCTGTCGAGCGCGTCCCGCTGCGCCGCGGCGGATTTCAGGCGGAGCTGGTCGGACTGCCCGTGCACGACGATGAGCAGGTCCGCGAGGTCGGAGAGCACCCCGACCGGTGCGGACCGACCGCCGACCGTGGCGCGGCTGCGTCCCTCACTGGTGACGGTACGGCCCAGCATGAGCTCCGCGCGGCCGCCGCCCACCGGGTCGACGTCTCCCCCGGCGTCCCGCACCCGGTCCGCGACCGCGCCGTGCTCGTCGACGAGCCACACTCCGTCGACCGCAGCCGCGGCCGCACCCGAACGCACGGCACCCGAATCGGCGCGTTCGCCCAGCAGCAGCCCGAGACCGGTGACGACCATCGTCTTGCCCGCACCGGTCTCGCCGGTGATGGCGGTGAAGCCCGTCCCGAGCGGAAGCGTGGCGTCGGCGATCACGCCGAGGTCCCGCAGGCGCATCTCCTCGATCACGCCGTCCTCCCTGAGGGCCGCGCGGGGAGCGCGTCCGGCCCCCGCCATCCGGTCACCGGGAGGTGGAACTTGTCGACCAGGCGGTCGGTGAACGCCGCCGGGTGCAGCCGCGCCAGCCGCACCGGCTCGCTGGACCGTCGCACCACGACGCGGGCCCCGGGGGGCAGGTCGTGGGAACGGCGCCCGTCGCACCAGAGGATGCCCGTGCCGTTCGTGCGGGCCAGGACCTCGATCGCGACCGACGCCTCCGGCCCCAGTACCAGCGGCTTGGCGAACAGCGCATGCGCCGACAGCGGCACCACCGCGATCGCCTCGACGGTGGGCCAGATGACCGGCCCCCCGGCGGAGAAGTTGTACGCCGTCGACCCGGTCGGCGTCGACACGACGACGCCGTCGCAGCCGAAACTGGAGAGCGGACGCCCGTCGACCTCGATGACCACCTCGAGCATCCGCTCGCGGCTGGCCTTCTCGACGGTGGCCTCGTTGAGCGCCCAGGTCTCGTAGATCACCGCTCCGGATACGTCCTTCACACGCACCGAAAGTGCGAGGCGCTCTTCCACCCGGTAATCCCGGGCGATCACGCGCGCAACGGCCTCGTCCATGTCGTCGCGCTCGCTCTCCGCGAGGAACCCGACGTGACCCAGGTTGATCCCGAGCACCGGTGCCGTGCCGCCGCGGACGAGCTCCGCGGCGCGGAGGATGGTCCCGTCCCCGCCCAGGACGATCGCGAGCTCGATGTCGGCGAGCGGCACGTCGGCACCGAGTGCGGGCAGGTCCGCGCATTGGGGCAGGATCTGGATCAGTTCGGACCGGTCCTCCTCGCTGAGAACGGGTACCGCGCCGGCCGAGCGGAGTTCCTGGATCACGCGTTCCGCGGCCTCGACGGTGTCGTCGCGCCGCGCATGCGCGACGACGAGGATGTGGCGTGGGCCGGTCATCGCACTCCCGTCAGCTCGATCACAGTGCTCTCCCATTGTGTCGGAATGCTGCCCGCGCCGAGTCGAAGATGCACGACGTACTCGCTGTTGCCGTGCGTCCCCAGGATCGGGGACGCGATGAGCCCCAGCGTGCCGAGCCCCTGGTCCCAGGCGGACCAGAGCACCTGCGAGACCGCATCCGCGCGGGATGCCGGATCGGTGACGAGGCCGCCGCGCACGGCGGTCCGCCCGACCTCGAACTGCGGTTTGACGAGCAGGACGATGTCGGTGTCGGCCGTCACGACACCCCGGACGGCGGGAAGCACATGAGCGAGGGAGATGAAGGACAGGTCCCCCACGACGATGCCGGGGACGAACGGTCCGCCGGCCAGATCGGCGAGCGATTCCGGCGTGATGTGGCGCACGTTCACGCCCTCGACGGCGATCACGCCCGGATCCTGCGCGACCCGTTCGGCGAGTTGGCCGTGCCCGACGTCGACCGCGAGGACCGGCTCGGCGCCGCGTTCGCGCAGCACCTGGGTGAACCCCCCGGTGGAGGCCCCCATGTCCAGCGCCGCGCGGCCGGCGACATCCACCCCGAAGGCGTCCAGACCTGCGATGAGCTTGTGCGCGGCCCGGCTGACGTAGTGGTCGGTCCCGGCCACGTCCAGCACGGTGTCGGCATCCACCTGCTGGGAGGGTTTCACCACCGGCCGGCCGTCCACGCTCACCTCGCCTGCGGCGATGAGGGTCGCGGCGTGCGTCCGCGATCGGGCGAGCCCCCGTGCGGCGAGTTCGGCGTCCAGGCGCGGGCTCATCCGGCTGCGGGACCGGACTCGAGGCGGCGCGCGAGGTCGTCGAGGACGGCCGAGTACGCCCCTGCCCGGGCGGCGAGCGGCTGCTGTTCGATCACCTCGAGCGCCGGGAGCAGGTCGTCGGTGCCGGTGGGCTCGGACGCATCCGTCTCGTGACTGTCCATCCCCCCAGGATAGGCGTCCGGAGAGGGAAGCCCGGCAGATCAGGGCCGGTGGAAGGGATCCGCGTAGAGCGCCTCGGGGACGTGGAATCCGAAGATGGCCCGGCCGGTCGCCCAGATGGCCGCCGCACCGGCGCGCACCAGGTCGATGGGCCGGGATCCCGCGTCGAGGATCCGCACGTCCACGCCGTCGATCGCCACGCGGGCCTCCCGCACGATCGTCACGTCGCCCTTCACCCGCGTCACCGGGTACGGTTCGTGCAGTTCCCGCAGGTCCCCGAGGATGTAGTCCGGTCGGGAGGACGGCGGCGCCGCGAGGATGTGCTTGGGGCGGTCGATACCGGTGAGCACGAGCGCGGAGCGGATGCCGGCTGCCTGGGCTCCGGCGATGTCGGTGTCCAGGCGATCGCCGAGGAACAGCGGGCTGCGGGCGCCGAAGCGCGCGACCGCCTCCTGGAAGATCGGCGTCTCGGGCTTGCCTGCCACGGTGGCCAGCCGGCCGACCGCGGTGTGGACCGCGGACACGAGCGTGCCGTTGCCGGGCGCGATGCCGCGGGACTGCGGGATCGTCCAGTCGGTGTTGGTCGCGATCCAGGGGATCCCGCCCTCGCTCTCCGGGAGCGCGAGCGCGTAGGCGGCTTCCGCGAGGTGCACCCAGCCGACCTCGGGCGCGAAGCCCTGTACGACGGCTGCCGGCGCATCGGCGGCGCTGCGGGTCACGACGTATCCGGCCTTCTCCAGCTCGACGACGAGCCCCTCTCCCCCGACCACGAGGATCACGGAGCCGGGAGCGACGAGGGTGTTCAGCAGCCGCACCGCGGCCTGCGGACTCGTCACGACGTCCGAGGGCTCCACCCGGAGCCCCAGCTCGTTCAGGTGGGCGGCGACCGACGCGTCCGTGCGCGACGCGTTGTTGGTGATGAATCCCAGGCGGCGGGTCTGCGCGGCGCGGTTCAGGCTCTCCACGGCATGCGGAAGCGCACCGGCACCGGCGTAAACCACTCCGTCGAGATCGGCGAGGACCGCGTCGACACCGTCGAGCGGCGTGCTGGGTCGACCGAACAGCGCCATCAGCGCTCGTCCTCGTCGGTGACCTCGCCGTCCTCGGTCTCGTCTGCGCCGTCTCCGGACTCGGGCTCATCCGACTCGGGCTCCGGCTCGGCTTCGGCGGGCTCAGCCTCACCCTCGGTGGGCTCGGCGGGCTCGGCGGGCTCGGCGGGCTCGGCGGGCTCGGTGGGCTCGGTGGGCTCGGTGGGCTCGGTGGGCTCGGTGGGCTCGGTGGGCTCGGTGGGCTCCTCCTCCGGCTCCGCGGACTCGGCGTCGGTGGGTTCCGGCTCCGGCTCCGCGGACTCGGCGTCGGTGGGTTCCGGCTCCGGCGCGTCGTAGAACTCCTCGACGACGAGGATCTCCTCGTCGGTGCCGCCGGCGGCGTCATCGAGCGCTTCCGCGGCGACGACGGCGCGGCGATGCCACTCCGCTGCCTCTTCCGTCCGGCCCAGCTCCTCGAGAACCGTGGCGCGGGCCTGGAAGAGGGACGGGCTCCACTCGAAGGCGCGGTCCGGATCGAGTTCCGGGATGTCGAGCTCGCTCAGGGCGCGTTCGGGGTCGCCGAGATCGAGGCGGGCGCCGGACATCGCGATGGCGAGTTCGACACGGGCGTGGACCGGCAGATCGTCGCGGGAAACCTCTCGTCCGACCTCCACGGCGCGATCCGGTCGTCCCACTCCTCGCTCGCTGTCCACCATGAGCGCGATCTGGTCGTCGCGGCCGGAGATGCGCCGGTAGGTGCGCAGCTCACGAAGGGCGAGGGCATAGTCCTCGATCGCGTAGGCGGTGATGGCCACCGTCTCGCGGACGACGGCGACGCGGCCGGCACGCCGCGAGGCAGCCAGCGCGTGGGCGTGGGCGAGCTGCGGGTCCTCGTCGATGACGCGGGCGGCCATCGCCAGATGACGGGCGACGGACTCCGCGTTCTCCTTGCTGAGGGTCTTCAGCTCGTTGCGGGCGCTGGGGTGGAGATCCCGTGCCGTGACCTCGTCCGGCAGCAGCGGTTCGGCGGCCTTCGCGGCGCGCAGGTCGGCATCCTGAGGGGGCCGGGACGAACGGGACTCACCACGGTAGCCGCCGCCGTCGCGGTAGCCACCGGAGCGCGGAGCTCCCCCGTCGCGCGGTCGCTCACCACGGTTGCCGCCGCCGGAGCGCTCGTCGCGGGGACGGTAGGGACGGTCACCCTGACCCGAACCCTCCGAACGCGGACGATACGGACGGTCACCCTGGCCCGAACCCTCCGAACGCGGACGATACGGACGGTCACCCTGGCCCGAACCCTCCGAACGCGGACGATACGGACGGTCACCCTGACCGGAACCCTCCGAACGCGGACGATACGGACGGTCACCCTGGCCCGAACCCTCCGAACGCGGACGATACGGACGGTCACCCTGGCCCGAACCCTCCGAACGGGGACGGTACGGACGGTCGCCGGACGCAGGCCGGTCATTCCGGGGACGATACGGACGGTCACCCTGACCGGAACCCTCCGAACGGGGACGGTACGGGCGGTCACCCTGCCCCGAGCCTTCCGAACGCGGACGGTACGGACGGTCACCCTGGCCCGAACCCTCGGCACGCGGACGGTACGGACGGTCACCCTGACCGGAACCCTCCGAACGCGGACGGTACGGGCGGTCACCCTGCCCGGAACCCTCCGAACGCGGACGATACGGGCGATCGCTCTGCCCGGCTCCGTCGGTGCGGGGTCGGTACGGTCGGTCGTCACGGGCTTTGCCCGCTCGATCGGCTCGACCGGCGGACCCGCCACCTCGGGCGGGACCGTCGGAGCGGCGCGGGCGCTGAGCGCCTTCGGAGCGTCGACGGTCGTCGTCGCCCTTCTTCTCGCGATCGTTCTCCGACATATCGTCTCCTCGACGTCTTCTCGTGCCCGTAAACCAGAAATGGCCACCCAGCGTTGGGTGGCCATTTCTATTGAAAAGAAGTCCGGCGGTGTCCTACTCTCCCACAGGGTCCCCCCTGCAGTACCATCGGCGCTGTGAGGCTTAGCTTCCGGGTTCGGAATGTAACCGGGCGTTTCCCTCACGCTATGGCCGCCGAAACACTATTGATGTTTCAGTCTGCATAACAACTCAATTGTTATGCGGTTCTCGACCGTACATCGAGAACCACTCAGTGGACGCGTAGCACCAAAAAACGGTGTGTTATCAAGTCATCGGCTTATTAGTACCAGTCAGCTGCACACGTTACCGTGCTTCCACATCTGGCCTATCAACCCAGTAGTCTGGCTGGGAGCCTCTCGCCCGAAGGCATGGAAGTCTCATCTTGAGGCCGGCTTCCCGCTTAGATGCTTTCAGCGGTTATCCATCCCGAACGTAGCTAATCAGCGGTGCTCCTGGCGGAACAACTGACACACCAGAGGTTCGTCCAACCCGGTCCTCTCGTACTAGGGTCAGATCCTCTCAAACTTCCTACGCGCGCAGCGGATAGGGACCGAACTGTCTCACGACGTTCTAAACCCAGCTCGCGTACCGCTTTAATGGGCGAACAGCCCAACCCTTGGGACCTACTCCAGCCCCAGGATGCGACGAGCCGACATCGAGGTGCCAAACCATGCCGTCGATATGGACTCTTGGGCAAGATCAGCCTGTTATCCCCGAGGTACCTTTTATCCGTTGAGCGACAGCGCTTCCACAAGCCACTGCCGGATCACTAGTCCCGACTTTCGTCCCTGCTCGACCTGTCAGTCTCACAGTCAAGCTCCCTTGTGCACTTACACTCGCCACCTGATTGCCAACCAGGTTGAGGGAACCTTTGGGCGCCTCCGTTACTTTTTGGGAGGCAACCGCCCCAGTTAAACTACCCACCATGCACTGTCCCTGAACCGGATTACGGTTCGAAGTTAGATATCCAGAGTGACCAGAGTGGTATTTCAACAACGACTCCACCTGAACTAGCGTCCAAGCTTCAAAGTCTCCCACCTATCCTACACAAGCCACACCGAACACCAATACAAAGCTATAGTAAAGGTCACGGGGTCTTTCCGTCCTGCTGCGCGTAACGAGCATCTTTACTCGTAATGCAATTTCGCCGAGTTCGCGGTTGAGACAGTTGGGAAGTCGTTACGCCATTCGTGCAGGTCGGAACTTACCCGACAAGGAATTTCGCTACCTTAGGATGGTTATAGTTACCACCGCCGTTTACTGGGGCTTAAATTCAAAGCTTCGCCGAAGCTAACCTCTCCTCTTAACCTTCCAGCACCGGGCAGGCGTCAGTCCGTATACATCGTCTTGCGACTTGGCACGGACCTGTGTTTTTAGTAAACAGTCGCTACCCACTAGTCTCTGCGGCCTCCAAACGCTTTCGGAGCAAGTCCTAATACGTCGAAGGCCCCCCTTCTCCCGAAGTTACGGGGGCATTTTGCCGAGTTCCTTAACCACGATTCTCTCGATCTCCTTGGTATTCTCTACCTGACCACCTGAGTCGGTTTGGGGTACGGGCGGCTAGAACCTCGCGTCGATGCTTTTCTTGGCAGCATAGGATCACCCACTTTTTATCCGCATCGTGTCTCAGCCTTAATGAGTGACGGATTTGCCTATCACTCGGCCTACGCACTTGCACCAGGACAACCATCGCCTGGCTTGGGCTACCTTCCTGCGTCACACCTGTTAATACGCTAACCGCACCAGAACGGGTTCGTGCGCTAGGCCCAGAGCGTCACCCCGAAGGGATCAGTCACTGGGATTCAGACACTTAGCACTACTGGATTAGCTTGGGCGGTTCTTCGCCGGTACGGGAATATCAACCCGTTGTCCATCGACTACGCCTGTCGGCCTCGCCTTAGGTCCCGACTTACCCAGGGAAGATTAGCTTGACCCTGGAACCCTTGGTCTTTCGGAGGACGTGTTTCTCACACGTCTTTCGCTACTCATGCCTGCATTCTCACTCGTGTAGCCTCCACGGCTGGTTCACACCGCCGCTTCGCTGGCCACACGACGCTCTCCTACCCATCAACACGGCTGGACCACGAAGGCCTACCTATAATGCTAATGCCACAGCTTCGGTGGCGTGCTTGAGCCCCGTTACATTGTCGGCGCGGAATCACTTGACCAGTGAGCTATTACGCACTCTTTCAAGGGTGGCTGCTTCTAAGCCAACCTCCTGGTTGTCAAGGCAACTCCACATCCTTTCCCACTTAGCACGCGCTTAGGGACCTTAGATGGTGGTCTGGGTTGTTTCCCTCTCGACTATGAAGCTTATCCCCCACAGTCTCACTGCTGCGCTCTCACTTACCGGCATTCGGAGTTTGGCTGACGTCAGTAACCTTGTAGGGCCCATCGGCCATCCAGTAGCTCTACCTCCGGCAAGAAACACGCAACGCTGCACCTAAATGCATTTCGGAGAGAACCAGCTATCACGAAGTTTGATTGGCCTTTCACCCCTATCCACAGCTCATCCCCTCAGTTTTCAACCTAAGTGGGTTCGGTCCTCCACGACGTCTTACCGTCGCTTCAACCTGGCCATGGATAGATCACTTCGCTTCGGGTCTAGGACACGCGACTGAATCGCCCTATTCAGACTCGCTTTCGCTACGGCTACCCCTCACGGGTTAACCTCGCCACGTATCGCTAACTCGCAGGCTCATTCTTCAAAAGGCACGCTGTCACCCCTACTAAGGAGGCTCCAACGGTTTGTAAGCAAACGGTTTCAGGTACTATTTCACTCCCCTCCCGGGGTACTTTTCACCTTTCCCTCACGGTACTTGTCCGCTATCGGTCATCTGGGAGTATTTAGGCTTATCAGGTGGTCCTGACAGATTCACACGGGATTTCTCGGGCCCCGTGCTACTTGGGATACTCTTCGCGTCAAGAGAGGCATTTCGACTACGGGGTTCGCACCCTCTATGACTGGCCATTCAAAGCCATTCGTCTATACCTTCTTGTAACGCCGACAGATCGGCAGAACTGTCTGAAAAGTCCCACAACCCCGAATACGCAACTCCTGCCGGATATCACACGTACTCGGTTTAGCCTGTTCCGGTTTCGCTCGCCACTACTAACGGAATCGCGGTTGCTTTCTCTTCCTGTGGGTACTGAGATGTTTCACTTCCCCACGTTCCCTCTACCCGCCCTATATATTCAGGCGGGAGTCACTAGGTCGGCACGCCGCCCAGCGGGGTTTCCCCATTCGGACACCCTCGGATCAAAACTTGCTTATCAGTTCCCCGAGGCTTATCGCAGATTGCTACGTCCTTCTTCGGCTCCAGATGCCAAGGCATTCACCGTTTGCTCTTAAAGACTTGAAATCACATGAGTTCATCAAAGAATCGGACCAGATCCGAAGATCTGACTCGAAATTGACTAATGATCTTTAAGATCATCAATACGAGATGCTCCCCTAAAGGATCATCTCGAAGATGCTCGCGTCCACTGTGTAGTTCTCAAAGTACGGGCGGTACCCTCCCCGCATGCCAACCCGAAGGCGACACCAGAAAGGGCCCAGAGGTTCGTCAACGCTCAACTTCCGTCAAGCGCATCCGGTCCCTCAGGACCCAACAGCGTGCATGCCCCAGGCAACTCCCCCAGACCCGTTCCGACCATGACCGAAGCCACGATGTACTGAGTTCCAGGATCATCCCCTGAAGCCTTGTCAAATGTTCCACCCATGAGCTACCAGTCGAGAACGTGTGTCTCGAATCTGGCGCCTGGAAGACCGAAGTCTCCAGATGCTCCTTAGAAAGGAGGTGATCCAGCCGCACCTTCCGGTACGGCTACCTTGTTACGACTTAGTCCTAATTACCGATCCCACCTTCGACGGCTCCCTCCACAAGGGTTAGGCCACCGGCTTCAGGTGTTACCGACTTTCATGACTTGACGGGCGGTGTGTACAAGACCCGGGAACGTATTCACCGCAGCGTTGCTGATCTGCGATTACTAGCGACTCCGACTTCATGAGGTCGAGTTGCAGACCTCAATCCGAACTGGGACCGGCTTTTTGGGATTCGCTCCACCTTACGGTATTGCAGCCCTTTGTACCGGCCATTGTAGCATGCGTGAAGCCCAAGACATAAGGGGCATGATGATTTGACGTCATCCCCACCTTCCTCCGAGTTGACCCCGGCAGTATCCCATGAGTTCCCACCATTACGTGCTGGCAACATAGAACGAGGGTTGCGCTCGTTGCGGGACTTAACCCAACATCTCACGACACGAGCTGACGACAACCATGCACCACCTGTTTACGAGTGTCCAAAGAGTTGACCATTTCTGGCCCGTTCTCGTATATGTCAAGCCTTGGTAAGGTTCTTCGCGTTGCATCGAATTAATCCGCATGCTCCGCCGCTTGTGCGGGTCCCCGTCAATTCCTTTGAGTTTTAGCCTTGCGGCCGTACTCCCCAGGCGGGGAACTTAATGCGTTAGCTGCGTCACGGAATCCGTGGAATGGACCCCACAACTAGTTCCCAACGTTTACGGGGTGGACTACCAGGGTATCTAAGCCTGTTTGCTCCCCACCCTTTCGCTCCTCAGCGTCAGTTACGGCCCAGAGATCTGCCTTCGCCATCGGTGTTCCTCCTGATATCTGCGCATTCCACCGCTACACCAGGAATTCCAATCTCCCCTACCGCACTCTAGTCTGCCCGTACCCACTGCAGGCCCGAGGTTGAGCCTCGGGATTTCACAGCAGACGCGACAAACCGCCTACGAGCTCTTTACGCCCAATAATTCCGGATAACGCTTGCGCCCTACGTATTACCGCGGCTGCTGGCACGTAGTTAGCCGGCGCTTTTTCTGCAGGTACCGTCACTTTCGCTTCTTCCCTGCTAAAAGAGGTTTACAACCCGAAGGCCGTCATCCCTCACGCGGCGTTGCTGCATCAGGCTTCCGCCCATTGTGCAATATTCCCCACTGCTGCCTCCCGTAGGAGTCTGGGCCGTGTCTCAGTCCCAGTGTGGCCGGTCACCCTCTCAGGCCGGCTACCCGTCGACGCCTTGGTGAGCCATTACCTCACCAACAAGCTGATAGGCCGCGAGCTCATCCCTGACCGAAATTCTTTCCAACTGCCGACCATGCGGTCGCAGCTCGTATCCGGTATTAGCAGCTGTTTCCAACTGTTATCCCAGAGTCAGGGGCAGATTGCTCACGTGTTACTCACCCGTTCGCCACTGATCCACAGAGCAAGCTCTGCTTCACCGTTCGACTTGCATGTGTTAAGCACGCCGCCAGCGTTCATCCTGAGCCAGGATCAAACTCTCCGTAAAAGAAAAATACTGAACCAACCGGAATAAGGTCGGGACAGCGAGTTTGAACTGACCAAAATGGATGTCATTACTGACTTATCCGTCGCCAACACCCCGAAGGATGCTGGACTTTTGATCCAAAGGAATCTCTTACCCGGCCGAAGCCGAGTCGAGGTTATTTGGCATTTGACAAGTGCACGCTGTTGAGTTCTCAAGGATCGGATGCTCCCGCTACTCAGCCTCTCAGCCTTGCCCGCGGGGCAACTTCACTATCTTATCCGTCTCGCTCGTTGTGTCAAACCGGCGCGTCGTTCCCGAGAAAGGAACAGTGGGACACGGTCGGACTCCGAGGATCCGGGTTCCCCATCCTACACGCCGAAGCGGAGACTCTCAAGGAGAGTCGGTCGAGGTTGGGGAGTCGTTCACCGCTTGAGGGGGCGGGCCTTTCGGCTCTCGCTCTTCCCTGTGGGGCGAACAAGTAAGAATTTACGCGGATCCCCGGGACCCGGCAAATCAGCACGGCGCCCCGGGCGTGTCGCGCGTCTTTCCGCGCCTCTCCCCCGGCCGGGTGCGCAGGGGCGACTCACGATCGGGCGGACCGGAGTGCGGAGCGCCGGGACTGCACGGCGACGCTGAGCGCGAGGGTGAGCGCGGCCCACAGTGCGCACGCGGGCGGCAGCACCCGGTAGCCGAGGTGAGCCGGAGTGAACTCCGCGGTCAGCGGGCCCCACAGCGACAGGCCGATCAGCCACGCCGCGGCGAGGATCACGGGAAGGGACGCCCACCACGCCCAGCGGACGGCCGCGGGCATGACGTGGTCCACGGGATGCGGTGTGCGGCGCCGCATCCACAGCACGGCGTAGACGCCGAGGACACCCAGCCCCACCACACTCGAGCCGTGCTGGAGCCAGGTGTAGCCGGCGAGCGGCCCCCACTTCTCGTCCAGTGCGGGGAACAGGGCGGAGCCGAAGCGCCCCTCGTGCGTGAAGGCGTCCCAGAGGATGTGCGTCACGACGCCGATCAGCAGCGACACGACGAGCCACAGCACCCGCGCACCCTGGCGGGGGAACGTCTCGCGCCAGGCGGCCGCCGGCCCGCGGTCCCACTGCTCCGGGAGCCGCTCCCCCACCGGACCCGGCGAGAGTTCCCGGACGGCGGGGCGGAGCACGCAGCGCCACACCAGGAGCAGCACCAGCGCGAGCAGTACCGTCGCCGCGAGCGCGCGGGGATCGTGGGTGCCGCTGTAGGTGATCGGCGTGCCCCGCACGAACAGCGGAAGATCCGGCGTCATCGCCCCGACCGCGACGGCCGCCGGCACGAGCCGCGTCCGGACGAACGGCAGCGCCACGACGGCGTGGCTGGGCGTGAAGGGCATCCGGCCGCGCTCAGCCTCGGACGACGAGCCCGGCCAGGGTCTTCTTGCCGCGCCGGAGGACGGACAGTCCGCCGGGCAGCGTCCCGGTGATGGTCGTGCTCTCACTCTCCACGCGCTGACCGTCCAGGGACACGCCGCCCTGCGCGATCGCGCGCCGCGCCTCGCTGAGGCTGGCGACCAGACCCGTCGCCACGAGCGCCTGTCCGACGGGGGTGCCCGCGTCGACCTCGGCGTGCGGCAGCTCCTCGATCGCCTGGCGCAGGATGGTCGCATCGAGGGTGGTGAGATCCCCCTGCCCGAAGAGCGCCTCGGACGCCGCGATGACGGCTCCGGTCGCCTCGGGCCCGTGCACGAGAGCGGTCACCTCGAGGGCGAGCCGTTTCTGTGCCGCACGCCGGAAGGGCTCGCTCTCCACGAGAGCCGCGTACTCCTCGATCTCGGCGCGGGTGAGGAAGGTGAAGACCTTGAGGCGATCCACGACGTCGGCGTCGTCCGTGTTCAGCCAGAACTGGTACATCCGGTAGGGACTGCACATCTCGGCATCCAGCCAGATGGCGTTGCCCTCGCTCTTGCCGAACTTGGTGCCGTCGCTGTTCGTGATCAGCGGCGTGCCGATCGCGTGCACGGAGCGACCCTCGACCCGGTGGATGAGGTCGGTACCGCTGGTGAGGTTCCCCCACTGGTCGGATCCGCCGGTCTGCAGGACGCAGTCGTACTGGCGGAAGAGCTCGAGGTAGTCCATTCCCTGCAGGATCTGGTAGCTGAACTCGGTGTAGCTGATCCCGGCGTCGGAGTTCAGCCGCGCGCTCACGGCATCCTTCTTCAGCATGGTCCCGACCCGGTAGTGCTTGCCGATCTCGCGGAGGAAGTCGATCGCCGACAGCGGCGCGGTCCAGTCGAGGTTGTTCACCATCCGAGCGGCGTTCTCGCCCTCGAAGCTGAGGTAGCGCTCGATCTGCGCGCGCAGCCGGGAGACCCATTCGGTGACGGTCTCGCGCGTGTTCAGCGTGCGCTCGGCCGTCGGACGCGGGTCGCCGATCAGCCCGGTCGAGCCGCCCACGAGGCCGAGGGGCTTGTGCCCGGCCAGTTGCAGGCGCCGCAGGACCAGCAGCTGCACGAGGTTGCCGAGGTGCAGGCTCGGAGCCGTGGGGTCGAAGCCGCAGTAATACGTGATCGGGTCCCCGGCCAGCAGGGCGCGCAGCGCCTCGGGATCGGTGGACACATGCACGAGTCCGCGCCAGACCAACTCGTCCCAGACGTTCTCGAACGTCGGGTCGTTGGCGGGCGCAGTCGAGCTCACGGGCGGAGTAGACACGCGCTTCAGCCTAGCAAGCCGTGCGGTCGCCGCCCGGTCCCGTCACCGGCCACGGGGCGCGTCGGACGGTCATGCGAGACTGAGCCGCATGCAGCTCACGGACGCGCAGCCGCTCATCGTTGCCATCCTGTCCATCGTGGTGTTCCTGGCGTTGTGCGCCGCCCTGGTGCTGGTCACCGTCGCGGCCCGGCGTCCCAGCAACATCCCCCTCGCCACGGCGGCCGGACTCGTCGTCCTGAGCCTCGTGGTCGTCGCGATCGTCCCGTGGAACGTCCCCCTCCTCGGCGGGGTGCTGATCGCCCTGCTGGCCACGGCGCTCGCGATCATCGGCGGTGACCCGATCACGCGCCGGATCCTCGACATCGCCACCCACGGCGAGGTCCGCGACGGCACCCGGGGCGGCATCCTCGTCCTCGACTCGCGCAGCGACGACGACGACGACAGCGACGACAGCGACCGGGTGCACGAGGTCCTCCGCGGCGGGATCACGATCGGTTACCTCGAACGCATCGCCGTGGTGGCCGCCCTGATCGCCGGCTATCCGGAGGCCATCGCGGTCGTGGTCGCCGTGAAGGGCATCGGCCGGTTCTCCGAGCTCGCGAATTCCGCAGCCCGGGAGCGCTTCATCGTGGGGACCCTGGCCAGCCTGCTGTGGGCGGGCATCATCGGCGCACTCGTCCGGCTCGCGATCTGGTGAGGCTCACCCTCCCCTGAGCACCCGGTACCCCTCCACAACGGCAGTGGCCCCGGATGACGCGAGCA
The DNA here is from genome assembly GCF_008727755.1 of Microbacterium caowuchunii. Classification (NCBI taxonomy): domain Bacteria; kingdom Bacillati; phylum Actinomycetota; class Actinomycetes; order Micrococcales; family Microbacteriaceae; genus Microbacterium; species Microbacterium caowuchunii. Next base: position 2,075,918 of record NZ_CP044231.1, read on the forward strand.
ATTGCGACACCGCGGACTGGCTGATCCCCTCCGCCGCGGCGAGTGCGGACTGGGTGCGGCCGGCACACCGCCCGTAGGCGAGCCGGCGCGCTCGTCCGGTCATCGCGGTCACCAGGTGGTCGCGCACGAGGAGCCCGGCATTCGCGATGTGCGCGGCTCGCCGCTCGTCCTCGGATCCGTCGTCGGCGACGCACACCCAGGTCCGCGCCCCCGTCACCGTGCGGTCCTGGACGGCGTGGATCGTCTCGATCGCCGTCCGCGCCGCCCACCATCCTGGCCCCTCCGGGATGCCGTCGGTGACGGCGGACGGGATGGTGCCCGTCTCCCCGATCCCGAGCCCGAATCTGCAGTCGACCCCGTCCGGGAATGCGAGCCTCAGCAGCAGGACGGCCGCCATCGCCCCCTCCAGCGTGTCGTACACGCCCTGGAACTCGTCCCCGACGGTCGGCCGCAGGGGACGGACGGCCGTCGGGCCCTCCTCGTCCACTCGGGCGATCGCGGACTCGATGTCGCGCTGCGCCGCGGCCCGATCGGCCAGCAGCCGGGACCCGACGATGTCGGCGGTCACGCACACGGTCATCGGATAAGCATAAGTCTTATATCCAGAAAAGATAAGACCTGAGCTTATGTGACCGGGGTGCAATCCCCTCAGATGGCGAGGGCCAGGGCCAGGGACTGCGTCCGGCCCACCAGATCCGCCCGCTGTTCGGCCACACGTACCGGAGCGGTCCCGCCGATGCCGTCCCGGCTCGCCACCGAGCCCGCCACGGAGAGCACCTCGCGGACATCGGGGGTCAGCGCCGGAGAGACCTCCGCCAGCAGCTCGTCGCCGGCCTCGTCCAGCTCGATGCCCCGCGTCTCGCACGCCTGCACCAGCGCGCCGGAGACCTCGTGCGCCTCCCGGAACGGCAGCCCGCGCTTGACGAGCCATTCGGCGACGTCGGTCGCGAGCGAGAACCCCTGTGGGGCGAGTTCCGCCATGCGCGCGGTGTCGAAACGCAGCGTCGCCACCATCCCGGCGAAGGCCGGCAGCACCAGTTCCAGGGTCGCGACGGAGTCGAAAACCGGCTCCTTGTCCTCCTGCAGGTCGCGGTTGTAGGCCAGGGGCAGCCCCTTGAGCGTCGCCATCAGGCCGGAGAGGTTGCCGATCAGCCGGCCCGACTTGCCGCGGGCGAGTTCGGCGATGTCCGGGTTCTTCTTCTGCGGCATGATGCTGGAGCCGGTGGAGTAGCCGTCATCGAGCGTGACGAATCCGAACTCCCGGGTGTTCCACAGGATGATCTCCTCCGCGAACCGGGAGAGGTCCACCCCGATCATCGCGGTGATGAAGGCGAACTCCGCGACGACGTCCCGCGCGGCGGTGCCGTCGATGGAGTTCTCCGCGGGGCGCTCGAGCCCGAGCTCATCGGCCACGAGCTGGGGGTCGAGTCCCAGCGTGGACCCTGCCAGCGCGCCACCCCCGTACGGGGAGACCCGCGCACGGGCGGTCCAGTCGCGGAGTCGTTCGAGGTCACGCACCAGCGGCCAGGCATGGGCCTGCAGGTGGTGGGCCAGCAGCACCGGCTGCGCGTGCTGGAGGTGCGTGCGCCCGGGCATCGCCGCATCCGGGTGCGCCTCCGCCTGCGCGACGATCGCGTCGATCAGTCGCACGATCTCGCGGGCGATGGTCCGCGAGTGATCCAGCAGGTACAGCCGGACGAGCGTGGCGATCTGGTCGTTGCGGCTCCGCCCCGCGCGCAGCTTGCCGCCGAGCTCCGCTCCCACCTCGGCGATGAGCGCCTGCTCGAGCGCACCGTGCACGTCCTCGTCGTCCGGCGCGGGCAGCAGACGCCCCTCCGACACCGCAGCGGCGAGGGCGTCGAGCCCCGCGTGCATGCGCAGTGCCTCGTCGGACGAGAGGTACCCCGCGCGCTCCAGCGCCGTCGCATGGGCGTGCGAGCCGGCGATGTCGTACGGGGCCAGCGCCCAGTCGAAGTGGGTGGACCGGCTGAGCGCGGCCAGCTCCGGCGACGGGCCGGAGGCGAACCGGCCTCCCCAGAGGGATCCACGGTTCGTTGCGTCGTTCTTGGCCTCGTTCACGCCGTCCAGCCTACCGATCCGGCGAGGGCGTCACCGCGGGGCGTGACGGCGCGAGCCACCGGGACAGCCGCATGAGCAGCCCTTCCAGAGGGCCGCGCCCGAGGAACATCGCCCACAGGGTGCAGGCGATCACGACGGACACCGCGATCGGCCAGAACGGATGCAGCGCGCGGAAGCCGGAGAGATCTCCGGTCTCCCCCAGCGCCAGCAGCGCCCATCCCGCCCAGACGAGGATCTGCAGCGTGTAGGCGGTCAGCGGCATGCTGCCGGTCGCACGGAGCGGGAAGAGCACGACGGTGGCGGGCGTCCGGCAGACGAGGACGCACAGGCCCAGGACGGCGAGGGCGAACCCCGCTCCGCCGACGACCTCGGGCACTCCGCCGGAATGCGGGAGCACACTGGTCACCTGACCGAGATAATCGTCCGGCGCGCCGGACGGCATCCGGGGCGCCATCAGCCCGCCCACCCCGTACGCGATCATCGAGATTCCGCCGCCGGTGGCCACCATGAGCGCCGACATCCGCGGGTCGGAGAAGTCGACCCGGCCGACGGCGAGCCCCAGCACGAGGAATCCCGCCCAGAGGGGGAAGGGATACGCCCAGCCGATCAGGAGGGCGACGGAGGCGCCCACCTCGCCGTCCCAGACCGGCAGACCGTCCAGGAGCGCCTGGACGAACGGCATCACCAGCAGGATGCCCGCCGCCGTCGCGAAGAGCGGGGCCGGTCGCAGACGGAGGAGCGGAAGGGCGATGAGGAACAGGATCGCGTAGGCCGGCAGGATCACGTAGACGGGAACCCCGGTGAGGATCAGCAGGATCCCGAGCGCCCAGAGAGCGGCCGCCCGCACGGCGAGCCGGGCGCGGGCCGTGCGGAGGACGGCTCCGGTGACGGGGCGGGTCCCCCCGGTCAGCAGCGCGATCGACACGCCGGCGAGAACGGCGAACAGGATCGAGGACCGGCCGTTGACGACGTCGAGCCACGTGTCCGGGTCCGCGAGGGAGAACGCGTCGATGTCGAGGAGGTGCGCGGCCAGCATCCCCAGGACCGCGAGACCGCGTGCCAGGTCGACACCGGGTTCCCGTCCGCTGCCGGACAGACGACGGACGTTCGTCCGCACCCGCCCGGCCGCGTCGGTCATCGCACGGTCACTGCTGGCGCAGTAGCCAGACGAGCAGGGCCTTCTGGGCGTGCAGTCTGTTCTCCGCCTCGTCCCAGACGACGCTCTGCGGGCCGTCGATGACCTCGGCGTCGACCTCGTAACCGCGATCGGCGGGAAGGCAGTGGATGAAGATCGCGTCATGCGCGGCCAGCGCCATGGTCTCCGGGGTGACCTTGTACTCACCCAGGTCCCGCAGGCGCGCGAGCTTCTCCTCCTCCTTGCCCATCGACACCCAGGTGTCGGTGACGATGATGTCGGCACCGGCCGCCGCGGTGACCGGGTCCGTGTACAGGGCGACGGAGCCGCCGGTGTCCGCGGCCCGGGCGTCCGCATCCGCGATGACGTCGGGGCGGGGCGCGTACGACTCCGGCGCCGCGACGCGCACGTGCATGCCTGCGGTGACTCCGGCGAGCACGTACGAGTGGGCCATGTTGGAGCGACCATCGCCGAAGAAGGCGAGGGTGAGGCCGGCGAGTTCGCCCTTGTGCTCGCGGATCGTGAGCAGGTCCGCCAGCAGCTGGCAGGGGTGGAAGTCGTCGCTGAGCGCGTTCACGACGGGGACGCGGGTGCCGCGTGCCATCTCCTCGAGCCCCGCCTGTGCGTAGGTCCGCCAGACGATGGCCGCGACCTGGCGCTCCAGCACGCGTGCGGTGTCGGAGGGGGTCTCCTTGCCGCCGAGCTGGCTGTTCGCGGTGGAGATGATCAGCGGCGACCCGCCGAGATCGGCGATCCCGACCGCGAACGAGACGCGCGTGCGGGTCGAGGACTTGTCGAAGATGACCGCCACGGTCTGCGGCCCGGCGAGCGGCTTCTGCGCCCACCGGTCCTTCTTGAGCTCGATGGCGAGATCGAGGATCTCGGACTGCTCGGCCTGGGTGAGGTCGTCGTCTCGGAGCAGGTGGCGGGTCATGCGGGATCCTTCGGGAGGCCGGATGCGGTGGCATCCGGGTCATCGAGCAACAGGGCGTGGGCCACAGTCGTGAGGGTGGTCTGGAACAGCTCCAGGAACTCGTCGATCTCGACGTCGCCGATCGTGAGCGGCGGCGCGATGCGGATGGTGTCGTCGTTCGCCGCGTTGATGACCAGTCCGTTCTCCATCGCGGCGGCGGTGACCGCCTTGGCGACCGGACGGGTCAGGGCGATGCCCATCAGGAGCCCTTCTCCGCGTGTGCCGGCGACGAGACCGGAGTCCAGCGCCTCGATCGCCTCGCGCAGCTGCGCACCGCGGGCGGCCGCGTTCTCGACGAGGCCCGAGCGTTCGATCTCCTCCAGCACGGCGCCCGCCACCGCAGTGGCGAGGGCGTTCCCGCCGAAGGTCGATCCGTGCGTGCCCGGGTAGAACAGCTCGCTGGCCGTCCCGAAGGTGATGAGGGCGCCGATCGGGAATCCCCCGCCGATGCCCTTCGCGACCGTGATGGCGTCCGGGACGATGCCGGCGTGCTGGAACGCGAACCATTCCCCGGTACGTCCCGCGCCGGTCTGGATCTCGTCCACGATCAACAGCGCACCATGCCGCTCGGTCAGCTCCCGCGCTGCAGCCAGGTAGCCCTCGGGCAGCGGCAGGACGCCCGCCTCCCCCTTGATGGGTTCGACGAACAGCGCTGCGACGCGGTCGTCCAGCGCCGCTTCCAGCGCGTCGACCGTGGACTCGAGGAACTCGACGCCCGGCACCATCGGGGAGAAGGGCTCCTGCATGGCGGCCTTGCCGGTCAGCGCGAGGGTGCCCATGGTGCGCCCGTGGAAAGCGTTTCGCAGGGCGAGGATGCGCGGCCGGTCACTGCCGCCGTGCAGGCGGGCGAGTTTGAACGCGGCCTCGTTGGCCTCGGCGCCCGAGTTGCCGAAGTACACCCGGCCCGATTCACCGGTGCCGGCGAGCCGCTTCAGGCGCGCGGCGAGGGCGAGCTGCGGGGGCGTGGCGAAGTAGTTCGAGACGTGGGCGAGCCGAGCCGCCTGCGTCGCGACGGCCTCCACGAAGGCCGGGTGCGCGTGACCGATCGAGTTGACCGCGATCCCGCCCAGGAAGTCGAGGTAGCGCCTGCCCTGGTCGTCCCACAGGTAGGCGCCTTCGCCGCGGACGAACATCGCCATCCGGGGCCCGAAGCTCCGCACGAGGTCGCGTCCGGCATCCTCCTGCCAGTCGATCGTCTCCGTCGCGTTCGCCATCACAGCACCACCTCTGTTCCGATCCCCTTCTCCGTGAACAGCTCCACGAGCACCGAGTGCGGCACACGGCCGTCGATGATCGCCGCTGTCCCGACCCCGCCGGACACCGCGTCCAGGCAGGCCTGCATCTTCGGGATCATGCCCGACTCGAGCCGAGGGAGCATCTCGCGCAGCTCCACCGAGTCCAGGTGCGAGACGAGCGAGTCGCGCCGGGGCCAGTCGGCGTAGAGCCCGGCGACATCCGTCAGCACGACGAGCTTGATCGCGCCGAGCGCCACGGCGAGGGCGGCGGCCGCGGCATCCGCGTTCACGTTCAGGGAGTGCCCGGGGTGGTCGAGGTCCGGGGCGATGGAGGACACCACCGGGATCCGGCCCGCCTCGATCTGATCGATGATGGGCTGAGGATCGACCTGCACGACATCCCCCACCCGGCCGAGATCGTGCTCGACGCCCTCGATCACGACGCCGCGGCGGCGTCCGCCGAACAGACCGGCGTCCTCGCCGGAGAGCCCGGTCGCGACCGGGCCGTGCGCGTTGATCTTGGCCACCAGCTGGGGATTGATCTGGCCGGTGAGCACCATCCGGACGACCGTGATCGCCTCGGTCGAGGTCACCCGGTAGCCGCCCTTGAACTCGCTCGGGATCGCCAGGCGATCCAGCATGCTGGAGATCTGCGGACCGCCGCCGTGGACGACCACGGGCTTGACCCCCACGTAGCGCAGGTAGGCGATGTCCGCCGCGAAGGCGTCCTGGAGCTCGTCCGAGACCATCGCGTTCCCGCCGTACTTGACGACCACGATCTGGTCGCGGAAACGACGCAGCCACGGCAGGGACTCGATGAGGGTCGCCGCCTTCGCGCTCGCCTCGAGGGGATCGGTGTCCTGCAGATCGATGTCAGTCATGAGGAGTAGGCGCTGTTCTCGTGGACGTAGTCGTGGGTGAGGTCGTTCGTGCGGATCGTCGCGGAGGCGTCCCCGACGCGCAGGTCCACGAGCAGGTCCGTCGCGCGGGGCGTGAGGTCCACGTCCTCGCGCGGCCGGTCCGCTCCGCCCGCCGTGCACACGCGCACGCCGTTCATCCAGACGTCGACGTCGTACGGGTCGAACTCCGCCTGGGTGGTGCCGATCGCGGCGAGCACCCGGCCCCAGTTCGGGTCGTTGCCGAAGATGGCCGCCTTGAAGAGGTTGTTGCGTGCGATGGAGCGGCCCACCTCCACGGCATCGTCCTCGGTGAGGGCGTGCTCCACGCGGATGGTGATGTCGTGGCTCGCCCCCTCCGCGTCGCCCTGCAGCTGGCGCGCCAGATCGTCGCAGACGTCGATGAGGGCACTGCGGAAGACCACGGCGTCCGGGGCGACACCCGACGCCCCGCTGGCCATCAGGGTGACCTGGTCGTTGGTGGACATGCAGCCGTCCGAGTCGAGCCGGTCGAAACTGACCCGGGTCGCGGCCCGCAGGTGCGCGTCGGCGGTCGCGGAGTCGAGCACGGCGTCGGTCGTGATCACCACCAGCATGGTGGCGAGCCCGGGCGCCAGCATCCCCGCGCCCTTGGCCATCGCGCCGATCGTCCAGCCCTCCCCCGCGACGACGGACGTCTTGGCGACGGAATCGGTCGTCATGATCGCGTGCGCCGCATCCTGGCCGCCCTCCGGGGAAAGTGCGGCGGCACTCGCCTCCACGCCCTGCAGGACCTTGGCGCGGAAGACCTCGTCCCCCGTGCCGATGAGTCCGGTGGAGCACACCAGGACGTCTCCGGGCGAGACGCCCAGGATCGTCGCCGCCTTCTCCGCCGTCTGATGGGCGGTCTGGAAGCCGAAGGATCCGGTGAAGCAGTTCGCGCCCCCGGAGTTGAGCACGATCGCCTCGACGACGCCGTCCTTGATCGCCTGCTGCGACCAGATGATGGGGTTGGCCTTCGCGCGGTTCGAGGTGAACACGGCGGCACCGACTTTCAACGGGCCGCGGTTGACCACGAGGGCGACATCCGGCTTGCCCGTCGATTTCAGCCCGACGGCGACGCCTGCCGCATCGAATCCTGCGGGGGCGGTGACGGTCACGGTGCGACTCCGTTCACGGTGAGCGCGCGATCCTCGGGAAGACCGAGCGCGATGTTCATGGACTGCACGGCGGCGCCGGCGGTCCCCTTGACGAGATTGTCGACGGCGGTGACGACGACGACCCGGTTCGCGGCGCGGTCGATGGCGAGGCCCATGAGCGCGGTGTTCGCCCCCAGGACGTCCGCCGTGCGGGGGAACTGTCCCTCCGGGAGCAGCTGCACGAAGGTCTCCCCCGCGTACGCCGTCTCCCATGCCGCGCGGATCTCGCCGTCCGAGACGCCCGGCCGGATCGGGGCGCTGCTCGTGGCCAGGATGCCGCGGGCCATCGGCACGATGACCGGGGTGAAGGAGATGCGCACGTCGCCGGTCGCACCGGCGCCGACGAGGGCCTGCCGGATCTCCGGGATGTGGCGATGCGACCCGCCCACGGCGTAAGGGTTCGCGCTGCCGATCAGCTCGCTGCCGAGCAGGTGCGGCTTCAGGCTCTTGCCCGCGCCGGACGGGCCGACGGCCAGGACCGTGACGATGTCCCCCGGATCGATCACGCCGGCGGCGACGCCGGGCGCGAGGCTCAGGCTCACGGTGGAGGCGTTGCATCCCGGCGCCGCGATCCGCGTCGCACCGACGATCTGCTCGCGCTGCTTGCCCGTGCCCACCGGCAGCTCCGGCACGCCGTAGGTCCACGGGTCGTGGAACTCGCCGCCGTAGAAGCCGTCCCACGCGTCCCGGGACGTCAGGCGGTGGTCGGCGCCCGCGTCGATGACCAGCGGCGTGTCCGCGAGCACATCCGTGTACTGCCCGGACTGACCGTGCGGCAGCGCGAGCACGACGATGTCGTGCCCGGCGAGGACCTCGGGGGTCGTCGGCTGCAGTGTGAGGTGCGCGAGCGAACGCAGGTGCGGCTGGTGCGCGATCAGCGGCTGACCGGCGTTCGAGTTGGCCGTCACGGTCCGGATCTCGATGTCGGGGTGCGCGGCGAGCAGGCGCAGCATCTCGCCGCCCGCGTAGCCGGATGCGCCGGAAACGGCGACCGTGTAGGTCATGTCTTCCACCTTAAGTCTTGGGGTGCGCGCCAACGTGCGCTCGGAAGGAGTGGGCGACGCCCGCAGACACCGAGTCAGCGCGTGCGGAGTCGCCTAGATTCGGCGGCCGACCCCGCGTCGGCGCACACCTGCGAGGCCCGGGAGGGCCATCGAGCACGACGCGGCCGAAGACATGCCGGAACGATATCCCCCGCGCATCCGCATCCGCAAATCGATCTCCGCGTCTCAGTCCCGCAGCCGCGCGCCGAGACGCTCGCCCGCCAGGGCGACGCCGGCGAGCTTCGCATCGGTTGCCTCGGCCGCCGTCAGTGTGCGGTCGCCGCGGAAACGCAGGGCGAACGTGAGGCTCTTCGAGCCCTCCGGGACTCCGGATCCGCGGTAGTCGTCCACCAGCCGCAGAGACTCGAGCAGTTCACCCGCGCCCTCCGCGAGGGCCGCACGGACGTCCGCCGCCGGGACCGTCGCCGCCACGACGAGCGACACGTCCTGGGTGGCGGCGGGGAATCCGGACAGGGAGCGGGCGACGACCCGTTCGCCGGCGAGTCCCACGACGAGGTCCAGGTCGAGCTCGGCGACCGTCACCCGTCCCGGCAGGTCCGCCGCCTCGGCGACGGCGGGCAACAGCTCGCCCACGTAGCCGACGGGTGCGCCGCCGACGGACAGCACGCCGGTGCGCCCCGGGTGGAGCGCCGCGCGCTCCCCCTGGGTGACGTCGATCGTGACCCCCGCGGCGGACGCCAGGACGGCCACGGCGTCGAGGATCTCGGTCAGCCCGGCGTCCTCGGCAGCCCGGCCGGGCTGCTTCGGCACCGAGTGCCCGACGACCAGCAGGGCCACGTGGCGTCGCTGCGGCGGGATCGATGCATCCAGCTGCGCGAGCGTCGCGGCATCCGGACGCACCGCGAGCGGCGGGACGAACGGCGTGCCGTAGGCGACGCCCGGCTCGGGCAGGAACACCACGCCGGTCTCGAACAGCGCCAGATCGGTGAATCCCCGCGAGACGTTGCGATGGGCGACCTGCAGCAGCCCGGGGATCAGCGAGCGTCGGAGGAAGGGCGCCTGCCCGTCCAGCGGGTTCGCGAGCTTCACGCTCGGCACGGGCGACCCGTCCGCGCTGGAGTGCAGGTCGTTCTGCTCGGCCGTGGTGAAGGGGAAGGACGGCGTCTCCACGTACCCGGCGGCGGCCAGGGCGTTGGAGACGCGGCGCCGGGCCTGCTGGGCCGCGGTCCAGCCGCGACCGGACGGCGCGACCGGGAGCACCGACGGGATGCGGTCGTACCCCTCGATGCGGGCGACCTCCTCCGCGAGCGTCCACTTGTCGGTGAGATCCGGACGCCAGGTGGGCGGGTGCACGAACCATCCGTCGGCGGTGTCGTGCACCGCCGCCCCGATGAGCTCGAGCGCGGAGACGACCTGCTCGTCGGCGTAGTCCACCCCGATCAGCTCGGCCACGAAGCGCCGCGGCAGCGGGATGGCCTCGCTCACGAGCTCCGTGCCGAGCGCGCCGCCCAGCGTGTCCGCCGTGCCGCCCGCGTACTGGACCATCAGCTCGACCACGCGCTGGGCCGCGACGTACGGGATCGCCGGGTCGACGCCCCGCTCGAACCGCCGGGACGCTTCGGAGGGGAGCTTGTGCCGCCGCGCGGTGCGCGCGATGGAGACGGTGTCGAAGATCGCGGCCTCGACGAGCACGTTGGTCGTCGTGTCGCTCATCTCGGTCGTGGCGCCGCCCATGACGCCGGCCAGGCCGATCGGTCCGGTCTCGTCCGTGATGAGGAGGTCCTCCCCGTGCAGGGTGCGCTCCTGACCGTCGAGCGTCGTGAGCTTCTCGCCCGGCGCGGCCCGGCGTACCGTGATGCCGCCGGTCAGCGCGTCGAGGTCGTAGCCGTGGATGGGGTTGCCGAGTTCCAGCATCACGTAGTTGGTGATGTCGATCAGGATCCCGAGCGGGCGGATGCCGGCCAGGGTCAGCCGCGTGATCATCCAGGGCGGGGTGGGCCGGGAGGCGTCCACGCCCCGCACCGTGCGGACGACGAACTCGGTCACGGCGGCGCGCCCGCGGATGGGGGCCTCGTCGATGACGGCGAGGGGGAACCCGCTGCCGGGCTCATCCACCTCGCGCTCGGCCGGGTCCCGGAACGGGACGCCGGTCGCGTGCGAGTACTCGCGCGCCACTCCGCGCAGGGAGAGCGCGTAGCCCCGGTCGGGCGTGACGTTGATCTCGACGGCCACGTCGTCGAGTCCGAGCAGCGCGATCGCGTCGGTGCCGACCGGCGCGTCGATGCCGAGCTCCACGAGCCGCAGGATGCCGGAGTGCTCGCTGCCGAGACCCAGCTCCTTGGCGGAGGCGATCATGCCGTCGGAGACGTGTCCGTAGGTCTTGCGCGCCGCGATCGGGAACGGTCCGGGCAGCACCGCGCCGGGCAGGGTCACGACGACCTTGTCACCGGGGAAGAAGTTGCCGGCACCGCAGACGATCCCGTGCACGGCGTCGCCGCCGTCGGCGGCGGTCTCGCCCTCCGGGGCGACCTGCACCTGACACCAGCGGATGGTCTTGCCGTTGGACTGCGGCTCCTCCTCGAAGGACAGGACCTGTCCGACGACCACGGGGCCGGTCACCTCGAAGCGGTGGACGTCCTCCTCTTCGAAGCCGACCCGCACGAGCGCGGCCAGGACGTCGTCGGCCGTCGCATCCGCCGGCACCTCGACGAACTCACGCAGCCAAGAAAGCGGAACCCGCATCACACCACCATCCCGAACTGCTCGCTGAAGCGGACATCGCCCTCGGCCATGTCGCGCATGTCCTGCACGTCGCTGCGGAACATCAGGGTCCGCTCGATCCCCATCCCGAAGGCGAAGCCGGAGTACTCCTCCGGGTCGATCCCGGCGGCGCGCAGCACGTTCGGGTTGACCATCCCGCATCCGCCCCACTCGATCCAGCGGGCACCGCCCTTGAAGGTCGGGTGCCACAGGTCCAGCTCGGCGCTGGGCTCGGTGAAGGGGAAGAAGTTGGCGCGGAAACGCGTCTTCGCCTCCGGGCCGAACAGCATCCGGGCGATGTGGTCGAGGGTGCCCTTCAGATGGGCCATCGTGATGCCCTTGTCCACGACGAGTCCTTCGAACTGGCTGAACACCGGGAGGTGCGTCGCGTCGAACTCGTCGGTACGGTACACGCGGCCGGGGCAGACGACGTAGATCGGCAGGTCGCGCTCCAGCATCGAGCGCATCTGCACGGGACTGGTGTGGGTGCGCATCACGAGGTGACGGGCGACCGGGTCGACGAAGAAGGTGTCCTGCATCTGGCGGGCGGGGTGGTCCACGTCGAAGTTGAGCGCGTCGAAGTTGTACCACTCGTGCTCGAGCTCGGGTCCCTCGGCGATCTCCCACCCCATCCCGACGAAGATGTCGCCGATCTGCTCCTGCAGGAGGGTGAGCGGGTGCCGGGCGCCCACGCGCGTGCGCGAGGCGATCGCGGTGATGTCCACGCGTTCCGCCTCGAGACGTGCGGCGGTCTCCGCCGCCACGATCTCCTCCTCGCGGGCGGCGAGCGCCTGCGTCACGCGGCCGCGCGCCTGTCCGACGAGCTTGCCGAACTCGGCTTTGCGCTCGTTCGGCACGCTGCGCAGGCTCGCGTTGAGGCGCGCCAGGGGCGAGCCCTCCGCGGTGTGCGCGGTTCGCGCGGCCTTCAGTGCGGCGGAATCGGATGCGGCGGCGATCGCCTCGAGTGCGGCGTCGACCGCGGCGTTCACCGCCTCGGGGGTGATCTCGTTCTCGGGTGCGTCGGACACGGGAATCGAGTCTACCGACGTCCGGCCGAACGCCCGGTGCGAGCGGGGTGCTTCCGCACCGAGCGGGGATCGCGGATCAGCGCCCGCCGGCGGTGCCGTCGCGCTTGCCCGCGCGCTGCGTGACGATCAGCTCGGTGTCCGTGACCTCCTGCGTGGGCTGGTTCGCCCCCGCCACGACGCCCCCGCGGGGCGAGCTGCGCAGACGCCGCTCCACCCGCGTGGCGATGAGCGAGAGGATCAGGCAGAGGCCGATGTAGATCAGCGCCACGATGATCGTCGCCGGGACGATCGGCGAGCCGAGCGTCGCCTGCGAGCCGATGAACCGCGCGTAGAACAGCAGTTCCTCGTAGGTGATGATGTAACCGAGCGCGGTGTCCTTCAACGTCACCACCAGCTGGGCGATGATCACCGGCATCATGGCGCGAATCGCCTGGGGCAGCAGGATCAGCCGCATGACGCCGCTCTTGCGCAGTCCGATCGCGTAGCCGGCTTCCTTCTGGCCGTTCGGCAGCGATTCGACGCCCGCGCGGAACACCTCGGCCAGCACCGAGCCGTTGTAGGCGATCAGGGCGATGACGACGGCCCAGTACGGCTCCATCCGGATGCCCGCCGCCGGGAGTCCGTAGTAGAGCAGGAACATGAAGATCAGCACGGGGACGGCGCGCAGCACCTCGATCACGGCGGTGAAGGGCCAGCGCACCCAGGCGTGGTCGGAGAGCCGGCCGATCGCGAGGACGAACCCGAGCACGAGCGCACCGACCGCAGCGACAGCGAACGCGGAGAGCGTGTTGAGCGCCGCCTCCCCGATCTGGATCCAGACGTTCGTGTAGGTGAACGCCGACCACTTCTGCGCGGTGAACTGACCTGTCGCCCACAGGCGCCAGACGAAGAAGCCGATGATCGCGACCACCACGAGCACCGTGATCGCGCCGAGGACGCGGTTGCGGGCGATCGCCCGCGGCCCGGGGACGTCGTACAGGACGCTGCTCATCGCGCCACCCTCCATCGGTTCTCGAGACTGCGCTGCAACCACGACAGCAGCAGGACCAGCGCGACGAAGATCACGGCGACCCAGATGATCACCAGGAGCTGGTTCTCGCCCCGCTCACTCAGGTACGCGCGGACGGAGCCGAGGTTGACCACCGAGAATCCGGCGGCGACCGTGGTGTTCTTCAGCAGGGCGATGAGCACGCTCATCAGGGGCGGGATCACCGAGCGGAACGCCTGGGGCATGACGACCAGCGACATCACCTGCCCGAACGTGAGCCCGATCGCGCGCGCAGCCTCGGCCTGTCCGACCGGCACGGTGTTGATCCCGGACCGGATGGTCTCCGCGACGTAGGTCGCCGTGTAGATGCCGAGCGCGCAGATCGCCAGCACGAGCGGGATGGGCGCCGTGAGGCGCAATCCGAACAGGGGCGGGAGCGCGAAGGCGAAGGCGAAGAAGACCAGCGTCAGGGGGGTGTTGCGGATGGTGTTGACGTAGAGCGTCCCGATCCCCCGCGCGATCGGGATCGGTGAGACGCGCATGGCGCCCACGATCGTGCCCAGCACGACCGCGATGAGTCCGCCCCCGAAGAACAGGAGGAGCGTGCCGAGTAGGCCGTCCCACCAGATGTCGAGGTTGTCCGAGATGACGCCCACGCGCCCGCCTTCCCTCTCATGGATGGCGATGGGGGCGGCTCATCGGCCGCCCCCATCGGATCACTCCTCGACCGCGGGCTGTTCGCCCGAGATCCCGGCCGGGGCCAGGTACGTCTCGAACAGCGCGGTCCAGACGTCACCGCCGTCCGTGAACAGATCGTTGATGTAGTCCTTCAGCACGGTGTCGCCCTTGGGCAGTCCGACGCCGTAGCGCTCCTCGCTGAACGGTTCGCCCGCGATCTTGAGCGTCTCCGGCTCGAGCGCGACGTACCCCGCGAGAATCGCCTCGTCGGTCGTGATCGCGTCGACCTGTCCCTGCTTGAGCTGCTCCACGCACTGGGAGTACGTGTCGTTCTCGACGGTGTCACCGGGGCTGTACTCGTCGCGGATCCGCTGCAACGGCGTCGAGCCGGTGACCGAGCACACGACCTTCCCCGCCAGGTCCTCGGGGCCGTTGATCGAATCGTCGTCCGCCGCGACGAGGAGTCCCTGACCCGTGATGAAGTACGGGCCGGCGAAGTCGATCTGCTGCTTACGGGCGTCGGTGATCGAATAGGTGCCCACGTAGTAGTCGATGTCGCCGTTCACGATCGCCTGCTCGCGGTTGGCGGAGGGGATCGTCTGGAACTCGATCTGGTCCTCGTCGAAGCCGAGCGACGCGGCGATCCACCGGGCGATGTCGACGTCGAACCCGGTGCGTTCGTTGGTCACGGCGTCCTGATAGCCCAGACCGGGCTGGTCGTTCTTGACGCCCACCACGACACCGTCGCGGGCGACCATCCGCTCGTAGGTGGGGCTGTCCGCGAGGTCGACGTCGGTGGCGACCTCCCAGAGCTCCTCGGTCTCGGTGCCCTCGGTCGCGCCGGCGCCCGGGTCGGTCGGTGAGCCGCTGTTGCAGGCGGTGAGGGCCAGGGCGGCGACGGCGGCGAGACCGAAGCCGGTGAGGGTTCGTGAGGTGCGCATGGTTCTCTCCTTGCTGTGGGGGGACCTGTCGGGGACGGATGCGGCCGCTGCGTGTCCTTCCTGTCGACGGGGCCGGGGGGACCGTGGATGTCAGTGGGTGATGAGCTTCGACAGGAAGTCGCGTGCCCGGTCGCTCTTCGGTGTGGTGAAGAACTCCTCCGGCGTCGCCTCTTCGACGATCAGGCCGTCCGCCATGAACACGACGCGGTCGGCCGCCCGCCGGGCGAATCCCATCTCGTGGGTCACGACGATCATCGTCATGCCGTCCTCGGCGAGCTTCGTCATGACGTCGAGGACCTCGTTGATCATCTCCGGGTCCAGGGCGCTCGTGGGCTCGTCGAAGAGCATCAGCTTGGGCGTCATGGCGAGGGCGCGCGCGATGGCGACCCGCTGCTGCTGCCCGCCGGACAACTGCGCCGGCAGCTTGTCCGCCTGGTGCGCGACGCCGACCCGCTCCAGCAGCGCGAGCGCCTCGCGCTCCGCATCCGCCTTCTTCTTGCCCCGCACCTTGATCGGTCCGAGCGTGACGTTCTCGAGGACGGTCAGGTGGGCGAACAGGTTGAAGGACTGGAAGACCATCCCGACGTCCGCCCGCAGGGCGGCGAGTGCCTTGCCCTCCTCGGGCAGCCTCTCCCCGTCGATCGTGATGCTGCCGCTCGTGATCGTCTCGAGGCGGTTGATCGTGCGACACAGGGTCGACTTGCCGCTTCCGGAGGGGCCGATGACCACGACGACCTCGCCGCGGTTGACGGTGAGGTCGATGTCGGTCAGGGCCTGGAATTCGCCGTAGTGCTTCTGCACGTCCGTCATGACCACGAGCGGATCCCCGCGCCGGACGCTGATGTTGGACGTCGGAGGCGCAGGGTCGGAGGGCGTCATCCTCTCAGGCTACGGAAGCGCCTTCCGCGAGCCCGGTGGCCTTGACGGAACCCCGGCCGACTCCTAACGTTCGCTCAGCGAACGGGCGGCGTCAGCTTCGCTGCGCGAACGCGGACTCGTAAAGGCAGACGCTTGCCGCGGTGGCGAGGTTCAGCGATTCCGCGCTGCCGTAGATCGGCAGGCGGAGCGCAGCGTCGGCCAGTTCGAGCGCACCGTCCTCGAGCCCCCGCGCCTCGTTCCCGAACAACCAGGCGGTCGGCAGTGCGAGCTCGCCCGCCGCCCGCGCGGCGAGCAGGTCGGCCCCCTTCACGTCGGCGGCCACCACGCGCAGGCCGGCGGCGCGGATGGCGGTCACGGCAGCCTCGAGGTCACCCCCGCGCGAGATCGGGATGTGGAACAGCGATCCTGTCGTCGCGCGCACGACCTTCGGGTTGTACGGGTCGACGGTGCGCCCGGTCAGGACGACGGCGTCGGCACCGGCGGCATCCGCGGCACGGATGATGGTGCCGAGGTTCCCGGGGTCGCGCACCTCCTCGCAGATCGCGATGAGCTTCGGCCCCTCGGCGAGGATGTTCCGCAGGGACGCGGGGAACTGGCGGGCCACCGCGATGATGCCCTGCGGGGTCACCGTGTCGGCCATGGCCTCGATCACCGGTTCGGTCGCGAACTCGACCTCCAGGCCCGCCGTCTCGGCGTCCTGGCGGAGGTCGGGATGCCGCTCCATCGCCGTCGGGGTCGCGAACAGGTCGACGATCGACTCGGGGCGGCACGAGATGGCCTCGCGTACCGCCTGGGGGCCCTCCAGCAGGAACAGCCCGGTCTCTTCACGGGCGCTCCGCTTGGCAAGCTTGGCGACGGCGCGCACGCGCGGCGACCGGGGATTCTCCAGCACGCTCCCAGTCTAGGGGCGGCGGTGTGCCGGGAACGACGAAGGGGCGTCCCCCGATGGAGGACGCCCCTTCGTCGTGTGGCGGATGTTACGCCGAGACCTTCGCCGCGTTGACGTCGGCCGGCAGCGCCGCCTTCGCGGTGGCGATCAGCGACGCGAAGGTCGCCGGCTCGTTGACGGCGAGCTCGGCCAGCATGCGGCGGTCGACCTGCACACCCGCGAGACCCAGACCCTGGATGAAGCGGTTGTAGGTGAGGCCGTTCGCACGGGCCGCAGCGTTGATGCGCTGGATCCACAGGCGGCGGAAGTCGCCCTTGCGCTTGCGACGGTCGCGGTACGCGTAGACGAGCGAGTGGGTGACCTGCTCCTTCGCCTTGCGGTACAGGCGCGAACGCTGACCCCGGTAACCGGAGGCGCGCTCGAGGATGACGCGACGCTTCTTGTGGGCGTTTACCGCCCGCTTGACTCTAGCCATTTCTCAATTTTCCTTAACGTGGTTCGGGCGCGTCAGCGGCCGAGGA
This sequence comes from Microbacterium caowuchunii, assembly GCF_008727755.1. Taxonomy (NCBI): domain Bacteria; kingdom Bacillati; phylum Actinomycetota; class Actinomycetes; order Micrococcales; family Microbacteriaceae; genus Microbacterium; species Microbacterium caowuchunii. The sequence goes on from NZ_CP044231.1 coordinate 2,093,102, forward strand.
GCTTCATGGCGACCTTGGCGTCACCCGGGGCCAGGACCTGCTCCTGGTTCAGGCGACGAGTGCGGCGGCTGGACTTGCCCTCGAGGTTGTGGCGCATACCGGCCTGCTGCTTCATCAGCTTGCCGCTACCGGTGAGCTTGAAGCGCTTCTTGGCACCCGAGTGGGTCTTCTGCTTCGGCATGATCTCTTCCTTCGTTGCGTATCCCGCCGGAACGGGAGTCTGGGGAGCCTATTCGGCGGTTTCTGCAGGGGTGGCCTCAGCGGCCTCAGTGGCCTCAGCGGCCTCAGCGGCCTCGGCGGACTCATCGTCCGTCCCGGCACGGGCGGAACGAGCCGCTTCCCTGTTCGCCGTGCGAACGGCGTTCTGTTCGGCCTTGGCCTCGGACTTGTTCTTGTGCGGCGCGATCACCATCACCATGTTGCGACCGTCGATCGTCGGGTTCGACTCGACCGTCCCGAGTTCCGAGACCTCCTCCGCGAACTTGCGGAGCAGACGCACGCCCAGCTCGGGACGCTGCTGCTCGCGCCCACGGAACAGGATCATGGCCTTGACCTTGTCGCCGGCCTTCAAGAACCCTTCGGCGCGCTTGCGCTTGGTCTCGTAGTCGTGCGGCTCGATCTTCAGGCGGAACCGGACCTCTTTGAGCACCGTGTTCGCCTGGTTGCGGCGGGCCTCTTTGGCCTTCTGCGCGGCCTCGTACTTGAACTTGCCGTAGTCCATGATCTTGACCACGGGCGGGCGTGAGTTCGGAGCGACCTCGACCAGGTCGAGGTCCGCGTCCTGAGCCAGACGCATCGCTACTTCGATGCGGACGATACCGACCTGCTCGCCGTTCGGGCCGACAAGACGGACCTCGGGAACGCGGATGCGCTCATTGGTGCGGGGATCGCTGATGCGGAACTCCTCTGACGTCGTTGGGTGCCACCGAGATACGGATTCGAATCTCGGGCGGAAGGAGATCACGCCACCCGGCACGACGCGTCAGACGCCGGCTTTCCCGCACCCGGACTACCCCCTCGCGGAGGTGGAGTGCGATGACCCGGTAGCCTGGAACGGCAAGCGCGGGTGGGATGTGATCCTCTTTCGAACGGAGCAGACGCTCCGGTGCTCGCCAAGTCTAGCAGAAAGTGAAACGTGAACTCGATTCAGGATGACCAGCCCCCGGCCGACGCCCAGCGGGCCTCCCGCGAGGAGCAGTGGGCCGAACAGGAGCGCGCCGCGACCGCGGCGACCCGGGACATCGCCGATGTGCCGGCCGTCGAAGTCATCACCACGACGGCGGTGCATCTGCTCAGCGCCGCCGCGGTCAAGACCGGTCTCGCGGACGATCCGGAGAGCCAGACCGACCTGGACGAGGCGCGGAAGCTCATCAACGCCCTCGCCGGGCTGATCACCGCGGCGGCCCCCGAGATCAGCGACATGCACGCCCGCTCGCTGCGGGACGGGTTGCGCTCGGTACAGCTCGCGTTCCGCGAGGCCTCCGTCATCCCGGACGAGATCGGCAAGGGCCCCGGCGAGAAGTGGACGGGCCCGGTCACCTGAGCCCACCCGGCCCGGCCCCTCGGGGCCGGGTCAGTCCCTGCTGCGGACGAGCTTGACCGTGAGCGAATCGACCAGGACCGCGATGCGGTCGTCCGCGGCCCACCGCGCGGCGAGCCGCGCCAGGACGGCGTTCAGCTCGGCAGCATCCAGCCCGTCGATCAGTTGCAGCCGGACGACGAGTTCCGGTCCCCGCAGCCGCCCCTCGGGGTCGCCGGCCTCGACGGAGAGGTCGAGCACCGCCAGTTCCCCGCCGATGCTCTCCTGAAGGCCACGGAAGACCTCGGGCGACAGGAAGCTCGGCTCCCAGGACTCCCCCTGCCCGATCGCCCACACCGCGGGCCGGCGCAGCACGAACTCCGTATCCGACACGGGGTCGATGACGATCAGGTCCGTCTCGTCGTGCGCGGCCGCCAGCGCGGTCCGCCTCCCGTCGGCGGGTACGGGTCGCGCCGACGGGTCCCAGCGGCGGAGCGCGTCCACCGAGGTGAACACCGGCAGCACCTTCCGGCCGTCCGGCGCGGCCACGGTGACGATCGAGAGCTCCTGCGTCTTGTCCACGACCAACCCGGTCGGACCGACCCCCTCGTCCCCCTTCTCGGCGAGGAGGGGGATCAGCAGGCGGGCGGAGCGGTAGGCCTCGACCACCGCGACCGCGTCGCCCGTTCCGTCGTGGAAGGCCGTCAGCGCGGCGAGGAGGGCCGGGTCGGCCGAGCCGTCGTCACCGGCGTGCGGGTTCGCTTCGAAACGGCGTCCCTCCCACGGGACGCCGGCCGAATCCCCGCGGGCGTCGCAGGCGTGCGGGTCAGTGTCCGGCGACATCCAGCGCCTCGGCGAGGGTGAAGGCCCCCGCATACAGTGCCTTGCCGACGATGGCGCCCTCGACGCCCACCGGGACGAGCTCGCGCAGCGCCGCGATGTCGTCGAGGCTGGAGATCCCACCGGAGGCGACGACGGGCTTCGGGGTGCGCTCGGCCACCTCACGGAGCAGTTCGATGTTGGGGCCGCGGAGCGTTCCGTCCTTGGTGACGTCGGTGACGACGTAGCGGCTGCATCCGGCGTGCTCCAAGCGGTCCATGACGGTCCACAGGTCGCCACCGTCCCGGGTCCAGCCACGGGCGGCCAGGGTCGTCCCGCGGACGTCCAGTCCCACGGCGACGGCGTCCCCGTACCGCCCGATCACGTCGGCCGCCCACTCCGGGTTCTCCAGAGCGGCCGTGCCGAGGTTGATCCGGGCAGCCCCCGACTCCAGAGCGGCGTCCAGGCTCGCGTCGTCGCGGATCCCGCCGGAGAGCTCGACCTGCACCCCCTTCACCTGCTTGATGACGCGGCGCATGACGGCGGCGTTGTCACCGCGGCCGAACGCCGCGTCCAGATCGACGAGATGGATCCAGGCCGCGCCCTGGCGCGCCCACTCCATGGCGGCGTCGACCGGGTCGCCGTAGTTGGTCTCGCTGCCGGCCTCTCCCTGGGTGAGGCGGACGGCCTTGCCACCGGCGACGTCCACCGCCGGCAGAAGGATCAGTTCAGGGGTTGACGCGAAATCGTTCATGGCTCCTCGTGGGCTCTCGCTCGGGGCGTGTCCCCGGCGTGCGACACGAGGTTAGACACTACTGGGCCCCCAGCGTGCCGATCCAATTGGACAACAGCCGGATGCCGGCGGCCCCGGACTTCTCCGGGTGGAACTGGGTCGCCGACAGCGGCCCGTTCTCAACGGCGGCCAGGAAGGGCCGGCCGTAGTCGCACCAGGTCAGGCGCGGTTCCGGGAACGGCCGCTGGGTCTCGAGGGTCCAGTGCTGCGCCGCGTAGGAGTGCACGAAGTAGAACCGCTCCTGCTCGATACCGGCGAACAGGCGCGACCCCTCGGGGGCTCGCACGGTGTTCCATCCCATGTGCGGCAGGACCGGCGCGTCGAGCTCGGTCACGGTCCCCGGCCACTCCCCCAGGCCCTCCGTGTCGACGCCGCGTTCCACCCCGTGCTCGAACATGATCTGCATCCCGACGCAGATGCCCAGGACGGGTCGTCCGCCGGCGAGCCGCCGATCGATGAGCTCGTCGCCGCGGCGGGCACGCAGCGCATCGGCCACCGCCTGGAACGCCCCGACGCCGGGCACGAGCAGGCCGTCCGCCTCCAGCACCTCCCGCCGGTCGGCGGTGAGTCGTGCGTCCGCTCCTGCGGCGACGAGGGCCTTGACGGCGGAGTGGACGTTCCCGGAGCCGTAGTCGAGCACGGCGACGACGGGACGTGCGGTCACAGCGCCCCCTTCGTGCTGGGGATGCCGTGGACGAGGGGATCGAGCGCCTTGGCCTGACGGAATGCGCGGGCGAACGCCTTGAACTCCGCTTCCGCGATGTGGTGCGGGTCGCGCCCCTCGAGCACGCGGACGTGCACGGTCAGCCCGGCGTGGAACGTGATCGCTTCGAAGACGTGACGCACGAGCGAGCCGGTGAAGTGCCCACCGATCAGGTGGAACTCGAAACCGGCCGGCTCCCCCGAGTGCACGAGGTACGGACGACCGCTGATGTCCACCACCGCCTGCGCCAGGGCCTCGTCGAGGGGAACCAGGGCGTCGCCGTACCGGGAGATCCCCGACTTGTCGCCGAGGGCCTGCCGGATCGCCTGGCCCAGCACGATCGCGACGTCCTCCACGGTGTGGTGCGCGTCGATGTGGGTGTCGCCGGTCGCCCGGACCGTGAGGTCGGTCAGCGAGTGCTTCGCGAATGCGGTGAGCATGTGGTCGAAGAACGGGACCGAGGTCTCGATCGAGCTGACACCGGTGCCGTCCAGGTCGAGGGACAGCTCGACGGACGACTCGCTGGTGGCGCGGTTCAGCTGTGCTGTGCGGTGCGTCCGGGACTCCGTGCTCATGCTTCCGAGTCTATCGACGCCAGCGCATCGAGGAACGCGGTGGTCTCCGCCTCGGTCCCGGCCGTGACCCGGAGGTGGTGCGGGATCCCGACGTCGCGGATGAGGACGCCGCGCGAATAGAGCCGGCGCCACGTCTCCGAAGGATCCTCCACCCCGCCGAACAGCACGAAGTTCGACCACGATTCGTACGGTCGGTAGCCGAGCGCCTCCAGGGTGGCCGAGATGCGGTCCCGCTGCCCGACGATGTCGTCGACCATCCGCAGCATGGTCGACGCGTGCGCGAGCGCCGCGGTGGCGGCCGCCTGGGTCAGCGCGCTCAGGTGGTAGGGCAGCCGGACGAGCCGGAGGGCGTCGATGAAGGCCGGATCCGCGGCCAGGTATCCGACCCGGGCACCGGCGAACGCGAACGCCTTGCTCATCGTGCGCGAGACGACCAGGCGCTCCCTCCCGGGCAGCAGGGTCACCGCCGACGGGGAGTCGCGGGGAGCGAACTCCTGGTAGGCCTCGTCCACGATGACGATCCCGCGGGATGCCTCGTACACCGCGGTAACGACCTCCAGCGGCAGCGGCGTGCCGGTGGGGTTGTTCGGGGCGCACAGGAAGGTGACGTCCGGATCCGCCTCGGCCACCTGAGCGGCGGCGGACTCGGCGGAGAGGGAGTGGTCCGGCTCCCGGGTGCCGGCGACCCAGGCCGCGCCCGTGGCCCGGGTCAGCAGGGGGTACATGGAATACGTGGGGGCGAAGCCGAAGGCCGTGCGCCCCGGCCCCCCGAACGCCTGCAGGATGTGCTGAAGGACCTCGTTCGAACCGTTCGCAGCCCAGATCTGCTCACGCTGGAGCCCTTCACCGAGATATGCGGCGAAGGATTCACGCAGAGCCGTGAACTCACGGTCCGGATAGCGGTTGATGTCCCGGAGCGCCCGTGCGATGGCATCGAGGATGTCGCCGGCCACCTCGTCGGGGACGGGATGCGTGTTCTCGTTGACGTTCAACGCCACCGGCAGGGGTGCCTGCGGTGCACCGTAGGGGATCATCCCGCGGAGATCGTCGCGGATCGGCAGGTCTTCGAAGCTCAGGCTCACACGTCCCATCGTACGGCGGCGCCCGGCGCCGACGCGGGCTCCGGACCGGGCGCTCGCTGCGGATTCCGCCGCTGCCGCGTGCTCAGCCGGCGGCGAGGGCAGGGACCGCGATCCGCTGTCCGGCCCACACGGTCGCACCGTCCAGCGCGTTCAGCCGCACGATCTCATCGACGACGTCGCGCGGGTCGGCGGACGGCGCCACCTGCTCCGCGATCGTCCAGAGGGATTCCCCCGCCAGCACGGTGACCGTCTCGAAGGTGCCTGCGGGCGAGCCGTCGGCGCGGGACGCCAGAGCGGCACCGCCGCTGAGCACGCCGGCCCCGAGGGCGGCCGCCAGCGGGATCGCCACGAGCGCCGCGAGGAGGCGACGACCCCGTGCCGTCATCCGCAGTCGCGTGGCGACCGGACGGGCGGGGTGGAACTCGATCGTGGTCATGACGTCTTCCTTCCGACGGGGAGAGATTCGCATCCGGCACTCGGCCGGGAGTGCCGGATGCGAAGCTCTCTTCCGAAGCTATATTCGAATGACAGAGGTGTCAAGCGATCCGTTCCGGGCGGCACGTTCGAAGACGACACGCCCAAGAGGTGTCGTCCCAGGACGTGCGACCCGGATACGGTTTCGATAGGACGACCACATCACCAACCTCCGACATTCGAAGAAATCGGAGCCGCCGGGACGGAGCGAGTGACCATGACGGCACGCGAGAGGCCGCAGACGCGGCGACGGAAGAGCCTCAGCGACAAGCAGCTGGCCATCCTCGAGGTGATCCAGCAGTCGATCGCCCGGCACGGGTACCCGCCCAGCATGCGCGAGATCGGGGATGCGGTCGGCCTGAAGTCGCTCTCCTCCGTGACGCACCAGCTCAACCAGCTGGAGCTGAGCGGATACCTGCGCCGCGATCCCGGGAAGACCCGCGCGATGGAGGTGCTCATCGACCTGCCCGGCACGGCCGCGGAGAACCCCGCCGACACCGCTCCCGCGGTGGGCGACGCCGCGCTGGTCCCGCTCGTGGGCCGGATCGCCGCGGGCGTGCCCATCACCGCTGAGCAGCAGGTGGAGGAGATCTTCCCCCTGCCGCGTCAGCTGGTCGGCAAGGGCGATCTGTTCATGCTCAAGGTCTCCGGCGAATCCATGATCGACGCGGCCATCTGCGATGGCGACTGGGTGGTCGTCCGCTCCCAGCCGACGGCGGACAACGGCGACATCGTCGCCGCGATGCTCGACGACGAGGCGACCGTGAAGACGTTCCGCCGTCGCGACGGCCACACCTGGCTGCTCCCCCGCAACTCGGCGTTCGAGCCGATCCTGGGCGACGAGGCCGTGGTTCTGGGCAAGGTCGTGGCGGTGCTCCGGGCGATCTGAGACCGACGACCGATCCTCCGGCCGATATTGTCGCATCGGGGGAAGGGGGCCGTCATGGTGACGACCGATGACGCCGAAGAACTGCGGGAGCATCTGGCGACGCTCGAGCGCGAGAACGCCGAGCTGCGGGCCCGCGTGCCGGACCGGCGCCGAGCCGGGGCCTGGCGGGCGGTGCTGTCCGCGCTCTGTCTCGTGCTGGCGACGATCCTCGTTCCGGTCGCCACGGTCGGCGGCTGGGCGCGGGCGGAACTGGTCGACGAGGAGTCCTTCCTCGCGACCTTCGGCCCGATGGCGGACGACCCCGAGATCCAGCGCTTCGTGATCGAGACCGCCTCGGCCGCGATCGTCGACGCCGTCGACGTGGAGCAGCTCACCGGCGATCTGTTCGACGGGATCGCCACGCTCGGCCTGCCCGAACGGGCACAGGCGGCGCTCACCCTGCTCCGCTCCCCCGCCGCGGAAGGCGTGAAGAGCCTCATCGGCACGGGAGTCACCACCGCGGTCCAATCCGACGCGTTCCCGCAGGCATGGCGCACGGCCCTCGTCGCGAGCCATCGGGCGCTCGCAGCGGCCGCCACCGGGGATCCGTCCGGAACGGTGACGTTGAGCGCGACCGGTGAGGTCGGGATCCAGCTCGCCCCCATCATCGAAGAGGTCAAGACCCAGCTGGTGGTCGGCGGCTTCGCCTTCGCCGGCGCCATCCCCGCCGTGGACGTCACGATCGTCGTCGCCCAGTCCGACTCGCTGGTGCTGCTGTCCACGGCGTACGCACTGGCGGACGCGATCGGATGGTGGCTTCCCGTGGTCACGCTCGCGCTGTTCGCCGGTGGCGTGCTGCTGGCGCGCGACCGGAGGATCGGGATGCGCGGAGCCGGTATCGGCCTGGCGATCGGCGGCTTCCTCCTGGCGGCGGCGTTCTCCCTCGGGGCCGTCCTCGTCCCCGGCGCCGCACCGTCCCTCGGGCTTCCCGCCGGGGCACTCTCGTCGCTCTACGCGCACCTGGTCGGCCGGATGCAGGACACCGGAGTGCTGCTCGGCATGATCGGGGTGGTCGTCATCATCCTGGCCTGGGCCAAGGGCCCCTCACGCACTGCACGGTCCGTCCGCACCGCGCTGGCCGGAGCCAATGAGTCGATCCGCCGGGGACTGGCCGCACGCGGTCTCCGCACCGGACGCCTCGGCGCCGCCGTCTCCCGTCATGCGGCCTCGCTGCACGTGGGCATCGTCGTCGTGGCGGTGGCCGTGCTGTTCGTCACCCGTCCGCTGTCGGCGGGAACCCTCTGGACCGTGGCACTGGTCGCGGTGGCGGTGTGGTGGGCCACGGAGCTCGTCCAGCCGCCGCGTGCCGGCCCGGACACCCCCGCGGACGCTCCGGTCCCGGCGGAGCCGCTGCGTTCGGGCGCGTGAGCGCTGACCGCCGGGGCGTCGGTGGGTAGCGTGGGGGCATGGAGAGCACCCTGCCGTTCGGCTCCTGGCCGTCACCCCTGACCGCATCCGATGTCACGGCCGCCTCGGCGCGCTTCGACGGCGCCCGATTCGTCGGCGACGAGATCTGGTGGGCGCAGGGCGTGCCGGAGGAGGCCGGGCGCACCGCCGTGCGCAGGCGGCTCCCCGGCGGCGGTGTCGAGGACGTCCTGCCCGCACCGTGGAGCGCGCGATCGCGTGTGCACGAGTACGGGGGCGCGGCCTGGGCGGTGTCCGGCGATGGCGTCCTGTACTTCGTCGACGGCGCGGACCAGCGCGTCCGCAGCCTGCGACCCGGCGAGCAGCCGGTCACGCTCACGCCACCCGTCGACGGTGCCGCCTACGGTGGGCTCTCCTGGCAGCACGGGCGACTGCTCGCGATCCGCGAGCAGCACACCTCCGGCCGGGCTGCGGAACGCGCGATCGTCGAGATCGCACTGGACGGCACCGGGCCCACGGAACTGGTCGGCGGTAGCGACTTCCTGGCCCAGCCCGCACTCTCCCCGGACGGGACCCGGCTGGCCTGGGTGGCCTGGGACCACCCCGCTATGCCCTGGGACCGCACCGTCCTGCGGGTGGGCGGCATCGAAGACGGGGCGGTGGCATCCTGGACGGAGATCACCGACGGGAGCGGCGCTGCCCTCCAGCCGACCTGGTCGGACGATGACACCGTGCTGTACACGGACGATCGGTCCGGACGGTGGAACCTGCGTCGTCACCGGTTCGGCGCGCCGCCGTCGGACGAACCCCTCGCCCCGGCCGATGCCGACACCGGCGGAGCACTGTGGGTGCTGGGCACGCGCTGGTATGCGCCGCTCGCGGACGGGCGCATCGTTGCCGTCCGCACGGACGGCGCGGACGAGGTGGTCGTGCTGGACCCCGCCGACGGCTCGGCGCGCCGGCTCGACGTGGATGCGACGGCCTACACCTCCGTGGAGGACGTCGCCGGCACCCGGGTGCTGCTCATCACCGCCGGCCGGTCGGCGACGCTGGGTGTCTGGGAGATCGACGTGGACGACCCCGCTTCCGCCCACGCGGTCGCGGGCGCCGCGCCGGCCGCACCGCCGGGATGGGTGCCGACGGCACGCGCCGTGACGGTGACGGGCCCGCACGGTGAGGTCCATGCCTTCGCCTACCCCCCGACCAACCCCGACGTGACCGCGCCAGAGGACGAGCTGCCCCCCTACCTCGTGTGGGTGCACGGTGGACCGACGAGCCATGTCGGCCCCTCCGCATCCGCGAAGGCCGCGTACTTCACCAGCCGCGGCATCGGCGTCCTCGACGTCAACTACGGCGGCTCCACCGGTTACGGTCGCGCCTACCGGGAGCGTCTCCGGGGCCAGTGGGGCGTGGTGGAGGTCGACGACGTGGTGGCATCCGCCTCGGGCCTCGCCACCGCCGGTCTGGCCGATCCCGCCCGCCTCGCGATCGAGGGCGGCTCCGCCGGCGGGTGGACGGTCCTGGCCGCACTCGTCGGCAGCGACGTCTTCTCGGCGGGGATCTCGCGCTACGGCGTGGGCGACGCGCGTGCCCTCGCCGCCGACACGCACGACTTCGAGGCTCGGTACCTGGACGGCCTCATCGGCCCGCTGCCCGAGGCGGAGCAGATCTACATCGACCGATCCCCGCTGAGCCGGCCGGAGGGCTTCCGGGTCCCCCTGCTGATCCTGCAGGGGGCGGAGGACCGCGTCGTCCCGCCGGCCCAGGCGGAGGCCATCCGCGATGCCCTGCGCACCCGGGGCGTGCCGCACTCCTACGTGCTGTACGAGGGCGAAGGACACGGTTTCCGGGGTCGTGACACGGCGATCCATGCTCTCGAGAGCGAGCTGGCCTTCCTCGGGCGGGTGTTCGGCTTCGAGACGCCGGACGTGCCGCCGCTCGAGCTGAGCATCGGGATGCTGCGGGTAGTGACGGGCCCGGTCGGGCGCGAGATCGTGAACGAGGGCGACATGGGCCCCCACACCTCCCGGGATCTCGCGGTGGTCGTCTCGCGCGAGCCGATCCGCCCGCTGTTCGCCCGGGCGGGGTCCGCCCCGTGGGAGCGGCTCCTCCGCGAGAACGGGTTCACCGAGGTCACCGCGGCGGATCTGCCCGCGGGGACCGGGACGGAGCGGTACTTCGTCCTCCCCCCGGTCCTCGACGGCGCCTGACCCGTCAGCGCACGAAGGGCGCCAGACGTCCCGCGAGGACCTCGGGGACCCGCACGTGCATCGCCGTGCCGTCCTCCTCGTGTCGCTCCGCGAGGATCATGCCGTTCTCGTGGATGGCGGAGACCAGATCTCCCCGGTCGTACGGCACGAGCGCGTGCAGTTCCACCGCGGGAAGAGGCAGCGCCTCCTCCACGACACGGCGCAGCTCCGCGATGCCCTCGCCGGTACGGGAGGACACGAAGAGCGCGGACGGCTCCAGTCCGCGGAGCAGGAGACGTGTGTCCGCGTCGATCAGGTCGGCCTTGTTGAACACCACGATCTCGCGGGTCCCGCGCGCTCCCACATCCCCGATCACGTCGCGCACGGTCGCCAGCTGCGCGGCCGGGTCCGGGTGCGAGGCGTCCACGACGTGGACGATGACGTCGGCGTCGCCGACCTCCTCGAGCGTGGACCGGAACGCCTCGACGAGCTGATGGGGCAGATTGCGCACGAAGCCGACGGTGTCGGTGAGCGTGAACACCCTGCCGTCGGAGGTGACCGACCGGCGGACGGTGGCATCCAGCGTCGCGAACAGGGCGTTCTCCACGAGCACGCCCGCGCGGGTCAACCGGTTGAGCAGGCTCGACTTGCCGGCGTTCGTGTAACCCGCGATGGCGACGGCCGGGATCGTGTTGCGCTTGCGTTCGGCGCGCTTGGCGTCGCGGGCGGGACCGAAGTCCCTGATCTGGCGGCGCAGCTGGGCCATCTTGGTGCGGATGCGTCGCCGGTCGAGCTCGATCTTCGTCTCACCGGGTCCGCGCGAGCCCATACCCGCGCCGCCCGCACCCACCTGGCCACCGGCCTGCCGGCTCATCGAGTCGCCCCACCCGCGTAGACGCGGCAGGAGGTACTCGAGCTGGGCGAGTTCGACCTGGGCCTTGCCCTCCCGGCTCTTCGCGTGCTGGCTGAAGATGTCCAGGATCACCGTGGTGCGGTCGATCACCTTCACCTTCACGACGTCCTCGAGAGCACGCCGCTGGCTGGGCGCCAGCTCCGTGTCGGCGATGACGGTGTCCGCTCCGACGGCGGCGACGATGTCGCGCAGTTCCTCGGCCTTCCCTCGGCCGACGTAGGTGGCGGGGTCCGGATGCGGACGCCGCTGCAGGACCCCGTCGAGCACGACGGCGCCCGCCGTCTCGGCGAGGGCGGCCAGCTCGCGGAGGGAGTTCTCGGCATCCTCCTGCTCGCCCTGGGGGTGCACACCCACCAGGACGACGTTCTCCAGCCGCAACTGGCGGTACTCGACCTCGGTGACGTCCTGGAGCTCGGTGGACAGACCCGCCACACGGCGCAGCGCCGCACGTTCCTCGCGGTCCCACTGCGCTCCGTCGCTGTCGGCGTGGATCACCGTGGCCGCGTCCTGCAGCGCCTGGGCGGAGCCCAGATCACCGCGCACCCGTGCTCGGGCGTCTGCGCGCGCCAGTACCCGGTCGACCGGGTCGGCAGCGTTGTCGTCGGTCGTGTCGGGGGTGTCGCTCATGTATTCCTTTCCCAGCGCCGAAGCGCCCGCTAACTCTAGCTTCCCGCGTCCTCAGCGTGAACCGCTACGCTCTTGGTATGGGGAGTGACCATTACTTCACCGCGTCGCCCGCCAGTCCCGAGAACCTGCGCACGATCCGTGTGACGCTGGGCGGCCGCGATGTCGAGGTCGTTACCGCCGGCGGCGTGTTCAGCCCGGACCGGCTGGACGCCGGTACCGCCGTGCTGCTGGCCAATACGCCGCCCCCTCCGCCGGGTGGCCACTTCCTCGATCTCGGATGCGGCTGGGGCCCCATCTCGCTGACGCTCGCGACCCTGTCGCCGCACGCCACGGTGTGGGCGGTGGACGTGAACCAGCGTGCGCTGGACCTCGTCCGCCGCAACGCGGAGAAGCTGGGTCTCGACAATGTCAACGCGGTGACTCCCGACGATGTTCCCGACGACGTGATGTTCCGCACCATCCGGTCGAACCCGCCGATCCGAGTGGGCAAGCACGAGCTCCACGGGATGCTGGAGCGCTGGATCCCGCGCCTCGACGAGAGATCCGACGCCTGGCTGGTCGTCGCCCGGAACCTCGGGTCCGATTCGCTGCAGCGATGGCTCGCCGCGACCTTCCCGGACGGCTACAGCGTGCACCGCGCCGCGACGGCCCGCGGCTTCCGGGTGCTCAAGGTCCGCCGCCACGGCACGCCGCAGACCGCGCCCATCGAACTGCCCTGACGGAGCACGGGACCGCCGGCGCGGACTGCTAATCTCGCAACACGAACGTTTGACGGGCTGAGGCCGCGATCCGGGTGGGGGACGCGGCGAAGGAGTCCGTCATGGCCACGCAGCAGACCGCACCCCGCGGCATCGCCCTGTACCGCGCCCTGCCCCGCCGGGCCGGCTGGAGCTACCTCTTCGCCACCGGCTTCGGGCGGCTGCCGCTGTCGATGGTGCCGCTGGCGATCCTCACGCTGACCACCTCCGCGACCGGATCCATCGCGGTGGGCGGGTTCGCCGCTGCGGCCGCGGCGCTGGGCGAAGCCGTCGGCGCGCCCGCCTCGGGCACGCTGGCGGACCGGTTCGGCCAGCGGCCGGTGCTCCTGGCGGGTGTGCTGGTCCACGTCGCGCTGCTGGCTGCGCTGACCGCCGGAGCGGGCATCGTGCCGGAACCGACGACGGTGGCACTCGCGGGCTTCGCCGGACTCAGCCTGCCCCAGGTCGGCGCGCTCTCCCGCGCCCGGTGGCTGGCCATCGCGCCGGACGACCTGCCCGCCGCGTTCGCGTTCGAGGGCGTCATCGACGAGATCGCCTACATCTTCGGCCCGGCGCTGGTCGGTATCGTCGCCGCGTTCGTCTCCCCTCAGGCGGCGATGCTGCTCACGGCCCTCCTCGTCACCGTCTTCGCCACGCAGTTCGCGGTGCACCGCACCCAGCGCCTGGTCCCCCGCCGCGCGTCGTCCCGCATTGGGGGCGCCTCCGGCACGACCCTCGACCGGCGGGGCGGGCGCCTCGCTCTGATCGGCACCCTCTTCCTGGGGCTGATGTGCATGGGCGTGTTCTTCGGCGCCGCCCAGACCGGGCTGACCGCCTTCGCCCGGACGGCGGGCATCCCGGATGCGGGGGCGCTGCTGTACGCCGTCATGGCGGTCGGCTCGACGCTCACGACCGTGTCGATGGTGCTCGTCCCCGACCGCGTCGGCCCCTGGACCCGCTGGGCGGTCGCTGCGGGCGGGATGACGCTGGGGGCCGTCCTGCTGATGTCCGCCCCGACGATCCCCTGGGTCGTGGTCGCCGCATTCCTCGCCGGGGCGTTCCAGGGACCCCTCCTGCTCACGATCTACGGCGTCCTGGGCACGGTCGCCGAGGCCGGCCGGGCGGGGTACCTCATGACCCTCGCCGCGAGCAGCGTCGTGATCGGCATCGGAGCGGGATCCGCCGTCGCCGGCGCGCTCGCGCAGGAGAGCGGTCCGGTGGGCGGATTCGCGGTCGTCGTGACGGCCTGCGCGGTACTGCTGGTCGCCGGTCTCGCCGGAGCCGCGCGCTCGGTGCTGCGCCGGTCGCGCCGCACCGCCTGAGCGGCGTCAGGCCAGCGCGACCTCACCGTGGAACACCAGGGTCGCCGGCCCCGACAGCAGGACCCTTCCCTCGCGCATGCGGACCCCGAGCGTGCCGCCCGGCACGTCCACGGTCCAGTCGTCGGGGGCGGCGGTCCCCGCCCAGTGGCGCACCGCCAGTGCGGCCGCGGCGACGCCGGTCCCGCAGCTCAGGGTCTCCCCCACACCGCGTTCGAACACCCGCATCCGGATCGCACCCACACCGCCCTGCACGAGCGGATCGCCGGGCACGACGAACTCCACGTTGGCGCCGTCGCGCGGTTCGGGCTCGAGCAGGGGGCGGGACGCGAGGCCCAGTCCTTCCAGCTCCGCCTCGGAGGACAGCGCCACGACGACGTGCGGGTTCCCGACGTCGATCGCGACTCCCGGCCGCGGCACCTGCAGGCCCTGCGCACGCACGAGCACGTCCCCGGGCTCGATCCGCCAGGGACCCAGGTCGACCTCGAACCCGTTGTCGCTGCGGGTGAGCGTCTTCACCCCCGCACGCGTGCCGATGAGGAGTCCGGCGTCGATGTCGGCGAGGCCGGTCTCCACGAGGTAGCGCGCGAACACGCGTGTGCCGTTGCCGCACATCTCCGCGATGCTGCCGTCGGCATTGCGGTAGTCCATGAACCACTCGGCGCCGGATGCGGCGGCATCCCGTCCCTCCGGGATCGCCCGGGAGCGGACCACCCGCAGCATGCCGTCGCCCCCGATGCCGAAGCGCCGATCGCAGAGAGCGGCCACCTGCTCGGGGGACAGCTGGAGGGCTCCCTCCGGGTCGGGCACGATGACGAAGTCGTTGCCCGTGCCGTGTCCTTTCGTGAACGGAACGGTCTGCGACATCCCCCCAGTCTAGGCATCGCGGAACAGCGCTCAGTCCGCGATCAACCGGGTGAGGCCCGCGTCCTGCCACAGCGCCACGACATCCTCGGTGTCCGTCTCCGCGAAGGGGCGGATGCGGACGCTCACCGGGCGGTGCCGGTCAACTCCGCGGGGGCCACGTCCGGCGCGACCCAGCGCACGCCCTCGTACCTCTTGAACCAGGACACCTGACGCCGCGCGTACCGTCGGGTGAGCGCCTGGGTCTGCGCGACGGCGTCGGCCTCGCTGAGCTCCCCGTCCAGTTGCGCCACGGCCTGGGCGTACCCGATCGCCCTGCGCGCGGTGACGCCCTGATCGAGACCGCGTTCGCGGAGCGCGCGGACCTCCTCCAGCAGCCCTCCGGCCCACATCCCGACCACCCGGTCGTCGAGTCTGGCGACCAGCTCGGCACGGTCCACGTGCACGCCGACCAGACGCGTGTCCGGATGCCAGTGGCGCGGTCGGTCCGGCAGCGCCGCACCGTAGGTCTGCTTCCCCTGCGCGAGGATCTCCAGCGCACGGACGATGCGCCGGCCGTTCTGCGCGTCGATGCGCGCGGCCGTCGCCGGATCCGCCTCCTGGAGCCGGGCGAACAGGGCACCGGGACCCTGGGTCTCGAGTTCCGCCTCCAGTGCGGCGCGCAGCGCGTGATCGTGCGGGGGGAAACGGAAGTCGTAGACGACGCTCGAGACGTACAGCCCGGAGCCGCCCACCAGGATGGCATCCGCGCCGCGGGAATGGATCGCCCGGACGGTCTCGCGCGCGACGTCCTGATAGCGCGCGACCGCGGCCTCGTCGGTGACGTCCAGCACGTCGAAGAGATGGTGCGGGATCCCTCGACGCTCGGACTCCGGAAGCTTGGCCGTACCGATGTCCATGCCCCGGTAGAGCTGCATCGCATCGGCGTTCACGATCTCCGCGGGAACGCAGGTCGCGACCAGGTGCTCGGCGAGCGAGAGCGACAGCGCGGTCTTGCCCGTGCCCGTGGCCCCGGCCAGCACCCACAGCCGAGGCATGGCGTTCACGCCTCCGGGCGCAGTGCGGGAAGCCCGAGGGAGACCGCGCGCGGTGCACCCGGGTCGGCCGGCACGCCGCAGGACGCGGCCTGTGCCCGATCCCAGGCGTCGCCCGAGCGCGTGCGCCGCACCCGCAGCGGCGCTCCGTCGGGCGCATCCGCGAGCAGGTGGAAGGGGGCGGCGTGCGTGATCCGGACGGTGACGATGTCGCCGGGACGCGGCTTCTCGGATCCGGCCGGCAGCTCGAAGTGGACCAGGCGGTTGTCCTCGGCGCGTCCGGTCAGCCGGTGCGTGGCGGCATCCTTCTTGCCCTCCCCGGTGGACACGAGCACCTCGACCTCCCGGCCGAGCTGCTTCTGGTTCTCCTCGAGCGAGATCCGCTCCTGGAGGGCGACGAGACGCTCGTAGCGCTCCTGGACGACGGCCTTGGGCACCTGGTCCGGCATGGTGGCCGCCGGTGTGCCCTCCCGGATCGAGTACTGGAACGTGAACGCGCTGGCGAACCTCGCCTGTTCCACGACCCGCAGCGTCTCCTGGAAGTCCTCCTCCGTCTCACCGGGGAAGCCCACGATGATGTCGGTCGAGATCGCCGCGTGCGGGATGCGGTCGCGGACGCGGTCGAGGATGCCGAGGAACTTCTCCGAACGGTACGACCGCCGCATGGCCTTCAGGATCCGGTCGCTGCCCGACTGCAGGGGCATGTGCAGCTGCGGCATGACGGCAGGGGTCTCCGCCATCGCATCGATGACGTCGTCGGTGAAGGCCGCCGGGTGCGGACTGGTGAAGCGGATGCGCTCCAGACCTTCGATCTCGCCTGCTGCGCGCAGGAGCTTCCCGAACGCCTGGCGGTCGCCGAACTCGACCCCGTAGGAGTTGACGTTCTGGCCGAGCAGGGTCACCTCGAGTGCGCCGTCGTCCACGAGCAGGCGGATCTCGCTCAGGATGTCGCCGGGACGGCGGTCCTTCTCCTTGCCGCGCAGGCTCGGCACGATGCAGAAGGTGCAGGTGTTGTTGCAGCCGACCGAGATCGACACCCAGCCGCTGTAGATGCTGTCGCGCTTGGTGGGCAGGGTGGAGGGGAACACGTCGAGCGATTCGAGGATCTCGAGTTCCGCCTCGCCGTTGTGGCGGGCGCGTTCGAGCAGGCTCGGCAACGACCCCATGTTGTGCGTGCCGAACACGACGTCCACCCAGGGGGCTTTGTCCAGGACGGTGTCCTTGTCCATCTGCGCGAGGCAGCCGCCCACCGCGATCTGCATCCCCGCGTGGGCGTCCTTACGGGACTTGAGGTGACCGAGGGTGCCGTACAGCTTGCCCGCGGCGTTGTCGCGCACGGCACAGGTGTTGATGACGATGACATCGGCCTCGGTGCCGTCCTCGGCGCGCACGTACCCGGCGCTCTCCAGGGATCCGGACAGCCGCTCGGAGTCGTGCACGTTCATCTGGCAGCCGAAGGTGCGCACCTCGTAGGTGCGTGCGTCGCCGCTCTCGGAGACCGCCGCACGGGACGGGGCGATCAGGGTCGGCGCACTGAAGGGGGCAGTCATGATGACGCTCATTCTACGTTCCGCCCGGGGATG
The DNA here is from genome assembly GCF_008727755.1 of Microbacterium caowuchunii. Classification (NCBI taxonomy): domain Bacteria; kingdom Bacillati; phylum Actinomycetota; class Actinomycetes; order Micrococcales; family Microbacteriaceae; genus Microbacterium; species Microbacterium caowuchunii. Next base: position 2,110,626 of record NZ_CP044231.1, read on the forward strand.
CGCGGGATCGATCAGGGTGCCGCGGACGGCGCGAAGGGGGCCAGGAATGTCGCGAGGTGCTGCGCGTAGCCCTCCGGGTCCACGTTCCAGCTCTGGATGTGCCCCGCGCCGGGGACCGGCACGTACTGCGCATCCGGCAACGAACGCGCGAAGCCCTCACTGTCGACGTGCGGGACGAGCGGATCGGCCAGTCCTTGGAAGAGCAGCACCGGCATACGGTCGAAGACCTCGGTCTGGTCGAGCTCGTCGAGGGTGGACAGGGACAGGTCTCCGCGCCACTGCACCACCGCCTGTACGAGCGGCGTGAACCACCCGAGGTGCAGACGGTCGGCCTGTCCGGCGATGACCGCGGACCAGTCCAGGACGGGTGCGTCCAGGACCATGCCGACCACCCGCTCCGCGTGCGGTGACTCGTGCATGAACCGCGTGACGATGCTGCCGCCCATGGAGTCGCCGTAGAGCACGAACTTCTCCGCACCTTGGGCGAGGGCGAAGTCTGCGGCGGCCTCGAGGTCGCGCCACTCGCGCTCACCGAGGCTGAACAGACCGTTCGGGCTGGGCGGCGCTCCCACGTCGTTGCGGTAGGTGATGAGCAGGGTGGGCAGCTTCTTCTCGGCGATCGTCGTCAGGGGCCGCAGCCCGCTCTGACGCAATCCGTCGATGCCGTGCACGAACAGCACCCAGGTGTCGCCGTCGCCGGGGACGAACCACGCGGGCATCGCGCCGAGTTCACCGGCCACCTCGACGTCTTCGAACTCCAGGCCGAGCGCCGTGGCGGGGTCCCCCGTCCACATGTTCGGGTTGAGCGAGACCTTCGCCCCCACCGGCGGCGTACCGTCCGTGGGTGCGAACACTCGGGTGATGGAGGTCTCGTCCGAGCGCAGCACGGGGCCGACGACGGCCTCACCGCTCGGGCCGTCGTCGGTGGACCAGGTGAGACCATAGGTGCCCGCGCGTGCCCCGGCATCCGTGCGGGACAGGGTGATCTCCCCCTCGCCCACGGACTGCACGCTTCCGGCTGCGGTCGTGAGGCTGTGGTGCGGCGTCAGCAGCAGCTGGGCGCTCGCGAGGGGGATGGCCACCACGGCGAGGATCCCCACCGCGACCACGATTCCCCCGATGACGAACGGCCAGCGACGACGATGTGCGCGGCGTGTGCGGGTCACGATTGCGAGCATAGGGGAAGCGGGAGGATGAGTGCCCCATCTCCCTCTCCGGGTGGAGGCCGCCGGCGGGTGCGCATGGGTAGCGTCGGGAGGAGGCGTTCCGTGGGTTGTCGCCGGGAAGAGGGTGCGGGCACATGCGCGTGGTGGTCTCGGTCGTCGTGACGGCCGCTCTGTTGGTACTGACCGGCTGCGCGTCGTCCGTCTCCCCCGCGGCACCTCCGAGCGAGGTCGCCCTGCCCGACACGGCGGCGGGGCGGATGGCGGGCTGGGTGCTCGAGGTCATGAACGCCGACGCGGATTCCACCGTCCAGCAGTGGGAAGGGCGTATGCATCCGGACTTCCGCGCCGAGGTCAGCGCGGACGAGGTGACGGAACTCATCAACACCCGGATCCGTCCTGCTCGGCCACTCGTCGCGACCGCGTATCGCGGAGCGGAGCGCGAGGCGGTCATCACGGTCGAGGGGCGCCGGGGCGAGCCGTTCGACATGTCGGTCGTCGTGGACGCCGAGGACCGCATCACCGGGCTGCTGCTCGCCCCGGCGGCTCCGCCCCGCGAGAGCGCGGGCACCGTCGACGAGGTGGCGGAACGGCTGCAGACGCTGCCGGGGGAGGTCAGGGCACTCGTGCTCGAGGACGGCCGCCCGCTCATCGAGCACGAACCGGACACGTCCGCGCCCCTCGGCTCGGTGTTCAAGCTCTACGTGCTGGGAGCGGTCGCGGACGCCGTTGCGGCGGGCCGGCTGACCTGGGAGGAGGCCCTCACCGTGACCGACGACGTGCGCAGCCTCCCGTCCGGAGAGCTGCAGGACGCCCCGCCGGGGACGACCGTCACGGTGGCCGAAGCCGCCCGGAAGATGATCGCCATCAGCGACAACACGGCCACCGATCTGCTCATCGGTGCGGTCGGGCGCGATGCCGTGGAGGACGCGGTCGCCGCCATGGGCCACCACGACCCCGCCGCGCTGCGCCCGTTCCCGACAACTCGCGAGTTCTTCGCGCTGCTCTGGGGCGGCCACGCGGAACTCGTCGCCGCCTGGGCCGGGGGCGACGAGCAGGCACGTCGTGACGTGCTCGCGGAACTGGCGGACCGGCCTTTCCGGGTCGACGTCGCGGATGCCGACGACACGCCCCGGTGGGGCCAGGGTCTCGAGTGGTTCGCGACCGCCCGGGACGTCGCCCACGCGCACGAGGCCCTCGCCGAGCGTGCCACGGCCGACTCGAACGTCGCGGCGGTACTCACCGAGAACCCGGGACTCCCCCTGGACGCGGGCACCTGGACCGGGATCGCCTTCAAGGGCGGCTCATCCCCGGGCGTCCTCGCCGGGTCGTGGCGGGCGCAGCACACCGATGGCAGGGTGCTGACGGTCGTCGTCCTCGCCTCCGATCCGGACTCGCCCGTCTCGGCCGAGACGCAGTCGGAACTCTTCGGCCTGGTGACCGACCTGTTCGCCCTGCGCGGGTAACGACGCGCCGGTGGGAGGGCGGACCCGCTTCAGCTGAAGCGGACGCCCCCGCCGGAAGAGTTCTCGCTCAGCGCGGTTCGGGCTGCCGCGGACGCCACCGAACCCGGGTAGCCGCGACGGGACAGCTGTCCCATGAGCCGGCGCAGCGCCGTGGTCTCGTCGAGATGCCGGAGCTGGCGCGCCTTCGTCCGGGCGAACTCCAGGGCACGATCGGCATCGTCATCGGGGAGGACGGCCAGCGCCGCGTCCGCGACGTCCCGTGGGACCCCGCGGGCGGAGAGGGTCTGGGCGATGGCGCGGCGGCCCTGGCCCTTACGTTCGCTGCCCGCGTGCACGAGTTGCTCCGCGAGCCGACCGTCGTCGAGATAACCACGGTCGAGGAAGACCGCGATGAGCTGCTCGACCGCGTCCGATGCGAGCTCCTGCGTCCGCAGGAGGGACCTGGCCTCCGACACGGAGAGCTGCCGGGCGGTGAGTTTGCGTAACAGCATCCGCTCGGCTCCGTCGAGATCCGGCGTGCTCGCGGCATCGACACCGTGCTCGTCACCCCCGTGCTCGTCACCCGCGTGCTCGTCACCCGCGTCGTCCACATCCTCCGCGTCGTCGACGGTGAAGAAGACCGGGCGCGCGCGCGAGGTCCGCGTGGGCAGCCCGTCGGGAAGACGTCCTGGCCCGGGGGCGGGATCGCTTCGCCAGGTGGGATGCCACTGCTCGGCGAGCGGCTCCTCCACCGGCTCCGCATCCGCCGGGACGGCCGCCCCTCCGCGGGGCCCGAACAGCGGGGTCACGGGGGCGAGCCGGTCCGGCCCGCCCCCGTCTCCGGTGCGCATGATCAGGCCGGACGCTTCTTGGCGAGCTCATCGACGGCGGGAGCCGCCTCGGCCTCGCCGCGGGGCTGCCCGATGCCCAGCTTCACCTTGATCTTCTGCTCGATGTCCGCGGCGATGTCCGGGTTCTTCAGCAGGAAGTTGCGGGCGTTCTCCTTGCCCTGGCCCAGCTGCTCGCCCTCGTAGGTGTACCAGGCGCCGGACTTCTTGACGATGGTGTGCTCCACGCCGAAGTCGATGAGGCTGCCCTCACGGGAGATGCCGACGCCGTAGAGGATGTCGAACTCCGCCTGCTTGAACGGCGGGGCCATCTTGTTCTTCACGACCTTGACGCGGGTGCGGTTGCCCACGGCGTCCGTACCGTCCTTCAACGTCTCGATGCGACGGATGTCCAGACGCACGGACGCGTAGAACTTCAGTGCCTTACCGCCGGCCGTCGTCTCGGGGGACCCGAAGAACACGCCGATCTTCTCGCGCAGCTGGTTGATGAAGATCATGGTGGTGTTCGTCTGGTTCAGCCCACCGGTGAGCTTTCGCAGCGCCTGCGACATCAGGCGGGCCTGGAGCCCCACGTGCGAGTCGCCCATGTCGCCCTCGATCTCGGCCTTCGGCACGAGGGCTGCCACGGAGTCGATGACGATCAGATCGATGGATCCCGAGCGCACGAGCATGTCGGCGATCTCGAGGGCCTGCTCACCGGTGTCGGGCTGGGACACCAGCAGCTGGTCGATGTCGACGCCCAGCTTCATCGCGTAGTCGGGGTCGAGCGCGTGCTCCGCGTCGATGAAGGCGGCGATGCCTCCGGCGCGCTGGGCGTTCGCGATCGCGTGCAGAGTCAACGTCGTCTTACCCGAGGATTCCGGGCCGTAGATCTCGACGATGCGCCCGCGCGGGAGACCGCCGATGCCGAGGGCCACATCCAGGGCGATGGAGCCGGTGGGGATGACTTCGACCGGTGCGCGATCGTCGCTGCCCAGCCGCATGACCGAGCCCTTCCCGAACTGCCGGTCGATCTGGGCGAGGGCCGATTCGAGGGCCTTTTCGCGGTCGGCGGGTGATGGCATGGGCGTGCTCCTTCTGCTCGTGATCCGTCGCCTGTAGGCTGTCGCGTCCCGCTCGGATGAGCGGATCCTGCGACAAGGCGGGGTGTCGTTCGACGCTGTCCACGCTAGGACGGGGTTCCGACATCGAGGTCGGATCCGCCGCGGCGTGGACAAACGTCTCATCGACACCGTCTGTGCAGGAGCCTACGCTCCGCTCGAACGGATCTTCGACGACACGCCGTCAGGAGCGGCGCGGCTCCATGCGTCCGACGCCGTGGCGCCGGGCGAGCGGCACGTCCATCTCCGTGCAGAGCGCGAGCCACACATCCCTGGCCGGTTCGCCCGCGTCCAGCGCGGCCGATGCGGTGCGATCCGCCATGGTGGACAGGTGCAGGTCGGAGACCAGGTACGCGCCCTGAGCCCCGAACTCGTCCCGGACCGCGCGGTCGAACTCGCTGCGCCGCATTCAGCGCAGGGAGAGCTCGGGCGTCGCCATCGCGACGAGCTCGTCGGGGACGACGTCCGGGAACGAGGTGATGCCTTCGAGGACCGACAGCCGATCGGACACTTCGCGCATGATGGTGGAGATGGGCACGTCCAGAGCTTCGGCCACCGAGGCGAGGATCTCGCTCGAGGCCTCCTTCTGACCGCGTTCGACCTCGCTCAGGTAACCGAGAGCGACGCTCGCGCGGCTGGCGACCTGTCGGAGGGTACGGCCCTTCTGCTGGCGGAGGTCGCGGAGGACTTCGCCGATCTCGTGACGAACCAGGATCATGTCGGAAACCCTCCTCTAGCCTCTCCCCCGGTACCCGGAGCGGGTAACGGTGAAACCACGTGCGCTGTCAATCTAATCCCGGCCGCTGGAGAACGGGTGAGAATCACCGAATGTAACCGTTCCGAAACGAGGTTTGTTCCCGAGGTCACAGGGCTTCCAGCACCATCCGCAGCGCCCGGCGCACCGTCTCGCTGCGGATGTCATCCCGGTTCCCGGACAGCTGCAGCAGCTCGACGCGGGTGCCGAGCGGTGTGGAGACCCCCACGTACACCGTGCCCACCGGTTGCCCGTCGGGAGAGGCGGGCCCGGCGATGCCCGTCGTGGACACGCCGACGTCCACCCGACCGCCGCGGGGAGCGAGGGCTTCCCGCACCCCCTCGGCCATCTGGCGTGCGACCTTGGGCTGCACAGGGCCGTCCATCTCGAGGACCGTGCCGTCCACGCCGAGGAGGCGCTGCTTGATGTCGGTGGCGTAGGCCACGACGCCGCCGCGCAGGTGCGCGGATGCACCGGGAACCGCGGCGAGTTCGCTGCACAGCATCCCGCCGGTCAGCGACTCGGCCACGGCGATGGTCCACCGCAGTTCGCCGAGGCGCGCGAGCACCCGCTGCGCGTCCGTGTCACGGCCCGCGACGATCGAGGTCGATTCGTCGACCTCGGATCCGCTGTGCGGATCACGCTCCATGCGGGGCACCCTTCGCGCGCGTGCGCCGTCCGCGTACCTCGCTGACCACGTAGTCGATGCCGCTGGCGATCGTCAGGATGACGGCGATCCACATCGTGACCGTGTTGACCCAGCCGATCCAATCGCCCACGAGCGAGGCGAGCGGCAGCAGTGCGAGGGAGAGCGCCACCGCCTGCGCGACGGTCTTGAGCTTTCCCATCCACGCCGCCGCGAGGACGTGGTCACTGACCACCATGAGCCGGTAGACCGTGATGCCGAGTTCCCTCACCAGCACGATCGCGGTCACCCACCAGGGCAGCTCGGCGAGGATCGACAGGCCGACGAACGCGCATCCGGTGAGGACCTTGTCGGCGATCGGGTCCAGGAGCTTGCCGAGGTCCGTGACGATGTCGTTGCGCCGGGCGATGTGACCGTCGATGCCGTCGGTCGCGATCGCCACGATGAACAGCGCCGCCGCCCCCCACCGCAGGGCGCCGTCCGCCCCGCCGTCCGCGAGGAGCATCCAGAGGAAGACCGGTGCGCACAGGATGCGCACGATCGTGATGGCGTTGGGGAGCTGCCGGGGAACCGTCACGATCCGAGCCTAGCGACCCTGCGGGGTCAGTCGCGTCCGGTGAGTCCCCAGGCGTCCTCGGACCCGTCCTCGGCTTCGACGACTTCGAGCCCGTCGAACTGGGACGAGACCGCGTCCGGACCGTACGGGTCCGCCTGGGGCGCCGGCTCGTCCTCGCCCCGCAGGCGTGCCATCACACCGGGCAGCTGCTCGGCCGTGACGAGCACGTCGCGGGCCTTGGAGCCCTCGGACGGACCGACGATCTCGCGCGACTCCAGCAGGTCCATCAGGCGCCCGGCCTTCGCGAAACCCACCCGGAGCTTCCGCTGCAGCATCGAGGTGGACCCGAACTGTGTCGACACGACGAGTTCGGCGGCGGCCAGCAGCAGTTCGAGGTCGTCTCCGATGTCGGCGTCGACCTCCTTCTTCTCGGCGACCGCCTGCACGTCGGAGCGGTACTCCGGACGCGCCTGCCGGGTCACGTGCTGCACGACCTTCTCGATCTCCGCCTCGCTCACCCACGCCCCCTGGACGCGCACGGCCTTGGACGCCCCCATGGGCAGGAACAGGCCGTCGCCCTGACCGATCAGACGGTCCGCGCCGGGCTGGTCGAGGATGACCCGGGAGTCGGTGACGCTCGTCACGGCGAAGGCCAGCCGGGAGGGCACGTTCGCCTTGATGAGGCCGGTGACGACGTCGACGCTCGGCCGCTGCGTGGCCAGCACCAGGTGGATGCCGCTCGCGCGCGCCAGCTGCGTGATGCGCACGATGGAGTCCTCGACGTCGCGCGGAGCGACCATCATCAGGTCGGCGAGCTCGTCCACGACCACCAGCAGGTACGGGTAGGGCTTGAGGACCCGCTCGGACCCCGGCGGGAGCTGGATCGTTCCGGCGACGACGGCCGTATTGAAGTCGTCGATGTGGCGGAAGCCGAACGACGCCAGGTCGTCGTACCGCATGTCCATCTCCTTCACGACCCACTGCAGCGCCTCGGCGGCCTTCTTGGGGTTCGTGATGATGGGGGTGATCAGGTGCGGGACGCCCGCGTAGTTGGTGAGCTCGACGCGCTTCGGGTCGATGAGCACCATCCGCACTTCGGAGGGCTTCGCCCGCATCAGCAGGCTGGTGATCATCGAGTTCACGAAGCTCGACTTACCGGACCCGGTGGATCCCGCCACGAGCAGGTGGGGCATCTTCGCGAGGTTCGCCACGACGAAACCGCCGCCGACGTCCTTGCCGACGCCGATGGTCATGGGGTGGGTGGACTTCTGCGCGACCGGCGAGCGGAGGATGTCGCCGAGGGTGACGATCTCGCGATCCGTGTTCGGGATCTCGATGCCGATGGCGCTCTTGCCCGGGATCGGGGCGAGGATGCGCACCTCGTTGGAGGCCACCGCGTAGGCGATGTTGTTGGTGAGCGCGGTGATGCGCTCGACCTTCACGCCGGAGCCGAGCTCCACCTCGTACTGGGTGACGGTCGGGCCGCGGGAGAAACCGGTCACCCGGGCGTTGATGCCGAACTGCTCGAACACGCCGGAGACGGCCCGCACGATCGCGTCGTTCGCCTCGGAGCGCTCCTTCGGGGCGGATCCGGGCACCAGGGACGCAAGCGAGGGCAGGGCGTAGGGCGCCGAGGGGGGAAGCCGGTCGCCGCTGCTTCCGTACCCGTCGATCTCGGGCAGTTCCGGCTGCGGACCGGTGTCGCCGTCGTCCTGCAGGCCTCCGGCGGCGCGTCCGTCCGCGACGGCGCGCCGGGCCGCGGCGATGACGGACGGGTCGATGACCTCGGTCATCGCGTCCGGTGCGGACGGCAAGGGGGGCGCCGGCAGCGGCGGCGCGGGAGCCACGGGCTCGATCGCCTGCTCGAATCCGCCCTGGGCGCGGGTCTGCGTGAACAGCAGCTCGGTGAGGTCCTGCGACGCGGAGTCCCCGCCCATGTCGGGGTCCTCCTCGCGGCCGGTCTTGTTCCGGCGCCACCAGGGGATCGTCTCGGTCGCGTCCTCGTCCGCGGCACGTTCGCCGGCGGGGACCTCGGCCGGGCGCTCCGCGCCGAACATCCAGGCGTACAGGTCGCCGAGTCGGCGTCCGATCCGGTTCGGCGGTGTCTTGGTCAGGATGAGCACGCTCAGCACGGCGAACAGCGCCAGCAGGATGTAGGCCCCGATCGGGGTGATCAGCAGGGCGAGGGGCTCCCCCACCATCCAGCCGAACAGACCGCCCGCCTCGCTCAGCGCGGGCAGGCCACCGCTGGGCTGGGGCCGCCCGCCCAGGACATGGCAGAAGCCCGCGATCGCCAGGATGAAGAGGGCGAATCCGATCCCGATCCGGCCGTTGTCGTGCACGGAGGACGGATGCCGGAACAGCCATCCCGCCAGCAGCATGAGCAGCACCGGCAGCACGAACGACACCCGGCCGACGAGTCCGCCGACGCTGTACGCGCTCACGATCGCCGAGACGTCGGTGCCGATCAGGAACCACTCCGTGACCGCGCCGATGATGGCCAGAAGCACCAGCAGGAAGGGGAAGCCGTCGCGCCGCTGGTCCTTCTCGAGCGTCTCCGGCCCGAAGGTGCGGAACAGCCCGCCGGTCAGGTGCGCGATCCCCATCCAGGCCCGCACGACGACGGGAGGCTTCTCCTCGTCACCCACGTAACGCTTCGGGGCGGGTGCGGGTTTGCGCCCGCGGGAGGAGGATCCCTTCGCGGGGGCGTTGCGCGTCGAGGCGGTACTGCGGGCCATGATCCCACGGTAGGCGGGAGCTCCGACCTACCGGGGTTGCCACGCGGGAGAGCCTCAGCGCAGCCGCTTCACCATCGTGTCGCGGCCGACGGCGGGAGTGGTCACGGCGAACCCCTCCGAGCGGTAGAGCGTGACGGCGTGGTTCTCCCGCTCCACGCTGAGACTCAGCCGCCCGTACCCCTCCGACCGCGCCACCTCCGCCAGGCGGCGCAGCAGCGCGCGACCGACGCCGTGCGCACGCCAGACGGGGCGCACGCCGATGATGAGCTCCGGCACCCCGGTGGCGATGTAGCCGAACCCGGGTGCGGTGCGCGGCAGCAGGCGGTACCAGGCGGCTCCGATCGGTTCGCCCTGGTCATCGAGCGCCACGACGCCCGCGTCGCCGGGCCGCTGCCATCCGGTCACGTACCGCCCGTACTCCTCGGAAGACAGTACGGCGTGACGGGGACGGGCGGCGCCGGGGCGCCAGTTCGCCGCCTCGACGACCATGTCCGCGAGGAACGCACCATCCGCCTGGACGGCGGGTCTGATGCGTTCACTCGCGGACATGGCGCGATCCTAGCGGTGCGGCGTCTAGGCCTCGATGACCAGCGGCACGATCATCGGACGACGACGCAGGCGCTGGTTGACCCAGCGTCCGATCGTGCGTCGGACCACCTGGGAGAGCGCGTGGCTGTCCCGCACGCCCGACCCGGCCGCCTCGGCCAGGGCCGCCGCGATCTTGGGCTTGACGTCGTCGAAGACCTTGTCCGCCTCGGCGAAGCCGCGCGCGTGGATCTCCGGACCGGTGATGATCCGCCCGGTCGTCGCATCCACCACGACGATCACCGAGATGAAGCCCTCCTCGCCGAGGATCCTGCGGTCCTTCAGATCGGCGTCCGTGATCTCCCCGACCGTCGACCCGTCCACGTAGACGAACCCGATGTCGAGCTGCCCGACGACCGTCGCCACCCCGTCCTTCAGGTCGATGACGGTGCCGTTCTCCCCGAGGATGGTGCGCTCCGCCGGGATGCCGGTGTCCTGGGCCAGCTTCGCGTTGGCCATCAGGTGCCGGTATTCGCCGTGCACGGGCAGCACGTTCTTGGGCTTGAGGATGTTGTAGCAGTAGAGCAGTTCGCCCGCTGCGGCGTGGCCGGACACGTGCACCTTGGCGTTGCCCTTGTGCACGACGTTCGCGCCGAGCTTGGTCAGCCCGTCGATCACCCGGTAGACCGCGTTCTCGTTGCCCGGGATGAGGCTCGAGGCGAGGATGACCGTGTCACCGGGGCCGGGCTCGATCTCGTGGTCCAGGTTCGCCATCCGGGAAAGCACCGCCATCGGCTCTCCCTGCGATCCGGTCGACATGTAGACGATCCGGTCGTCGGGGATGTCCCGTGCCTTCTTGTAGTCGATGAGGACGCCGTCCGGCACCGTGAGGTAGCCGAGGTTCTCCGCGATCGTCATGTTGCGCACCATGCTGCGTCCGAGGAACGCGACCCGGCGACCGTTGGCGGCGGCCGCGTCGATGACCTGCTGGACACGGTGCACGTGGCTGGAGAAGCTCGCGACGATGACGCGACGGGGGGCCTTGGCGATCACCTGGTCGAGGACCGGTCCGATCGAGCGTTCGAGGGGCGTGAAGCCGGGGACGTCGGCGTTGGTGGAGTCGACGAGGAAGAGGTCCACACCCTCCTCGCCGAGGCGGCCGAACGCGCGCAGATCGGTGAGCCGGCCGTCGAGGGGCAGCTGGTCCATCTTGAAGTCACCGGTCACGAGGACGTTGCCGGCGGGGGTCTTGATGGAGACGGCGAGTGCGTCGGGGATGGAGTGGTTCACCGCGACGAACTCGAGGTCGAACGGCCCGACCTTCTCGTGCTGCCCTTCCTTCACCGTCATGGTGTAGGACTTGACCCGGTGCTCCTTGAGCTTCGCCTCGAGGAGCGCGAGGGTGAGGCCGGAACCGATCAGGGGGATGTCGTTCTTCAGCTTCAGCAGGTACGGCACCGCGCCGATGTGGTCCTCGTGCCCGTGGGTGAGGACGATGCCGACGATGTCGTTCAGGCGCCCGCGGATGGGGGTGAAGTCCGGCAGGATCAGATCGACCCCGGGCTGGTGCTCCTCGGGGAACAGCACACCGCAGTCGACGATGAGGAGCTTGCCCTCGTACTCGAAGACGGTCATGTTGCGCCCGACCTCGCCGAGTCCGCCCAGAGGGTAGACGCGGAGGGTTCCGGGGGCGAGTGCGGGCGGGTCGTATACGGTCGTTGCCATAGCGTGCCTTTCCGGATGCGGCGGGGCGCCGCGTCCGTTCTCACCGCCTTCCGGCGGCCGCCCGCGGGATGCGGGCTCTTCGGCTCGCCTCGTGGCGAGCTGTTGTCAGCGTGTCGTGCCGTGCACCTTCGGCAGGGCCCCGCCCGCGGCCGCGTTGCGGTCGGGGCGGAAGTTGGAGAAGTCGGCGCCGGGCACGTCGGTCACGAGGTCGAGCTCGTCCTCGATGAGGGCGGCCTCCCATTCCTCGGGTCCGACGAGGGGCAGGCGCACGCGCGGGCTGGAGATGCGGCCCAGTCCGTGCAGGATGTACTTCGCCGAGACGGTGCCGGGCACGTGCGTCATGACGGCGCGCACGAGCGGCTCCAGGCGCTTGTGCTCCGCCGTCGCCGCGGCGAGGTCGCCCCGGTTCACGGCGTCCACGATCGCGCGGTAGGGAGCCGCGGCGATGTTCGCGGTCACCCCGATGAGCCCGGTGGCCCCGATCGCGAGATGCGGGAGCACGTTGGCGTCGTCGCCGGAGAAGTACATGAGGTCGGTCTGATTCAGCACCCGGCTGACCTCGCTGAAATCACCCTTGGCGTCCTTGATGGCGAGGATGTTCGGGTGCTTGGCGAGACGCAGGATCGTTTCGTACTTGATCGGCACTCCGGTACGGCCCGGGATGTCGTACAGGATGACGGGCAGGTCCGTCGCGTCGGCGACGAGCCGGAAGTGCGTCAGGATGCCGGCCTGGGTGGGCTTGTTGTAGTACGGGGTGACGATCATGATGCCGTCTGCACCGGCGCGCTCACTGGCCTTGTAGAGCTCGATGGCGTGCGCGGTCTCGTTCGAGCCGCCACCGGTGATGATCTTGGCGCGGCCCGCGGCGACGTCCTTGCCGACCTCGACGAGCCGGAGCTTCTCCGGGTCGGTGAGGGTGGAGGTCTCCCCCGTCGTGCCGGTGACGACGATCCCGTCGGCGCCGGCGGTGATGACGTCGTCGATGTGCTTCTCGACGGCGGGCCAATCGACCTCACCGTCGGCCGTCATCGGGGTGACGAGCGCGACGAGAACCTGTCCGAAGGGGTTTCCCGTGTGCGTCATCCTCCCAGAGTATCGGTTCCGGGATGACCGTCCGGTCCGCCCTCGTAGGCTGATCGCATGACGTGGCACACCCGGGGCTCTCGCACCGTGTACGAGAACCGGTGGATCCAGGTGCGGGAGGACGCCGTGCGGGGGCCGCACGGGGAGGGCATCTACGGCGTCGTGCGGATGACGCATCCGGCCGTCTTCGTCGTGGCCCTCGATGCGGAGGACCGCGTCTGCCTCGTGGCGGTGGACCGGTACACGACGGGGCCCTCCTGGGAGGTGCCGGCCGGCGGGTCCGACGGCGAGGACCCGCTCCTCGCGGCGCAGCGCGAGCTGCGGGAGGAGACCGGGCTGACGGCCACCGAGTGGACGCCGCTCGGCACGATGAACGCGCTGAACGGCATCGCTGAGGCGCCCGAGCACGTCTTCCTGGCGCGGGGCCTCACCTCGGGCGCGGATGCGTCGGCCACCCAGCGCGAGGAGGGCATCGACGAGATGGCCTGGGTCCCCTTCGCCGAGGCGCTGGCGATGGTCTCGGACGGGCGGATCCACGACGGCGAGACGATCGCCGCGCTCGCCTTCGCCGGCATCCGCCTCGGCCGCTTCGCCTGACCCCCTCCCCTGGCCCCGGGCTCCGCCGGGCCCCTCGGCCGCTCGGTGTCCGCACGACCGGCGCGCGACGCGCCGAGAGTGCGGCCGCGCCGCGCCGCCGTCCCGCCGATGCTCGTGCGGACGCCACCCTGCCCGGGACGCGGGCGGACACCATCCCTGCTCAGAACGGACGGTGGGGGATGCCGCTGGAGCGGTGCAGGCCGCGCCCCAGGGCGGACAGGATCGCGTCCTCGACCAACGGCCAGTCGTGCACGATGAGGGCGTAGTCATAGCGCAGTGTGACGAAGCCCAGGACCGTCGCGACGGCGTCGCGCACGAGGTCGCGGTGCCGGTGGTCCCCGCCGTGTGTGGACCCGTCCGCCTCCAGGATCAACCTGTCGCCGACGACGAAGTCCACCACGCCCACTCCGCCGATGCGCACCTGGGTGCGCACCTCGATGCCGAGCAGATGCAGACGGAGGCGGATGAGGGATTCCAGGCCGCTGTCCGCATCCTTCCGGGCGAGGTCGACGAGCCAGCGGCGGGTACGCGGGACGTGCTCGCGCAGCCAGGCGACGTCGGCCGCGCCGAGGATGCGGTGTCGCATCCCGGACTCGAGCGCGCAGAAGAACGCCTCCGCCCCGAGGCAGTCGAGCATCTGGCGGACCGCGACGCGTGGGGCGACGATCCCGCGCGGGTGTCGCCCCTCGTCGCGGTGCACGCGCGGGCGGCACCCGTCCGCCGCGTGCGCGCGGCCGTTCGGTCCCAGCCACACATGCAGCGCCGCCTCGGGCTCGAGCACCCACAGCCCGTGGTGCGCCGCGGCCGACGCGCAGCAGAGTGCGCCGCCGTGCGCGAGCGCGTGCCTGAGGAGGGCGGGGGTCTCCGCGGAGGCGTACGTGCCGCGCCGCACCCTGACCAGCACGCCGTCGGCGACCGCGTCGGCGATCGCCCCCTCGGACACCCCGGCGCCCCGCAGCTCGGACGTGCGGGCGATCCCGCCCATCCGCCCAAGGACCGCGCCGAGCTCCTCCATCCCGCCACGATCCGCCCCTCCCCGCCGCGCCGCGGGTCCCCCCTCGCCCCGGTGGACAGCCCCGTCGCCCCGACGCCTGGGGAGGAGACGGCGTGCGCACGGGCGCGCGGCGGCGCGCCGCTCGCATCCGCCGTCTCACCGGCGCGTCGTCACCCGGTCGTGCGGACGCCGCGGGGCCGCGGGGGCTGGGGGGCGAGGGCTGGGGTCAGCGGCCGGTCATGCCGAGGCGGGCGGACAGGCGATCCGGCAGCACCCGCACGAGCGTCGTGAGGATGCGGTAGCGGACGGTCGGCACGGAGACCGCCGAACCCCGGGCGACGTCCCGCAGCGACAGCCGGACCACGTCCCGCGCCTCCAGCCACATCCAGCCGGGCACGCCCTCCTGCCCGGGCGGAAGGCCGAGGCGTGCGTGGAAGTCCGTGTGCGTGTAGCCGGGGCAGACCGCCGTGACCGTCACCCCGCGGGGACGGTAGACGGCATTCGCCCACCGGCTGAACGACACCAGCCACTGCTTGCAGGCGCCGTATGTCGAACGCGGCATGAACGCCGCGACGGAGGCGACGTTGAGGATGCGGCCGCGTCCGCGCGCCAGCATCGGGCCGAGCGCCGCATGGGTCAGCCGCATCGGCACCTCGACGTGCAGCGCGAGGTGCCGCGCCTCGTCCTCGATGTCGTTGGTCTCGAAGGCCAGCGGTAACCCGAAGCCCGCGTTGTTGACCAGCAGGTCGACCGGGTGCTCCTCGTCCGCGAGCCGGGCCTCGACGCGCGCGCGTTCCCGCGGGTCGACGAGGTCGGCTCGCAGCACCTCCACGTCGACGCGGGCGCGGAGCGGGCCGGCCACCTGTTCGAGCGCGGCCGGGTCACGGCCCACGAGGATGAGGTCGGCACCGCGGCTGGCCAGTTGACGGGCGTACTCGGCACCCAGGCCGGAGCCGGCACCGGTGATGAGCGCTGTGGGCAACGACGTCTCCCTCCCGAGGTGGTCAGGATACGCGCCCGCCAGGTTCTTCCCCCGCCCCGCTCCGCCCGGATCGTGCCGGATCCGGCGCGGTACGCGGATCGAACCCCCAGGGCAGTTCCAGTCCGTGCGAGGCCATGAGCCCGGCGTCGGCCAGGAGCTCCCGGGTCGGACCGTCGGCGACGATGCGCCCGCCGTCGAGGATGAGCGCGCGCGGACACACCTCCAGGGCGAAGGGCAGGTCGTGCGTGACGACCAGCACGGTGGCGGCCAGCCCGGAGAGCGTCGCGGAGAGCTCCCTGCGCGCGGACGGGTCGAGATTCGAGGTGGGTTCGTCCAGCACGACGACCTCGACGTCCATCGCGAGGATGGTGGCGATCGCCGCGCGTCGGCGTTCGCCGAGCGACAGCCGCTGCGGGTACCGGTGCTCCGCGCCGCCCAGGCCGACCTGTGCGAGGGCCGCGCCCACCCGTTCGTCGAGCTCTCCGCCGCGGAGGCCGTAGTTCGCCGGGCCGAACGCCACGTCCTCCCCCACCGTCGGCATGAAGAGCTGGTCGTCGGGATCCTGGAACACGAGCCCCACCCGCCGGCGGATGGCGCGCACGTTGCCTGCGGAAACGGGGACACCGCCGATGGACACCGTCCCCGATGCCGGTCGGAGGGTGCCGTTCAGGTGCAGCATGAGGGTGGTCTTGCCCGCGCCGTTCGGGCCCAGCACCGCCACCCGCTCGCCGGGCTCGACGGCGAAGCTCACGCCGTCGAGGACGACCGGGGCCGCCGAGCGACCGGAGGGGTAGGTGAAGCGGAGATCGTCGAACCGCACGCTCGCGGCCGGCACCGCCCCCATCAGGCGGAGCCCTCGCTGTGGCCACGGGCGAGCATCGCGAGGTGCACGCGCTCACCCCGGGCATGGGCACGCACGAACAGCGCGCCGACCCCCTGCGCCAGGGTGCGCCAGTCCCGCAGGCCACGGGTGCCGAAGCCCCGGGATTCGCGCGCGATCCGCATCCGTGCCGACTCCTCCCCGATCACGTCCAGGTAGCGCAGCATGAACCCGATGATCGCGGTGAGCTGCGCCGGCATCCGGAGCGACTCGAGCGCCGCGACGATGCGACGCGGCTCCGTCGTCGCCGTGAACACGATGGCCGCCAGCAGAGCCAGCGTCGCCTTGGCGAGCAGAGCCCACGCACCCCACAGCCCTTGCACCGAGAGCGCGATCCCGCCGACGTCCACCCGCGGCCCGGTTGCGACGAACGGCATCAGGATGGCGAACACGACGAACGGGATCTCGATGCTGAGGCGGCGCCCGAGCAGCCGGAGCGGCACGCGGACGGCGGCCAGCAGGCAAAGCAGCACGAGCGCGTACCCGGCGAACACCGGCACCCACTCGCGGGGCGTCGCGACGATCACGACGGCGGCCGCGATCAGCACGATCAGTTTCGTGCGGGGCGTCAGCCGGTGCAGCCAGGTCTGCCCGCCCTCTGGGTCCGTCCGCTCCGGGACCATGTCACGTCCGATCCGCGCGGGAGCGGACGACCCGACCGATCACCCAGGACACCCCGAACGTGACCGCGCATCCGATCGCCCCCGCCACGGCGACGGACACCCACGGCTGTTCGATCGCGGCGACGCCGTAGTCGGCGAGTGGAGCCGCGCTGAGCGCCCCGTCTTCCGCTGCGGAAAGGAACCCCAGCGACTCGGCCACGAACTCGAGCCCGTCCGGCTGACTGGACGCCCAGATGCTGAGGCCGCAGGCCACGAGGAGGGCGAAGCCGAGCGCGCAGGCGGTGAACACCCTGGTCGAGATGCGCCGGTGCGGACCGCGCTCCGGCACGGCGCGGCGTGATGTCATGCGGGTACCTCCCCTCGGGCGCGGGCCGTGCGACGCACCGCCCGCTGGAACCGGGCACCGTAGACGAGGTCCGGTCGCGTCGCCATGACGGCCGAGACGATGAGCGCGGTGATGACGGCCTCACCCACACCGATCACGGCGTGCCAGGAGAGCATCGCCGCGAACACGGCTCCGGCCGGGACCGCCACGGTCCCGCCCACGATGAAGAGTCCGGCGAAGACGGCGGCTGCGGCGGGTACCGACACCAGGGCGCCCGCAGCCGCTGCGATCGGCACCGACCAGCGCCGGCCCGGCAGGATGAGCATGAATCCCCGGAACACCCACCATCCGACCACCACTGTGACGAGGGCCATGAGCGTGACGTTGGTGCCGAGGGCGGTGATGCCGCCGTCGGCGAAGAGCAGCGCCTGCACGATCAGCACGACGGCGAGGCAGAGCACGCCGGTCGCGGGTCCCACCAGGACGGCGGCGAGCGCCCCGCCCATGAGGTGACCACTCGTCCCGACGCCGACGGGGAAATTGATTATCTGAGCGGCGAAGATGACCGTGGCGACGATGCCGACCATCGGTGCCTTGCGGTCGTCGAGTGCCTCGCGGCGAGCGCGGGGAAGCGCCACCGCGATGCCCGCGACAGCCACGGCCCCCGTGGCGATCGAGGTGGGCAGATCCAGGAATCCATCGGGCACGTGCATCGGACCCACTCCCTCCTCCGGCCGTCCTGCGACGTGGTCGCAATGCGGCAAATGTAACCCCGAGGGGCACACCCCGCCAGAGGCGCGGAGAACGCGTCACGGATCCGTGTTCCGGTCCTGTCAACCCCTCCGGGAATCGCCGCGTCGGGGTCAGTATCAAGTTCTCATCGGGCACGGACGGACCTTTCGGATGGCACCGCACCGCCTGTGTCGTAGGCGCCAGGACGAGGGAGTGCGCACATGGTGGAATCCGCCCAGGAACGGGAGCCGGGCACCCCGCCGGAGGAGGAGGACGACCCGCAACCGCGGATGCAGCGGCTGCGACTCGGCGCCGTCCTGCTGTTCTCCGCCTACCGGGACGGCGTCCGCGACGAGCCCCCGTCGCCGGTCGTCGACATCACGGATCGGCACTACACGGTGCTCGTGCATGCGACCCGGAACGGTTCGCCGGAGGCGCGCATCGTCTGCGCGGACACGCCCGCTGCGGCACTGTCCAAGACGCCAGGGGCACTTCTCGCCGCTGCCGTGCCGGACCGCCTGCTGCCGCCGCACTCCGGCACCCCCGCGGCCATCGCACTGGAGGACACCGTGCTGGTGCGCGCGTCGCGGGCGATCATCCGGGTGCTCTTCTCCGTGCCCCCCTCCGACGCGACCGGCGAGTCGGCGGCTCCCGCCGAGGACGTCGTGGTCGCGACCGTGCGGGGCATCCTCCGGGAGCAGCGACCGGCGGTGATCCGCGCCGCCGAGGGCGACGAGGTCGATCATCGCGTGTGGACGCTCATCGCCGACCATCACTCCGACCCCAACTTCGATGTGGACGCTATCGCCCGCGAGCTCGCGTTCAGCAGACGCCAGCTCTACCGCCGCGTCTCCGGCGATGAAGGCGTCGCCGGCATCATCGCGCAGCACCGCCTGGCCACGGCGATGCGCCTCATCAGCGAAGACCCGAGCCGGCCACTCGCCGAGGTGGCGTCGCTGGCCGGATTCTCCCGTCTGGCGAACATGCGGGCACTGTTCACGGCACGGGTGGGGATGACGCCGACGAGCTATCGGCAGAGCGTCCTCGGCTACCGGAGCTAGCCGGCCGGACGCCATCCGCCGGGCTTCGCCGGGGGCGCACAGCGCGCGCAGAGCCCGACCAGGGTGGACTGTGCGACATCCAGCCGGAACCCCGTGGCCGCACGGACGCGGGGGACGACCTCCGTCAGCGCGTCGGACGGCAGCACCACGACGTCGCCGCACCGGCGGCAGTACCCGTGCAGATGCTCCCTCCCCTGGCCGGTCGCCGCCAGGTGGTAGCGCGCCGCGCCCCCGGGCGTCTGCCGCTGCGAGACCACGCCGGCGGCAGCGAGCATCTCGAGCGTGCGGTAGACGGTCGCACGGTGCACCTCCCCACCCTCGATCATCCCCGCCACCTCGTCCGCCGTGAGGTGGTCCGGGTGGCCGGCCAGCACCTCGAGCACGACGCGTCGAGGGGTGGTGACACGCTGCCCGCGCTGGCGGAGGGCCGCGACCGCGGCGCGCACCGCGTCCGACCCGCCGGTCGCATGCAGGCGCTCGTGCCGTGCTCCTCCCGCATCCGCGGACATGGGCATCATCCTCGCACCGGCCGCTCCGCAGCGCAGCCCGTGTGCCCCCGGCTCATGGCCGTTTCAGGCCGCTGGCATAGAAGGCCACGATCAGGGCCACCCAGGTGGTCAGGATGTAAGGCCACGTGTAGGTGTCGAGGTCGAGCCGATGGAACAGCACGGTGACCACCGCCGTCACGACGATCCAGGGCAGGGAATAGAGCCATGACCCGGCACTGCTCTTCAGGAACGTCACCGCCAGCGCGATGGCGGTGAGGACACCGGAGTAGTTCGCCAGCCCGTTCGCCAGCTCGCTCCAGGACTCCCCCATGACGATCGCCGTCAGTGACCCGACGAGGCTGCCCATCAGTGCGGCGAGCCCTACTTTCCAGCTCGCGATGAACAGCCCGAGCAGGATGACCGCACCCGCCCACGGGTTGTCGACGAGCACGACCTGGGAGACGTTGGTCAGCAGGGAGAGCAGGAAGGCCGGCAGAGGATCGTCGGGCAGATCCGATGCCGCCGCCTCGACCGCCAGGGGCAGGGTCGACAGGGCGATGATCGTCGCGACGATGACGAACGGCGCCGTCGTGTACGGCAGCTGGAACTTCTTCAACGCGGTCCGGGTGAACAGCGCGTCCACGAGCCAGGTGACCGGCCCGGTCAGGATGCCGCCGGCGAAAGCCAGCACGTAGGACCACCAGTGGTCGCCGCCCAGTGCAGCGAAGACCGCTGCACCCACCAGGGTGCCGCAGAAGGACACCATCCCGGCGGCCACACTCGAGTCGGGGTAACGCACCAGACGACCGCCGAGGATACCGCCGAGGGCACCGATCAAGGCGAGCACGCCCATCCGCCAGTCCGCGATGAAGAAGGCCACCAGGACCAGCAGGCCCGTGACCACGTTCTGCTGGAAGTAGATCTGCGAGGGGCCGTGCACGAGCCCCAGCGCCCAACTGCGCCATCCGGTCGACGAACGTGTCGTGGTGGTCATGTCATCTCCCGGGGATCATGAGCGCTACTTGCGGATCACCGGAGCCGGACGCCCGGTGAGGAGTTCGTGCACGGCGGATGTCGCCGCTCGGTGCAGCGCCGCCGACAGCACCGTGTCGTCGCCGACGAACCGCAGCCAGGCGCCCACGTCACCGGGGAGGATGCTGACGCCGAACCGTTCGGCCCCGTTCCCCTCCGTGATGACGCCCGACGCCGCCCGGTGCAGGGCGTCGGCGATCTCGGCGGCACCCACCAGGGGACTGAACACGTAGAGGCTCGACATGACGTCCCGACCGTGCATGACCGCCGGGCCCCCGGCACGTCCGTCTCGGGGAACCAGTCGCATCCGGTCCACCGCCACGACGGAGCCGTCCGGGCGCCGCACCTCGAAGTCCCCCGCGTATGCCGAGTAGGCATGGCGTTCGCCGCGGCTGAGGCGCCCCGCGTACACGGTCTCCCCCGCCACGAGGGTCGCGCCGGGGTCGAGGGTCACGGCGGTGCGCTGGTAGAAGCGCGCGTCGATGTAGGGGATCACCGGGTCGGGCAGGTACTCGACGTAGGCGCCGTCCGCGATCACGAGGTTCACGAGGGAGGTCGCATAACCGGACTCCATCCGGTACACCTTCGTGTGGGCCTGCGTGGTCACGTGCGCGGATGTCCCGGGCCCGAAGGCGAGGTCCATGCGCTGCCGGTCGTTGTGCAGGATGCCGCCGCCCGCGGTCATCACGTACACGTAGGGCATGTCCGGGCGGTGTTCGTTGTAGTAGAGCGGACGCATGATCTGCAGCGGGGACTTCTGATAGTGGTGCACCACCTCGGTGCGGGCGGCGCTATCCGTCCCCCGCACCGCGAAATCGAGCTCGAGGATGCCCACCTTCCCGGGCGCGCCCACGGGAAGCGAATGCGCCCGCGTGCCGTAGCGCGCCACCTCGACCGGGACCCGCGACGGCTCGAAGTGCGCCGCCTGCAGCCGCGGACCGCCGGGGAACTCCACGGGGACGGACGGGTCGTCCGCGACCGCCTCGTCGAGGGCGGAGGAGGTCACGCGACGCGCTCGCGTTCCGCGCCCGCCCACGCGGCCATGATCTGCGCGAACAGCTCCTCGACGCCGGTGCCGTCCAGCGAGTTCGTCAGGACGACCGGCTTCCCGGAGCGGACCGCGTGGGCGTCGCGTTCCATCACGCCGAGGTCCGTGCGGACGTACTGGGCGATGTCGATCTTGTTGATGACCAGGATGTCGCTCTCGGTTATCCCGGGCCCTCGTTTCCGGGGCATCTTCTCCCCCTCCGAGGTGTCCAGGACGAAGACGAACACGTCCGCGAGGGACGGCGAGAAGGTGAGCGTCAGGTTGTCCCCGCCGGACTCGTAGAGCAGCGTGTCCACGTCCGGGAAGCGCTCGAGCATCTCCTCTCCCGCCGCGAGGTTCATCGTCGGGTCGTCGCGTACCGCCGTGTGCGGGCACGCGCCCGTCTCCACCCCGACCACCCGATCCGGATCCAGGATGCCCGCCAGCTCACGCCGCACGTGGTGGGCGTCCTCCTGCGTGTAGATGTCGTTCGTGATGACCGCAGGGGTCCGGCCGGCCGCGATGAAAATGGGCACGAGTGCCTCGGTGAGCGCAGTCTTGCCGGAGCCCACGGGCCCGCCGATGCCGACCCTCAGGACGTTGTCTGCCATAGTCGTCTGCCTTTCCTTCGTTGTGGGTGTCAGCTGGTGAACAGCCGGGCTTCCGCCCGTTCGTGACCGGCCGACATGATGTCTCCCATCGGGGCGAAACCCCCGATGTCGGCGAGGGGGCGCACGAGCGCGTCCGCGACGACGGTGGCGATCACGGGCTGCATCCGCCGCAGCAACACCTGGGTGCTCCGGTGGTCGGTGAGCCTGAGCCGCAAGCAGGCGCCGGCGAAACTACTCGCGAACGCGAACAGGTCCGAGGCCACCGCCTCGGCGATGGGTACTCCCGTCGCCGCATAGCAGACCGCCGTCACCACCGGCTGGCAACCGGGCACATCGTGCGACTTCACCCTCATCGCCCACCGCGTGATCTCCTCGCCGCCCGGCGTCCCCGCGAACGTCTCAGCGGTGATGTCGGCCAGCTGCCGGCCGCTGCGCACGCTGGCGCGGCGGAGTTCGCCGTTGAGCTTGGACGCGTACAGCACGCGGTCGATGTCGGCGACGCGCTCCCAGTCCCCGGCCGTGGCCGCGCCGTGGGCGCGGGCGAGGGCCGTCGCATCGCCCGGTCCGACGGACGCCACGAGCAGGTCCTCGAGGAGGTCGCCCACCCCGTCCGGGCCGACCAGCTCAGCCTGCCGGAATCCCTCGAGTCCGTGGGACATCGTGTAGAACCCGCTCGGGAACGCCGAGTCGCTGAGCTGCAGACTCACCAGCAGTCGGGTGACAGTCGGATCCTCCATCGCCACGGGGGAATCCGTCACGCCAGGTAGAACAACTGGGTCAGCGGCAGCGACGCGGCCGGATCGATGTGGGCCGGCTCACCGTCCACGGTCACCTTGTAGGTCTCCGGGTCCACGTCGATGACCGGCGTCGCGTTGTTGCGGACCATGTCCTCCTTGCCGATGGAACGGGTTCCCGACACGGGGAGGATGCGGCTCTTCAGCCCGAGCTGTTCCGGAACCCCCTTCGCGATCGACGCCTTCGACATGAACGTCGCACGGGTGGCGTGCAGGGTCTGACCGAGGGCACCGAACATCGGCCGGAAGTACACCGGCTGCGGGGTCGGCAGAGAGGCGTTGGGATCGCCCATCAGCGCCCAGTTGATCAGGCCGCCCTTGACCACCAGCTTCGGCTTGGCGCCGAACGTGTCGATCGGCCACAGCACGATGTCGGCCATCTTGCCGGGCTCGAGCGATCCGATGTGGTCGGAGAGACCGTGGGTGATGGCGGGATTGATCGTCAGCTTGGCCAGGTAGCGCAGCACTCGGAAGTTGTCGTTGTCCTCCGAGTCCTCCGGCAGCTTCCCTCTCTGGTCCTTGCAGTGGTGCGCCGTCTGGAAGGCACGGGCGACCGATTCGCCGATGCGCCCCATCGCCTGCGAGTCCGAGGAGAACATCGAGATGATGCCGAGGTCCTGCAGGACGGTCTCCGCCGAGATCGTCTCGGCCCGCACCCGCGAGTCGGCGAAGGCGACGTCCTCCGGGCTGTCATAGGACAGGTGGTGGCACACCATGACCATGTCCAGCAGCTCGTCCACCGAGTTGACGGTGTACGGCAGCGTGGGGTTGGTCGAGGAGGGCAGCACGTTGCTCTGCCCGGCCATCTTCATGATGTCCGGGGCGTGGCCGCCACCAGCCCCCTCGGTGTGGTAGGTGTGGATCGTCCGGCCGTCGATCGCCGAGATCGTGTGTTCCACGAACCCTGCTTCGTTCAGGCTGTCGGTGTGCACCGCCACCTGGATGTCGTACTCATCGGCGACGCTCAGCGCCTGGCTGAGCGCGGCCGGCGTCGTGCCCCAGTCCTCGTGGACCTTCAGCCCGCCCGCTCCCGCCTCGATCTGCTCGATGAGCGCCTGCGGATGCGACCCGTTGCCCTTGCCGTGGATGCCGACGTTGACGGGGAGCTCATCCCAGGCCTGCAGCATCCGGTGGATGTTCCAGACACCGGGCGTGCAGGTCGTGCCGTTCGTACCGTCCGTGGGGCCCGTCCCACCGCCGAACAGCGTCGTGATGCCGTTGGAGAGAGCGGCGTAGGCCTGCTGCGGGGAGATGAAGTGCACGTGCGGGTCCATCGCGCCGGCCGTGGCGATCAGGTGCTCGCCGGCGATCACCTCGGTGCCGGGACCCACCAGGAGCTTGGGATCGACACCTTTCTGGGTCTGCGGGTTGCCGGACTTGCCGATGCCCACGATGAGACCGTCCTTGACACCGATGTCGGCCTTGACGATGCCGATGACCGCGTCCATCACGATCACGTTCGTGATCACCAGATCGAGGGCGCCCTGCGCCGAGCTGGCGAGCGGGTCCGACGCCATGCCGTCGCGGGCGGACTTCCCGCCGCCGTAGACGACCTCGTCGCCGTAGCTGTCGGCGGCGTAGTCCTTCTCGATCTGGATCACGAGGTTGGTGTCGGCGAGTTGGACCTTGTCGCCCACCGTCGGGCCGAACAGGTCGGTGTACTGCTTGCGGGGGATGACAGCCATGTCACTTGCTCCTCTTCTTCGTCGCGGACCCACTCTTCTTCGGCGCGGCCTTGTCGGGCGTCGACTTCTTGTCGGTGCCCGCCCCGGCCACGGCGTCGGGCGGCCCGTTCTCGTAGTCGCCTTCGGCGAGCAGCCGCATCGCACGGGCCTTCGTGGCCTCGGCGTCGAGTCCGCCGTTGACCAGACCGTTGAACCCCATCAGGCGACGGGCTCCGGCGAACGCCACGAGGCCGATCCGCTTCGTCTCACCGGGCTCGAATCGCACGCCCGTGCCGGCCGGGATGTCCAGGTGCATGCCCCAGGCTTTCTCCCGTTCGAATCGCATGGCGGGATTCACCTCGAAGAAGTGGAAGTGCGATCCGACCTGTATCGGACGGTCCCCCGTGTTGGTGACATCCAGCGTGGCCGAGTCGCGACCGGCGTTGATCTCGACCACATCCTCGCCGTGGTGGTAGTTCGGCTTCCTGTTGACCATGATGTTCCTCCGGATCGGCGTGTCAGATGTGAGGTTCGTGGGATGCGGTGGTGACCGGCTCACGACCGGCGGCGACGAGGCGGGCCTCGCCGTGTCCGTGCGCGTGCACGGTGCCGTCCGCGTGCATGTGGGGCGCGGCGCCGCCGTGCGGATGGTGGTGCCCCGCGGTCGCCTCGAAGGTGTGGGAGTGCGCGTAACCGTGGCCGTGGTCGGCGGCGAGACCCGTGTCGATCCCGTCGTCACCGGCGGCGAGCGCCGCCAGCGCCTCCCGCACCCGGGAACGGATGACGCGGATGACCGCGGCGTCGCTCATGAGCGGGGCCACCTGCTCCACGTCGGCGCCCGGCAGGTGGGCCGCGAACCCCGCCGGCACCGCCACGACCCGCCCGGGAGCCACCCGGCGCACGCGGTCGGCCGCCCGGTCCACCTCCTCGGCGTCATCGGCGATGGCGACATGCACCTCGGGCAGTGCGCCGTTGGCGGCGACGAGGTAGGCGAGCCGGTGGAGCTCGGCTTCGTCGAAGGGGTTCGAACGCGGGGCGATGATCAGCAGCGCGTCGCCGGAATCGCTGGCCCGAGCCCGGTTCGCCGCCGTCCGCAGCCATGCGGTGAGGTGATCGGGCTGTCCGAAGGGCGCGGTCAGCGCCAGCCGGCCGGGGTTCTTGGCGGCGAGCCACCGCAGCGTCTTGGCAGCATCCGCCACCATCGTGGGATTGCGCCCGAAGGTCATGGGGACGACGACGACGGTCTCCCCCGCGGCCAGCGCGTCCGACACGGCCCGGTCCAGGGTGCGGCCGGCGGCGGAGACCTGCGCCGGCGCGTCGAGCAGGCCGGCGAACCGTGTGAGGTCCTCGCCGTCGGCGCTCTCGTGTCCACCCACCAGCACGGTCCGTACGGAGCCCGGCGTCATGATCGGGTCATCCCGCGATCGGGTCGTGGCAGGAGACCAGTTTGCTGCCGTCGGGGAACGTGGCTTCGACCTGCAGCAGCTGGATCCGCTCCCGCACGCCGCCCATGCACTCGTCGGCCGTGACGATCTTCTTGCCCAGTTCCATGCACTCGGCGACGGACTTGCCGTCCCTGGCCCCCTCGAGGATCGCCTCCGTCACGAGAGCCTGAGCCTCGCTCACATTGAGCTTCGTTCCTCGATCCCGACGGCGGCGGGCGATCTCCGCCACCTGGTAGACGTACAGCTTGTCGATCTCACGCGGAGAGAGGTCCATGGCGGCTCCTGCATCGTCGGCGGTGGGTCGCACCGATCCGGTACGGCCCCTTTCGACGAAAGACTGGCACGCCTTCCCCGAAGCAGCCATGACTCCGCGCGATGCGACACCAACCCGTACCCGAGGGCACAGATCCGAGGGCGCTGTCGCGACGGAGTCGCATCAGCGACATGTCATCCGGAGCATGGCTAGAGTCGTCCCCCACACCGCGAAGGAGGGACGCGTCATGGTCAAGAACGCGACGAACATCTCACTCACGTTCGTCTGCTGTCTCTCGCAGTTCCTGCACAACGTCTACGGCAGCGCCATCAACATGGCGTTGCCGGCCATATCGAAGGACCTCGGCGCGGGCGTGGAATCCCTGCAGTGGCTGGTGAGCGCCTACATCATCGCGCTGGCGAGCATGCTGACCTTCGCCGGCACCCTCGCGGATCGTTGGGGCCGCAAGCGCGTGCTGGCGCTGGGCAATCTCGTCATGGTGATCGGAGCGGTGGTGTGCGCCCTGAGCGACGCGGTGCCCTGGCTCATCGTGGGACGGGTCATCCAGGGCATCGGCAGCGCCCTGATCGCGCCGGCCGGACTCTCCCTGCTCACGGCGGCCTTCCCCCAGGTGTCCGCGAAGGCCGTCGCGGTGATGTGGTGGACGACTGTCGGCACGGCGTCGCTGGCCGCCGGGCCGATCCTCGGCGGTCTGCTGGTGCGCGACTTCGGCTGGCAGTCGATCTTCTGGGCCGGGGTCCCGCTCGGCCTCCTCGCGCTGGTACTCGGCGTCGTTCTCCTGCGCGAGTCCCGCTCTGATGCGCCGGACCCGTTCGACCCGCTCGGTCAGCTCCTGCTGACCGTCCTGCTGGCCACGCTCGCCTTCACCCTCATCGAGGGGGTGCATCTGGGCTGGACCTCCCCGGCCGTCCTGGTCTGCGCGTGCGCCGCCGTCGTGTCGCTCGTAATGCTCGTGCCCGTCGAGCTCCGGAAGAAGTACCCGCTGATCCCGGTGCGCCTGTTCCGGCGAGCCTCCTTCTCGACAGGGCTCGTCACCGCGGTGCTCGGTTACCTCGCCCTCGCCGCCCTGCTGTTCCTGAACACGTTCTACCTGCAGGCCGAACGTGGCCTCGACGCGTCGTCCGCCGGCCTCATGACCCTCCCGCTGGCCGGTGGGGCGACGGCCTCGGCGTTGCTGGCGGCACGATTCGTCGAGAAGAACCGATCGCGTCTTGCGCTGCTGATCAGCGGCGCGCTGATGACGGTGGGCGCGGTCGCGCTCTGGGCGACCGAGTCCGCTCCCCTGTGGACGGTGATCCTCCCCTATCTCGTGTTCGGCTTCGGCTTCGGGCTCATCGCCGATCCGGTCAGCGTCACCGCACTGTCGTCGCTGCCCCCCGAAGAGGCAGGGCTCGCATCGAGCCTCATCTCCACCTCGAAGCAGGTGGGACAGATGCTCGGCATCGCGCTCGCCGGCACGCTCCTGGCCGCCGCGGCAGGGACGAGTGAGGCGACCGAATTCACGGAGATGGGTGGGTGGGTCTGGGCTCTGCTCGTCTCCGCGGGCCTCGCGATCGTCGCGCTGAACATCCGCAGACGGAAGGCCCGGGCCGCCCGCACCTGATCAGGCCCGCGCGTCCGCGCCCCCGGCATCCCGCCCCGTCTGTGCCGTCGCGACGCCCCCGTTGGTCATGGACGCCACCGTCCCCGGCGCCACAGCGTCCAGGAGCGCCAGGAGGGTCTGGTTGAGTCGCAGGACCTGCAGGATCATCGTCCGCTCGAACTCGGTAGCCGAAGGGTCCTCTCCGACCTCGGGGAGGACATGCACCCGCTGCGGCAGAGAACCGGAGAGGACGGCGCGGACGGCCTCGAAGTTCTCCGACGTCGCAACCGACAGATCCCGCCACCGTGCCGCGCTCGAGGAGTCCCCGGCGAACCTGCGCAACAGACGCATGGCATGGCCCTCGTAGTCCAGCAGCGCCCACAGGCACGTCAGTTGCGCCTCGATGCCGCTCGCCTGGAGAGAGCCGGGATTGCGCTGGATGGGGCGGGAGAGCTTCTCGACGTCGCCCAGCTTGGCGTCGAGTTCCCGCACCGCGCGGGAGAGCTCCTGGTCGGTCGGCGTCGGCGCGCCGAGTACCCGGGAGAACACGTCGTTCGAGAGCGCCGCCGCCGTGTCGACCACTCCAGCCATGCCCTTGAGCACGCGCGTGCGTGTGCGGGTCGGGAGGACGATCGCCGAGACCACGACGGCGACGACCGCTCCGATCGCCGTCTCGGCGAGGCGGATCTCGATGGTCTCCACGTTCAGCCTGCCGAGCACGTCGTAGACGGTCGCCAGCAGAAGCGTCATCCAGAAGGCCGTCCACGCCGGGGACACCGATCTGATGAACGACATCACGAATGCGCTGAGGATGAGCAGCGGGATGGCGACCGCGGGGTCGTGCCCCGCGACGACCGCGAGGGTGAACGCCACCCCGGAACCGGCGATCGTGGCGACGATGCGTTGAAACCCCTTGGACCGGGTCTCGGCGTCGGAGCCGCTGAGCACCTGGAAGGCGGGCATCGCCGCCCAGTACTGATGACTGGTGGAGACGAACCCGCCGAGGAACAGTGCCAGCCCCGTCGAGACGGCGGCCTGCACGGCCTGCTTGTCGGCTGTCCTGGCCGCCGCCCGCCGTGCGTCGGCCGAAGGCGCCGGTCCCCTCCCCGCGGTCGGCGGATGGGACGTCTCGGCCATGGCGTGGGTCTCGACCTCCTCCGCGACCTGCACATCGTGCAACCTGCTGATGGCCGCCCGGAGCTCCCCGATGCTGCCGAGGATCCGTCGCGCTTCCCGCGGCCACTCCGCCGGCGGTCCCGAGCGGGCGGGATCGGGAGCGGTCGACGGCTCGTCGCTCCGGGCGTCGTGCGCCGCGGCGGATCCGACGGCCGGCCCGGGGCCGGTCCGCGTAGCGGCCCGATAGGAGTCGATCCGCTCCTGCACCTCCAGGAGATCCGCCGCCAGACGTGCCCTCTGCTGCACGGTGACGGCGATGCTGAAGGTGGCGGGGAGCATCGTGATCAGGCTCTGCGTGGCCAGCTGGAGATCGAACACCCGCACCCGCAGTGCCCGTGCCCGGGAGGCGGGCATGCCGCGGACCTCGTCCCCGTCCAGATTCCCGCTGACGGATGTCGCCGTCTGCAGCAGTGCCGCCTCCTCCGTCCGGAGCGTCCGGACGAGACGGGCGTCACGGCGTCCGCTCGAGACGAGATCGACCATCGTGTCCACGAGGAGGAAGACGCGCTCGTACAACGCGTCTATCCCCGCGTCTATCTGCCGCCGGACGCTCGGCCCCGGCACGAGGGCGACGATCCAGCTGCATGCCAGTCCCACCGTCGCCGCCAGAAGCACACTCGGCAGGTCGGCGATCCCGAGCCCCAGGAGACGGGCGATGTAGTAGGTCAGGAACGCGAGCTGGCCGAGCCCGCCGACGGCCGGCCCGAATCTGCGCACCCAGGTCGCGAGGGCAGCGATCGCCGCGAGCTCGAAGATCGCCAGGACCGGCTCGCGGGGAAGCAACACCCCGAGCGCCGCGCCGATGAGCGCCGGGACGACGGTGAGACCGTTCGACCACCAGGCACGTTTACGACCTCCCGTGCTCGCCGCGGCCGTGGCGAACAGGGACACGAGGCCGGCGAAGACCGCGGCGGCGGAAACGTCCCGCCCGGCGAGGGCGGCGAGGGGGATGACGATCAGGACGGCGGCCACCACCGCGATCAGTGACCGCATGGCGGCGATGAACCGGACCTGCCCCGGGTCGATGAGGAGATGACGGCGCCGCAGCCACCGGACGAGCGCGTTCCGCTGCGGACGGCTGCGTTGCGCGCCCGGCGGAGGGGTGACGTCGGCCGGAAGTGTCGCCGCATCCACCGGACCGAGCGGGATGCCGTCGGGAGAGGTGACGATCTCGTGGTAGATCGGCTGATAGTCCAGGTCCTGACTCACCGCGGTGACGAACGTGCGCGACCGGACCTCGAAGGGCAGCCACTGGGTATAGCGCCGGTACGCCTCCGCGGGCTCGGTCGCCGCCGCCGAGTGCGTCAATTCCGCCATCCGCCGGTCGATCGCCAGGAATCGCAGGACCCACGGGTCCGACAGCGCCCGCGATCCGGCGCTGCCGAACGCCGCGACGGCCTCCGCGAACTCGGATGCCGACACCGGCGAGCGCAGCGTCGGCTCAGGAAGACCGAACGTACGCTGCATCCGCAGCCGGAGGTCCTCGTAGAGCTCCATCAGGCGCGCGAGGTTCGGTTCCTTCCCGGGATCGCTCCCCTCCGGCAGCCCCCATCGCAGCGCTCCGATGACCCCGCCGGTCATGGCCAGCGCGAAGGGCAGCGAGAACTGGTCGCGGCCGCTCTGGAAGTAGTAGGCCGCCCGGTTCTGCGAGAGACCGTCCGCATAGGACCCCATCGAGTCCACGATCGCCCCCAGCTGACCGTCCAGTCCGCGGGAGACGCCGTCGGGGAAGAACGGGGCGAGGGTCTCGACGGGATCGCCGATCCCGCGTCCCACGGTGAAGAAGTTCCCGCAGAAGGAGCGCAGCGACTGGATGACGCCGTACACGCTGCCGAGGAAGGTGATGATGAACGACAGCAGCACGATGCTGACCATCGCCTCGCTCACCGTCAGCAGATCGAGCACCGCGACGGCCGGGGAGATGTTGTCGACGCCGACGGTGGCGAACTGCCCGACGCTCAGATAGAACGCACCCCAGAAGTCCCGCTCCACCCCCGGGGATATCTGGAACGCATCGGTGTGGCCCATGGCGCCCAGATACATCAGGGCGTACCCGAGGATGATCCCGAGCAGCCACCAGAAGATGGTGGTCAACAGCAGGACGCCCGTCACCTGCCGCAGCACGAGCGGCCGCCACCGCCGGTCGACGCGGCGCGTGATCGCACGGAGCACGAGCCATTGGCCCCGGACGATCTTGTCGACGAACAGGCCCCCCTCGTCGTAGTTGAGGACGGCGAGGAAGGTGTCCAGGAGGGTGAGCAGCAGGACGAGCGCTCCGAGCACGATCCAGACCGCGTCCATGCCGCAAACCTAGGAGGGCGGCCCGGTCCCGTCGCGGGGATGCGTTCGGTACGGCACGGATCCGTCGCTGACACGTCGCCGGAACGCGGCTGCGCCCTGCTGCCCTGTGCTTCACACGGCTCGGCCCAGCAGCAGCCCGAGCAGAGCGAGCACGACGGTGACCACGATCATCCCGATGGCGTTCCACAGCGCCCGGCCGTAGGTGCGCTTCTGCAGCATGTGCACCGTGTCGACCATCGCGGTGCTGAACGTCGTGTATCCGCCCATGACGCCGCCCCCGATGATGAACAGCCAGGCGGAGTCCAGCACGGAGGAGTCCGACAGACCGGTGAGGAACCCGAGGATCAGCGAGCCCGTGCTGTTGATGATGAACGTGCCCCACGGATAGCCGTTGTGGACCCGCCGCATGATGAGCCCGTCCAGGATGAACCGGAGGGATGCGCCGATGCCACCACCGAGCACCGCGAGGAGGAACACGCCGGCGTTCATGCGGCGGCCCTGCCGGTCGATGCGGGACGGGACAGCGCGCCGCCGAGCAGCACGCCGAGGAACGCGGTCAGGATGCCCCCGATGACGCTGCCGAGCCCGTACGCCGTCGCGATCCCCGCGTGCGTCTCGTAGAGCGTCGCGGTGTCGGTCGCCAGCGAGCTGTAGGTGGTGAAGCCGCCCATCATCCCCGTCCCGGCGAAAAGCCGCAGATCACGCCGTCCGGGCGTCTCCGGTGTGCGGGCGGCGAGCGCGGTCAGCAGGAATCCCAGGATGAACGCGCCGAGGAGGTTGACGATCAGGACCGCCCAGGGCACCCCGCCGTCGGACGGCATCGCGAGCGAGAGCCCTTCGCGCCCGGCGGTGCCGATCGCGCCGCCCAGCAGGACGTAGAGGATCAGTCGTGGCTGGGCGTAGGCGGGTTTCGGATTCGGCTGCGCGCTGTCGCGCGCGTGTTCGACGGAGGTCATCGATCGTCCCTTCTGTTCTGCGGCGCAGCCGCGATGGACCCGGTCATTGCAGGATGCTCGGCTGGAGATCACGCAGCGTGAGGAATCGTGTCATGCGGGAGACCCCCGCGGCCGTCGCGATGGCGGCGACCATCGCCCACGCCAGGACGACACCCATGTCGGTCCAGACCCGTGACAGGTCTCCCCCGTACATGACCTGACGCAGGGCGTCGACGACGAAGCCCATGGGGAGCACCTCGTGCAGTGCCGCGAGCGGGGCGGGCAACGTCTGCCAGGGGAACGTACCGCCCGCGGTGACCAGTTGCAGCACCATGAGGACGAGTCCGAGGAACTGACCGACCGCCCCGAGCCAGACGTTCAGCGCGAGGATGATCCACGTGTAGCACGCGGACGCGAACACCAGCAGGCCCAGCACCGCTACCGGGTTGGCGAACCGGAACCCGAGCGCCACCGCAAGCACCGCGAACAGCCCCAGCATCTGCACGGCGCCGAGCAGTGCGGGGGTCAGCCATCCCGCGATCGTCACCCGCACGGGGGCGTCCATCGCCGTGAGCGCTCGCCGGGAGACCGGCTTCACGATCAGGAAGAGGGCGTAGATGCCGATCCAGGCGGCGAGCGCCGCGAAGAACGGTGCGAGTCCCGCCCCGTAGTTCTGCGCCTGCGCCAGGGCGCTCGTCTCGATGCGGACCGGGTCGGCCAGCATCGCGCTCTGCGCGCGCCGGGTTTCCAGGGTGCTGTCCGGGACCTCGCCGACGCCGTCCTCCAGACCCGTCGTGAGTTCGCCCGCCCCGGAGGACAGTTCCCCGATCCCGGCGCCGAGCTGGTCCAGTCCGCCCACCAGCTGCTGCGCACCGCTCGAGGCCGATTCCAGTCCGGATGACAGTTCCCCGGCACCAGAGGCCACCTCGCCCGCGCCGGCGGCCAGACGGTCGATCCGGCCCACGGCGTTCTGCAGGCGCGCGTCGACGGCGCGGATGCGCTCGCCCACCGGAGCCAGGGAGGCGAGGACCTGGTCGATCTGGGGTTGGCTGAGCCCCGCGTCCGTCAGCACCTGCGCGATGTCCGACTGCAGACGGGGCAGGTCGGCCGTCGCCGCGGCGGCGATGGCGCCGGCCTCGTCGGCGATGCGGTCGATCTCCCGGACTCCGCCGGCCACCTGCTGGGAGCCGGAGGACAGCGTCTGCGCGCCGTCCCGCAGCCGGACCGTGCCGTCCGCGAGTTCCTGCGCGCCGGTTCGGAGTTCCCCCACCCCGGTGCCGGCCGTCGCCAGTCCGTCGGAGATCTGGGCGGCACCCGATGCGGCCTCCACGAGCTTGACGCGGATCTCGGCGAGCCCGTCCAGCACCGCGCCGGCCGCCGCATCCACGACCTTCCGCGCGAT
This sequence comes from Microbacterium caowuchunii, assembly GCF_008727755.1. Classification (NCBI taxonomy): domain Bacteria; kingdom Bacillati; phylum Actinomycetota; class Actinomycetes; order Micrococcales; family Microbacteriaceae; genus Microbacterium; species Microbacterium caowuchunii. Next base: position 2,144,134 of record NZ_CP044231.1, read on the forward strand.
GACCGTCTGCACCCGCTGCACGGCCTGCGATCCGATCGTCGAGGCGAGGTAGTTGTTCGCGTCGTTGGTACGCAGCTCGATGAGTCCCTGGCGCGGGTCCGCGCCGGTGAGGGAGGCGATGGAGGCGGAGAAGTCCTTGGGGATGACGATCGCGAACTCGTACCGCCCGTCGACGAGCCCGGTCTCCGCCTTCTTCTGACCGGCCTCGCTCCAGGCGAAGGTCTTGCTGTTGAGCAGTTCCTGCGCGATCTCGTCCCCCAGATTCCGCTGGGTCCCCTCGATCTCGGCGCCGTCGTCGTTCACCACCACGACGGCGGGGATCCCCCCCAGCCGGTCGTACGGGTCCTGGTTCGCCCAGAGGTAGAAGCCGCCGTAGAGGATGGGTACGCACAGGAGCGCCAGCAGCGCGACCGCGGACAGCGGTGTGGAGACGAGCCGGCGCAGCTCCGCTGCGCTCATCCGCGAGATCTTCACGGCGCCGTCCCTTCCACGGGGAGCTCCGCGGTGGGATCGGCCGGCACATCCGGCCCCACGCCGGTGACCGGTCCCAGCACGAGACGCGACGCCTCGCCGGCGATCATGAGGACCGCGAAGCCACGGTCCGCGAAGTCGCTTCCGAGCGCCCACCAGACCCGTGGATCCCCGCCATGCCGGTCCGGGGAGACCACCACCAGCCCCTCGACATCACCGCGGAGCACGGCCAGCTCGCACAGCATCCGGATCCGGCGCGCGGGATCGAGGTTGCTGACCGGCAGATGCGCCGCATCCGCCATGCCCAGACGGCCGAGCCACTTGCGGGCGCGCGAGCGGCCCGCGCGCCGACCGGCGAACATGAGCTCCTCCCCGACGACGCCGGAGACGGCGACGTTGGGCTCCGGGGCGGAGATGTCCGGGGCATCGACCAGGGCGATGCGGCGGCGCATCTGAGCCGGATCGACCTCGCCGTCGATCAGGACCTGTCCACTGTCCGGACGCATCCGGCCGGAGGCCAGGAGGCCGAGGACGCTCGGCCTCTGCTCGGTCTCCGCGAATCCGAGGGTGGCACGCCCGGTCTCGAACACGAGGGTGGTCGCCGGGAGCACGTCCTTGCCCTCGGCCTTGCCTACGACGTCGAGCCGGACGCGCACGCGGTCACCGGTGCCCGGGCATCATCGGCCTTCGCAGACCTGGGTCACGAGGGCTGCCATGTCGGTTCCCTCCAGCGGTCGACGCGTCACCGTCCCCACTATCGTCGCGGGGGGTGCCGCCCACAAGATGCCTCAGGTCCCGGTCTGCGTGCTTCCCCTCGCCGGCCGCTCCAGTCGCAGGAAGCGGTACCGCGTGCCCGACCGCGACGTCGCCCAGCCCTCGCGAGGCTGGGCATCCACCACCGACCATCCGCTTCGATCCGGCGCGAACGTGTCCCCGGCGACCTCGACGTCGAGCTCGGTGACCTCCAGCCGGTCCGCGAGGGCGATGACGGCACGGAAGATCTCTCCCCCGCCGATCACCCACACCCGTCCGGCGGTGTCGCCGCTGGTCGCCTCGCGCAGCGCGGCATCCAGCGAGGAGGCGGGTTCGGCTCCGGGCGCCGACCACTCGTCGTTGCGGGTGACCACGATGTTGCGTCGCCCGGGCAACGGACGGAAGGCATCCGGCAGCGAGGCCCAGGTCTTCCTGCCCATGATGACCGTCGCACCCGCCGTGACCTCTTTGAAGTGCGCCAGGTCCTCCGGCACGTACCAGGGCATGCCGCCCTCCGCACCGATCACACCGCCGGCGGCCTCCGCCCAGATCAGTCCGATGCCGGCCGTCATACTGCGACCGCGCCCCGGATCGCCGGGTGGTGCCGGTAATCCTCCAGGACGAAGTCCTCGTAGGCGTAGTCGAAGATCGACTCGGGGGTCCGGGCGAACCGCAGGGTGGGGTACGGGTACGGCTCCCGCGTCAGCTGCTCCCGGACCTGCTCACGGTGGTTGTCGTAGATGTGGCAGTCCCCGCCGGTCCAGACGAAGTCGCCCGGTTCGAGTCCGGTCTGCTGGGCGACCATGAGGGTGAGCAGGGCGTAGGAGGCGATGTTGAACGGCACACCGAGGAACAGGTCGGCGCTGCGCTGGTACAGCTGGCAGGACAGCTTCCCGTCCGCGACGTAGAACTGGAACATGGCATGGCACGGTGCCAGCGCCATATCCGGGATGTCGCCCGGGTTCCACGCGGAGACCAGGAGACGCCGGGAGTCCGGGTTCGTGCGGATCTGGTCGAGCACGAGGGCGATCTGATCGATGTGCTCCCCGCCGGGCGTCGGCCACGACCGCCACTGCACGCCGTACACCGGACCGAGCTCGCCGTCGGCGTCCGCCCATTCGTCCCAGATCGTCACACCGTGCTCCTGCAGCCAGCGCACGTTCGACTCCCCGCGCAGGAACCACAGGAGCTCGTAGGCGATGGAGGCGAAGTGGACGCGCTTCGTGGTGATCAGCGGGAACCCCTGGGAGAGGTCGAACCGGAGCTGACGGCCGAACACACTGGTGGTGCCGGTGCCCGTCCGGTCGTCTTTGTGGGTGCCGTGCTCCAGCACGTCGCGCAGGAGGTCCTCGTACGGGGTGGGGATCGGCTTCGTCACGGCTGCCACGATACCGGGGACCTCCCCCCGGACACGTCGCCGCACCGGGCGACCGCCTCCGGAGCGGGGATGTCCGTTCCATCGGCCGTCACGGCCCCGCATCCGACTAGCCTGGGTTGTCGTGGACCTCCTGACCGCCGCCGCCGTGCTCACCGCACTGCTGGTGACGACCCTCGGCGCCGGGCTCCTGCTGCGGTGGCGCCAGAACCGCCCCCGCCGGGTGGATCCGGCCGAACCGGTCGACCCCGTGCGTCTGGGCGCCGCGGTCCTCGGCGAGGAGGCCACCCTGCTGCAGTTCAGCACCGAGCTCTGCTCCCGCTGTCCCGGGGTCCACCGCACACTCGCCGACGTGGCCGCTTCCCACCCGGGCGTCCTCCACCTCGACGTCGATCTGACGCATCGTCCCGACATCGCCCGGCACTTCCACATCCTGCAGACCCCGACGACCCTTCTGCTGGACGGTCGCGGCATCGTCCGCACGCGGTTCGGCGGCGCGCCCAACCGCGAGGTCCTGGAGCTGGAGCTGGCCCGCATCCGGGAGGACGCGCATGTCTGAAGCGGCCGCGGCGCGGATCGACGTCCGTGGACCACGATTCGCCGCCGCCGTGACGGCGGTGCTCCTGCTCACAGCGACGTTCCTCGGGCTCACCGGCCTGTCCACCGCGCGGTCCTTCGGATGGTTCGCCTACCAGCCTCTGGCCGCCGCATCCTTCCCCGCGGACGGTGCGAGCTGGGCGCTGCCCTCCGCGTCGCCGGCGGAGCGGCTGCTCGATCCCGCGTTCCTCCTGCTCGCTCTGATCGCGGCGCTCTTCCTCTGGGGCGTGCTGTCGCCGCGGACCGCGCCGTGGGGCGTGTTCTTCCGCCGCTGGATACAGCCGCACCTGCGCCCGGCGACGGCGTTCGAGGATGCGCGGCCACCGCGTTTCGCGCAGGGCGTCGGCCTCGTCGTCACCGCGACCGGTCTCGTGCTGCATCTGGTCGGCGTGCCCTGGGCGCTTCCGGTCGCCGCCGCGCTCGCCTTCGTCGCGGCCGCGCTGAACGCCGTCTTCGGGCTCTGCCTCGGATGCCGGATCTACCTGCTGCTGCAGCGCGCCGGTCTCGTGGGGCGGCGCCGCGCCGTCTGAGGCGGGGACGCTGTCAAGGCGTCGCGGCCGCCCGGACGGCCCGTTAGCCTGACGGAGGGGCCGAGGTGCGGCCGTGACCGAAAGGAGCGCGCCATGAGCGTGACGAGCGAAGCGACGACGAGCTGGGCGGGAAGCCTCACCGACGGGTCCGGGCAGGTGGCACTCGAGTCCTCCAATCAGGGCCCGCTGGCCGTGAACTGGAAGGCCCGCAGCGAGGGATCGACCTCCGTGACCACGCCCGAGGAGCTGCTGGCGGCCTCGCACTCGGCCTGTTTCAGCATGGCGCTCTCGCACGCGCTGTCCCAGAACGGCACCCCGCCGGAGAGCGTGGAGACGACCGCGTCCGTCACCTTCATCCCCGGCACCGGGATCACCGGCAGCCACCTGAACGTCAACGCGACCGTCCCGGGCCTGTCGGCCGAGGACTTCGCCCGCCTCGCGGACGAGGCCAAGACCGGTTGCCCGGTCTCCCAGGCGCTGGCGGGCATCGAGATCACCCTCGAGGCCACGCTTGCCTGAACCCCGCCGCGTCGTCGTCGCGGGCGCCTCGGGCCTCATCGGCCAGGCGCTCGCGGCGTCGCTGCGGGCGGACGGCGTCGAGGTCGTCCCCCTCGTGCGCCGGCCCGCACGCGATGCGGGCGAGATCGAGTGGCTCACCGACGCCCGCCCGCTGGATCCGGCGGTCCTCGCCGGCGCGGACGCCGTCGTCGGGCTGAACGGTGCGAGCGTGGGGCGCTTCCCCTGGACGGCGTCCTACCGCAGCCGCCTGCTGTGGTCCCGGCTCACTCCGACCCGGACCCTCGCGACCGCGATCCGCGAGCTGGGCGAGGACGCCCCGGCGTTCGTCTCCGCATCCGCCGTGGGCTACTACGGATCGGAACCCGGGAAGGTGCTCACCGAGTCGGCGCCCGCCGGAGCCACGTTCCTCGCCGACCTCTGCCGGCGCTGGGAGCACGCGGCCATGGACGCCGGGACGCATGCCCGGATCGCCCTCCTGCGCACCGCACCCGTCGTGCACCCGCGCGGAGTGCTCGCCCCGCTGATGCTGCTCACCCGGTTCGGACTGTCGGGACCGATCGGCCGCGGGACCCAGGTGTGGCCCTGGATCAGCCTGGACGACGAGGTCGCGGCGATCCGGCACGTCCTGGCGACGGACATCTCCGGTCCCGTGAACCTGACCGGACCGACACGGGCGACGGCGAACGATCTGGGCTTCGCGCTCGCCCGCCGGATGAACCGGCCCTACGTCGTGCGCGCACCCGCGTGGGCGCTGCGTGCCCTGCTCGGCCGGGACGCCACCGAGGCCCTCCTCACGAACGATCAGGATGTGCGTCCCGAGGTGCTGGAGCGCACGGGCTTCCGGTTCACCCACACCTCGGTGGAGGATGCGGTCGACGCCGCCGTCCCCGCATCCGGCTGACGCGTGCGTCAGGCCTTGGCGTCGCGCTCGAGCCGGATGGCGGTGCGCACCGCCGCGCGCGCACGCTTGCGGTCGCCGGACCCGTCGTAGGCCAGTCCGAGCCGGTACCAGGCGCGCCAGTCCTCGGGGGACCGTTCGACCGCCTCGCGGTAGGCCGGGAAGACGGCGTCCGCCTCCTCCCGCAGCACCCGGCCGCTGGGCCGCGCGGCCAGTTCCTCCTCGGGGAGGGCGTGCTCGGATTCCAGGCGCCGGCCGAGCGCGGCTGCGCGCACCCCGAACCAGAGCTCCCGGGATATCCCCCACACCGCGATGATCGGCAGGATGACGAGCGCGGCACCCATCGCGATCCCGACCGGTTCGCCGCTGGTCAGCAGGAGCCAGGCGCGCTGGCCGACGAGCACCGCGTAGAGCACGAAGGCCGCGGTCATCACCGCGACGCCGATGCGCGCGTTCATGACTCCGTGACGCGGGCGACCTGTCCGGGCACCTGGTCGTCCATCGGGGGCTCCGCCGGCTGACCGTCCGGGATGCGGATGCCGATGTCGAGGAAGCTGTCGAGGCCCACATGCACTCCCCGCGCATCACGAGCGGCGGCGAGGGCCAGCCGGATGCCGGGCGCATAGGCCAGCGCCGGGTCGATGGTGTCGTGCACGATCGACAGCGACTCCCCCGGCCCGGACAGCACGACTTCCTGGCGCGCGACGACGCCGGGGCGCCGCAGCGAATGCACCGGGACGCTGGCGACCTGCTGCCCCCGCGCCCGCTGGTCCACGTGCGGGGCGACGACCGGTCCCACCCCCGCGCGGGCGGCGGCGATGAGCTCGGCGGTGCGCACTGCCGTGCCGCTCGGGGAATCGATCTTGGTCTCCCGGTGCGCCTCGATGATCTCGATGGAGGCGAAGAACGGGGCCGCGGCCGCGGACAGCGCCGTGCCCATGACGGAGCCGAGGGAGAAGTTCGGGACGAAGACCGCCCCGGTCCCCGACGCCGCGACGAGGGGGCGGACGAGCGCGATCCGCTCCGCCGACCACCCGCTCGTGCCCACCAGCACATTGACGCCGTGCTCGATGGCGGCGCGGACGACCTCCAGGGACACGGCCGGCGTGGAGGCGTCCACGACCAGATCGGCCTCGCCGATGGCGCTCAGATCGTCTCGGGACGAGAGCGACGCGACGACCTCGAAGCCGTCCTCGGCCTCGGTCACGGCGCGGATCACCGCCCCGAGCTTGCCGGTCCCGCCCACGATGGCCACGCGCGTCGTCATGGGATCCAGCCTAGGCGCACCCGGATAGGCTCGGTGGCATGTCCCGTGTGCGTGCCGTCGCGGCGGACACCCCCGCCGCCCAGACCCTGCTCACCGAGTACTTCGCCGCGCGCGCCGCCGGATTCCCGGGCGGCGGCTACCGCACCGTCCTGCCGGACCCGGCGGTGTTCGTCCCCCCGGCCGGAGTCTTCCTGATCCTCGAGGACGATGCCGGCGAGGCGATCGGCTGCGGCGGGGTGCGCCGGCTGGAACCGGGCCCCGCCGGGATCCGCTTCGAGGTGAAGCACCTCTACGTCCGGCCGACCGCCCGCGGCGCGGGAGGCGGGGGCCGCCTGCTCGCTGAGCTCGAGCAGCATGCCCGGGACCTCGGCGCCAGAGAGCTCGTGCTCGACACGCATCACTCGCTCGAGGCGGCCGCCGGGCTCTACGCCCGTGCCGGATTCCAGTCGATCCCGGCCTACAACGACAACCCGAACGCGACCGTGTGGTTACGGAAGGTCCTCGTCTGAGCGGTCATCGCCGTCGCGTCCGAGCACAACGGCGGACACCGTGCGCGACGCGCCGGGCGGGAGGCCGCATCCGCGGCGCGTCGCCGACCATCTCCGCCGTTGTGCGGTGCGGTCCCGGATGCAGGACGCCGGGGGCCTCGCGGCCGGGGCGCGGGAGCACCATGGCTCGCGGGACGCGGATCAGACCGGCGGTGCCTCTGGAAGGCCCGTCCGCAATTCGAACGGGAGGTGCGACAGGTCGTTGTGGGAGATGAGCACCCACGGCCGCCCCGGACGCTGGGCGATGACGGTCAGCCCGCAGTTCGCCTGGTTCAGGGTCATCCAGCGCCACTCCGGGGCATCCAGGACCTCACGCACGAACCACCCGATGACGGTGTTGTGGGTGATGAGCAGTTCGTGGACGTCCCCCGTCTTTCGCACGAGATAGGCCGCGAGCGCGTCGGCCATCTGCGCGCGTCCGGCGTCCACCTCCGCTTCGGTCACACTGCCGAAGAACGGCTCGAACGCTGCCGGCGTCTCCGGCGTCATCCCGGTCGGGACGCAGTCGAACAGAAGGGCGGACGGCTCGGGAGAGATCGCGGGCAACCGTTCCGCCACGGTCCGTGCGGTCTCGGCGGCACGGACGAGCGGCGAGTGCCACACCGCGTCGAACGGCACGCCGGAGAGCCGGTCAGCCAGCAGCTCGGCCTGACGTCGGCCGCGCGGCGAGAGCGGTCCGTCGATGAGTCCGTGCTCGGCATCCTGATGCTCGCCGTGACGGACGAGATAGATGTAATGCGTCACGCGTTCTCGCTCCATCGGGATCACGGCGCCGGATCCGGCGCCTCATCCAGACTAGCCGTCTACTCCGACGCGCGAGCGATCTCTGCCAGCTGCGCGCGGGTCAGCCGGACGCCGACCGCCTGCATGACCTCCTCCACGTGCTGTGTCGCGTAGGCGTTCACGATGGGTGCGGTCACCGCCCGCTGCGCCAGGAGCCATGCCACGGCCACCGCCGCGTTCGACACACCGTGCTCGGCGGCGACGGCGTCGAGCGCCCGGAGCACACGGGTGCCCCGCTTGGTGAGACTGTCGGCGAGCTGCGCCGCGCGCACCGACTTCACGGTCTTCTGGCGCTCCCGGTGCACACCGGCCAGGAACCCGTGCTCCAGCGGATGGGACGGCGTCACCGCGATCCCCTGCGCGCCGCTCACGAGGCGCAGATCGCCCTCGAAGTCCTTGCGCCGCAACACGTTGTAGGGCACATCCAGCACGGTGAGACGCGGGAAGCCGGCGGAGGACAGGATGCGGGCCTCGACGAGTTGCTCCGCGCGGAACCCGAACGCCCCGATCGCCCGCGCCTTCCCGGCCTCGATCAGCCACTCCGCGGTCGCCAGGGTGTCCTCCAGCGAGCTCGGGCGCTGCGTCCCGTCCAGATAGAGGACGTCGATGTGATCGGTGCGCAAGCGCGTCAGAGAGGCCTCCACCGCACGGACGAGGTTCACCGGACCGAGTCCCGGGTTGTCGGGGTGCTGTCCCACCCGCGCCGCCAGCACGATCTCGTCGCGCAGGCCACGGGAGTGCAGCCACTGCCCGACGATGTGCTCGCTGCGTCCGCCGGTGAAGCTGTCCGCCGTGTACACGGCGTTCCCGCCGCGGTCGACATAGGTGTCCAGAATCTCCCGGCTCGTGTCGATATCGACGTTCCAGCCGAATTCGGCACCCCCGAGGAGCAGGGGGAAGATGCGGAAGCCGGTCTCACCGAGGTCCACCCGGATCCCGGCCCCGACGCCGGGCCCCTGCACGGGGATGGGGGCAGACGGGTGCACCGGCGCGATGGAGGGGGCGACGGTCGAACCGATTCCGAAGATCTTCACGCGCACCTCCTCCGCTCGGGCGGCGGTTGCGGATCGTGCACCACGTGCCCCTGACGCGTACTTCGAGGGTAAAGGAGCCGCGCGAGGAGGGGCTCCGCCACGGCGACCGAGGAATGAACTTTCGATAACGCTTTGGTCACGCTTCCGCACGGCGGACGAGGAAGATCCGGAAACGGACGCGCCCGCCACTGCAGTGCAGTGGCGGGCGCGTCCGTGGACGACGGATCAGGCGTCGACGGATGCCTCGGCACCGGCCTCCACGGCCGCCTCTTCGGCGACCGGCTCCAGGGAGAGCTTGCCGCGGTCGTCGATCTTGGTGATCTTGACCAGCAGCTTCTGACCGACCGAGAGGACGTCTTCGACGTTCTCCACACGCTTGCCGCCGGCGAGCTTGCGCACCTCGCTGACGTGCAGCAGTCCGTCCTTGCCGGGAAGCAGCGAGATGAACGCGCCGAACGTCGCGATCTTCACGACGGTGCCCAGGAACTGCTCGCCGACCTCCGGGTTGGTGGGGTTGGCGATCGCGTTCACCTGAGCGCGGGCGGCCTCGGCCGACGGACCGTCGGTCGCACCGATGTAAACGGTGCCGTCCTCCTCGATGGAGATCTGCGCGCCGGTCTCATCCTGGATCGAGTTGATCGTCTTGCCCTTCGGGCCGATCAGCTCGCCGATCTTGTCGACCGGGATCTGCACGCTGATGACGCGCGGCGCCGTCGGCGCCATCTCGTCCGGAGCGTCGATCGCGGCGTTGAGCACGTTCAGGATGGTGAGGCGGGCGTCCCTCGCCTGCGTCAGCGCCGCCGCGAGCACCGACGACGGGATGCCGTCGAGCTTCGTGTCGAGCTGGATCGCAGTGACGAACTCGCTGGTACCGGCGACCTTGAAGTCCATGTCACCGAGAGCGTCCTCGGCACCGAGGATGTCCGTCAGCGCGGCGTAACGCGTCTGGCCGTCGACCTCGTCCGAAACCAGACCCATCGCGATGCCGGCGACCGGTGCGCGCAGCGGCACACCGGCGTTCAGCAGCGAGAGGGTCGAGGCGCAGACCGAGCCCATCGACGTCGAGCCGTTCGAGCTCAGCGCCTCGGAAACCTGCCGGATCGCGTAGGGGAACTCCTCGCGGCTGGGCAGCACCGGCACGAGGGCGCGCTCGGCGAGGAAGCCGTGCCCGATCTCGCGACGCTTCGGGCTGCCGACACGGCCGGTCTCACCGGTCGAGTAGGGCGGGAAGTTGTAGTGGTGCATGTACCGCTTGCTGGTGGTGGGGCTCAGCGAGTCGATCTGCTGCTCCATCTTCAGCATGTTCAGCGTGGTGACACCCAGGATCTGGGTCTCGCCGCGCTGGAAGATGGCGGAACCGTGCACGCGCGGGATGACCTGGACCTCGGCATCGAGTGCACGGATGTCGGCGAGCCCGCGGCCGTCCATGCGGACACCCTCGGAGAGGATGCGTCCGCGGACGATCTTCTTGGTGACCGACTTGTACGCGGCACTGAACTCCGACGCGGCGGCGGCGGGCAGCTCGCCGGCCTCCACAGCGGCGAGCAGCTCGGCCTTGACGGCCTCCTTCAGCTCGTCGTCCGCATCCTGACGCGCGACCTTCTCGGCGATCTGGTAGATCGGGACGAGCTTGTCGTAGGCACGGCCGGCGACGAAGTCGTAGGTCTCCTGGCTGTACGGCAGGAAGACCGGGAACTGCTTGATCTCCTTCGCCGCGGTGTTCGCGACGACGTTCTGGGCGCCGACGAGCTCCTTGAGGAACGGCTTCGCGGCCTCGAGGCCCTGGGCGACGATCTCTTCGCTCGGCTTCGTCGCGCCGGCCTTGATGAGGTCCCAGCTGTGCTCGGTGGCCTCGGCCTCGACCATCATGATCGCGACCTCTCCGTCCTCCAGCACGCGACCGGCGACGATCAGGTCGAACACGGCCTCCTGCAGCTGCTCCGCCTTCGGGAAGGCGATCCACTGATCGGGGTGCTGACCGTGGCCGGGCATGAGCGCGAGGCGCACACCGGCGATCGGGCCGGAGAACGGCAGGCCCGAGATCTGGGTGGACAGCGACGCCGCGTTGATCGCCAGCGCGTCGTAGAACTCACCGGGTGCGATCGAGAGCACCGTGACGACGATCTGGACCTCGTTGCGGAGGCCTTCGACGAACGACGGGCGCAGCGGGCGGTCGATGAGACGGCAGACGAGGATCGCCTCCGTGGAGGGGCGGCCCTCACGACGGAAGAACGAGCCGGGGATCTTGCCGGCGGCGTACGAGCGCTCTTCGACGTCGACGGTCAGCGGGAAGAAGTCGAAGCCTTCGCGCGGGTGCTTTCCGGCGCTGGTGGCCGAGAGGAGCATCGTCTCCTCGTCGAGGTATGCGGCAACGGCGCCCTGCGCCTGCTGCGCCAGCCGTCCGGTTTCGAACCGAACGGTGCGGGTGCCGAATCGGCCGTTGTCGAGAACGGCTTCGGCGGCAGTGATTTCCGGACCTTCCAAGAGGTCCCTCCTTCTTTGTTTAGGCTCGCCGCCCCGTGTGGGCGACGAGCGACATGCGAAGGAGCAGGGAACAGGCAGTTATGGGCGTGCGGCAATGATCTGCAGATCGCCTGCGCTGGCCACCAGTAGAAGACCACCCGGCGGGATGCGGTGACGCATCCGTCGACGGGGAACCCACCACAGGGGACCAGCATTCCTGCCGGCCTGCTCCGTAGAGCTCGTATGTAGTTGAGCGATCGCCGGAGGCGACCACGTACACCCTATCAGCGGCACCTGTGCCGGGCCTCCCCTGGTGGCCGCCGGGACCGCCACCTATCGTGGAGCGGACGCAGCACCAACGGGAGAGGGGAACAGCGATGAGCATTCCGCAGGATCCGAGCGACACCCGGTTCGATGCACGGGAGCCCGAGGTGGATGACCGCGAGATCGTGCTCGACGACGAGCGTCCGGTCGAGCCGGTCGCCGATCCGGGTCCGGGCCTGGACGATGAACGCGAAGTCGTGCTCGATGACGAGGAAGTGCTGGAGGACACCTACAGCACGCCCGTCGATCCGGAGGAGATCGAGCTGCGCGCACAGCTGGAGCGGGAGATGCGGTTCGACGGCTTCGAGCAGGGCATCCAGGGCTGAGCCCGTGAGCTGGCGCCCCGCACGGGGTGCGGCTAGCGTTTCGGCATGCCTGATTCCGCGCGGCCGACCCGACACCGGGTGCGCACCCCGGGCGTGCTGCTGACGCTGGGGATCACGCTCGGCGCGCTGCTGACCGGCGCGCCTCCGGCGCAGGCTGCCGACACGCCGTCCTGGGCGGACGTCGAGTCCGCCCAGGCCGATCAGACGCAGGCGCGCTCGGTCGCCACGCGGATCGAGGCGGCATTGGCGGACGCGGAGAAGACGGCGGCCGCGGCCTCGCGCTCCGCCCTGGAGGCGTCCGCCAATGCGACCTCTGCCCGGGCCGCGGCGGAAGCAGCGGCCACCCGTGCCGCGGAACTCGAGGCGGGAGCGACCGTCGCCGAGGAACGGCTCGACCAGGCGCGCCACGAACTCGGCGGGTTCGCGTCGCGCCTGTACCGCACACACACCGACGGACCACTGGTGGCCCGACTCCTCACCTCCGCCGAGCCGGAGTCCCTCCTGGCCCGCCTCGGCCTCCTGGACAAACTCACCGGCACGTGGGCACGGACGGCGGCGACCGCCGGCCAGGACGCCCTGACCGCACGCTCACTGCGGGACCAGGCCCGGCTCGCCTCGGCCGCACGGGACGACGCCGCGAGTACCGCGGAGCGCACCGCCGCCGAGGCACAGCTCGCCGCCGATACCGAGAGCGCACTGCTCACGGCGGTACAGGACCAGGTGTCCGAGCTCTACGCCCAGCTCGCCGCGCTCCGGGAGACCACCGCCGACGTGGAGCGACGCTATCGGCTCGCCCGACAGGTCGCCGCCCAGCCCGCACCGTCCGGCGGCGGGTCGGCGGCGACGAACCCGCCGGCTCCCGGGGGGCCGGCAACCGGCGGCGGGACACCGGTGGCACCCTCCCCCGCTCCGGGCGGACCGCCCACCTACGGGGTGTCCGTCGATCCGGCGGGGGCGCGCGAGTACGCCCGCGGCGCCATCGGCGCGTACGGGTGGGGGGATGATCAGTTCGGCTGTCTGGTGCTCCTGTGGAACCGTGAATCCGGATGGCGCGCGAACGCTCTGAACCCCTCGAGCGGTGCCTACGGCATCCCGCAGGCGCTCCCTGCCGAGAAGATGGCCGCCGCCGGAGCGGACTGGCGGACCAACGGGAACACGCAGGTGAACTGGGGACTGTCCTACATCCGGTCGCGTTACGGCTCCCCGTGCGCGGCCTGGGACCATTCCCAGCGCGTCGGCTGGTACTGAGCGGTCCCGCCCGCGCCGCAGAACGCGACGGACTCCGCAGCATCCCGGAGAGGACGTGCGGAGTCCGTGCGATTCTGCGAAGGGAGCACCCGCGGGGGATGCGCCCGCACGCTAGTTGTCGGCGAGACCGCCGAGCAGATGGCCGAACGAGCGTCCGTCGCCGAGGTAGGACGCCGGGTCGAACGGATCGGATGCGGCCGCCGGCTCGCGCCGTGCCACGGCGTCCGCGAGTTCCCGCGCCGCCTTCTCGATGCGCTCCGACAGGGGTGCGACCTCGTCGCCCGTCCCGCCCCAGTCGGAGGATGCGGCGAACACACCGGTCGACATCGCGTCCGCATGGAGGTAGGCCAGCAGGGGCCGGATGGCGTAGTCGATCGCCAGCGAATGCCGGGGCGTGCCCGCATTCGCACCGATGAGCACCGGCGTCCCGCGCAGCGCGTCCGGGTCGAGCACGTCGATGAACGACTTGAACAGGCCGGAGTAGCTCGTGGAGAAGATGGGGGTGACCAGGATCACGGCATCCGCGGACACCACCGTGTTGATCATCGTCTCCAGCGCCGGCGGCGCGAACCCGGTCAGGAGGTTGTTCGTGATGTCGTGCGCGTAGTCGCGCAGCTCGAACACATCCGCCTCCACCGAGATCCCCCGGCCGTCCAGCTCCCGCACCGTGGCGGTCAGCATCCGGTCCGCCAGCATGCGCGTGGAGGACGGGTTGGAGAGGCCGGCGGAGACCACGGCGATCCGCCGGGCGCTCATGACGCACTCCGTGCGGCCGCGGCGCCGAACGCGGACCCGGCGGGCTGCGGAGCGTCCTGATAGGGGGATCCGCTCGTCAGGTTGTCGCCGCGGTTCGGCCGAGGACGCGCCTCGCGGGCGGGCCCGTCCCCGTAGGCGGCGCGCACGAGCGAGGCATGGGTCGGCGCGTCCGGCACCGTCTCCGGACGGTTCGCGTCCAGCTCGCGCCGCAGCACCGGGACGACCTCGCCGCCCAGGATGTCGAGCTGCTCGAGCACCGTCTTCAGCGGCAGGCCGGCGTGGTCCATCAGGAAGAGCTGGCGCTGGTAGTCGCCGAAGAGGTCGCGCATGCCCGCGTAGCGGTCGATGACCTGCTGGGGCGATCCCACCGTCAGGGGCGTCATCTCGGTGAAGTCCTCCATGGCGGGGCCATGGCCGTAGACGGGTGCGTTGTCGAAGTACGGGCGGAATTCCCGCACCGCGTCCTGGGAGTTCGCGCGCATGAACACCTGGCCGCCGATGCCGACGATCGCCTGCTCGGGGGTGCCGTGACCGTAGTGGGCATAGCGCTGCCGGTAGAGCCCGATGAGGCGCTGATAGTGCTCCGCGGGCCAGAAGATGTTGTTCGCGAAGAACCCGTCGCCGTAGTACGCGGCCTGCTCGGCGATCTCCGGGGTGCGGATCGAGCCGTGCCAGACGAACGGCGCGACGCCGTCAAGCGGACGCGGGGTGGAGGTGAACCCCTGCAGCGGAGTGCGGAACTTCCCCTCCCAGTCCACGACGTCCTCGCGCCACAGCTTGTGCAGCAGCGCGTAGTTCTCCAGCGCCAGCGGCAGGCCCTGCCGGATGTCCTTGCCGAACCAGGGGTACACCGGACCGGTGTTGCCCCGGCCCAGCATCAGGTCGACCCGGCCCCCCGAGACGTGCTGCAGCATCGCGTAGTCCTCGGCGATCTTCACCGGGTCGTTCGTCGTGATCAGCGTCGTCGCGGTCGACAGCACCAGGTGTTCGGTCTGGGCGGCGATGTAGGCGAGCGTCGTGGTGGGCGACGACGACCAGAAGGGGGGATTGTGGTGCTCACCGAGCGCGAAGACGTCCAGGCCCACCTCCTCGGCGTGCTTGGCGATCGTGAGCGTGTCACGGATCCGCTCGGCCTCGCTCGGGGTGCGGCCGGTCGTCGGGTCCTGCGTGATGTCGCTCACGGTGAAGATGCCGAACTGCATGCTCTGGCCGGTGGTGCTCTCGTTCACGATCTCTTCCGCTCCCGGGTGCCGCAGCATCCGTTTCTATGCAGGTGAATATACATGCTCCAACACCGTCCGCTCCAGGTTATTCCCGCCGGTCCGGGACCCCCGGTCCAGCGCAACCCTGCCCGCCCCGCGCGCGGCGCGGCGGTAATGTCGGGCGATGACCATCCCCCCCGACACCGCCTCCGCCGCCGCCGTGCGGCCCCGCGAGCGCGTGCCGTTCTGGGACAACGCGCGCTTCGCCTGCATCGTGCTCGTGGTGCTCGGGCACGCCGTCCAGCGGCTGATCTACGACTCCGACGTCGCCCTGGCGCTCTATCTGGTCGTGTACGCGTTCCACATGCCCGCCTTCGCGCTGATCTCCGGGTACTTCTCCAAAGCAGGGACGCCCGGCAGACGACAGATGGCCAGGGTGATCACCGACATCGTCGTCCCGTACTTCATCTTCGAGACCCTGTGGACCGTGACCAAGTGGCTCGTGGAGGGCAGCGCCAACCCGAATCCCACCCAGCCGTCCTGGACCCTGTGGTTCCTGCTGGCCCTCGGCATCTTCCGGCTGGTGCTCCCCTATCTCGCTCTGCTGCGCTGGCCGCTGCTCTGGGCGGCCGTCGTCTCCGTCGGCGTCGGCTACCTCCCCAACGTCGATTCCACGCTCTCGCTGTCGCGCACGCTGGGACTGCTCTTCTTCTTCACTCTCGGCTGGTGGCTGCGCGAGCGGGATGTGGTCGCCCGGCTGGGGCTCCTCCGACACCGGCCGTGGTGGGTCCCGGCGAGCGCCGTGGCCGTCCTCGTCGCCGCCGGCGTCGTGGCGTGGGTGTTCGTCGATCGGTGGCGGGAGATGGACCTGCGGGCTTGGCTCTTCTACGACGAGTCCTACGCGGCACTGGGCGGCACCACCTGGTGGGCCGGTGCGGTGCGGCTGGCTCTCATCGCGGTGGCGCTGCTGCTGAGCACCGCCTTCTTCGCCCTGCTGCCGCGCTCCACCCGATGGTGGACCCACTTCGGGCAGTACACGATGTACGTCTACCTGCTGCACTCCTTCGTGCTCTACCCGTTCCGCGAGTCCGGCATCCTGCGCGGACTGGACCCCACCTGGTTCTGGCTGCCCGTCGTCGTGGTCGCGGCGGTGCTCATCGCGCTCGGCCTCGCGACCAAACCCGTGCGTCGCGTCTTCCGGCCCCTCGTCGAGCCGCGCTGGCCCTGGCTCTTCGCCGATCCGCAGCTCGCCGCACGGGAGGGGCACCGGAGCGATCCGACCGGTTCCCGCCGGCCCGCGCAGGAGCCGCCACCCCGGGCCGGATGACCTCCTCTGCAACATTTCCTCCGTCGCGCTCCCGGCCGCGTACGGTCGAAGGGTGAGCACGTTGAATCTGCCTGTCCTGGACATGTCCCGACTCGCCGAAGGCCCGGAAGCGGCCGAGTCGTTCCGCGCCGATCTGCGGGCCGCGACGCACGAGGTGGGCTTCTTCTACCTCGTCGGCACCGGCATCCCACCCCGGCTCGAGGAACGGCTCCTGGAGTCCGCGCGCGAGTTCTTCGCCCTGCCCGAGGCGGACAAGCTCGCCATCGAGAACATCAACAGCCCGCACTTCCGCGGGTACACCCGCACCGGCGGCGAGCGCACCCAGGGGCGCATCGACTGGCGCGAGCAGATCGACATCGGTCCCGAGGAGGCCGCGGTCACGGACCCGGATGCCCCGCCCTACACGCGGCTCATCGGGCCGAACCTGTGGCCGGCCGCCCAGCCGGGCTTGCAGGAGGTCGTGTCGGAGTGGCACGCCCGTCTCACCGAGATCTCCCGCACGCTCCTGCGCGAGTGGGCGCAGGCGCTCGGGGCGGACCGGGACTTCTTCGAACGCCACTTCGGCAACCCGTCCACGTTGATCAAGATCGTCCGCTACCCGGGGAAAGAGGACCCCACCCCGCAGCAGGGCGTGGGAGCGCACAAGGACTTCGGCGTGCTGACGCTGCTGTGGGTCGAACCCGGCAAGGGCGGACTTCAGGTCGAACGCGACGGCGAATGGGTCGACGCACCTCCCGTCCCGGGCTCGTTCGTGGTGAACATCGGCGAGATGCTGGAGTACGCCACCCAGGGCTACCTCATCGCGACGAACCACCGGGTGATCTCCCCGAAGTTCCCCGACGACCGCATCTCGGTCCCGTTCTTCTTCAGCCCGTCCCTGGACACCACACTCCCGCTGATCGAGCTTCCCGAGGAGCTGGCCGCCGCGGCCCGCGGCGTCACGCAGGACCCGAACAACCGCATCCACTCGGTCTACGGCGAGAACGCGCTGAAGTCCCGGCTGCGCGCGCACCCGGATGTCGCCGCCATCCACCACGCCGATCTGCTCGCCCCCCAGCCCTGACCCCGCTCCCTCCCCCCTCCCCCCTCCCCCCTCTTTACGCGACCCACCCCTTTCTCGCCGACCCACCCCTGCAGCTGCGGCTGGAAAAGGGGTGGGTCGGCACTGAAGGGGTGGGTCGGCGGCGGGAAACGACGAAGGCCGCCCCACACCGTGGGGCGGCCTTCGGAGAAAGCGATATACGCGGATGCGACTTATCGGCGCAGTCCGAGACGCTCGATCAGCGAGCGGTAACGCGCGATGTCGATGTCCTGGAGGTAGCCGAGCAGACGACGGCGCTGACCGACCATCAGGAACAGACCACGACGCGAGTGGTGGTCGTGCTTGTGCTCCTTCAGGTGCTCAGTGAGGTCCTTGATGCGCTGCGTCAGCATCGCGACCTGCACCTCGGGGGATCCGGTGTCACCGGGGTGCGTTGCGTACTCTTCGATGATCGCCTTCTTGGCGTCTGCTTCAAGTGCCATAGATTCGATCCCCTTTCGTCCTGTTGCGCGGCGCCCGACGCCTGATGCGTGGGCTCTCTTTATCCGCGGCCGATCCAACGGCAACCTGAAGAGTCTACCAGGCGCCAGACCAGCGGGTGGACCGGTCTGAGCCCGTCGCGCAGCCGCTGCACTACGCTCGTGCGGGTGCGTACCGAGCCCCGCCCCGCCGCTGCGCCATGAGGCGGATGTCGCGGCACCTGATCGATATCCGCCCGCTGACCACGAGTCCCCCCTTCGCCCGCATGTGGACCGGTTCGACCCTGGCGGGCCTCGGCGGCCAGTTGACGATCGTCGCGGTCATGCTGCACGTCTACGAGCTGACCCAGGACACCTTCGCGGTCGCGATGGTCGCGGTCGCCGGACTCGTGCCGATGATGTTCGCCGGCCTGTACGGCGGCATGCTCGCCGACGCCTTCGATCGCCGCACCGTGGCCCTCGTGGCGGCGACGGTCACCTTCGCATCGACCGCCCTGCTCGCCATCCTCGCCTGGACCGGAGGCGAGACGGTGTGGTGGCTGTACGCACTCAGCATCGTGAACTCGAGTGCCAACTCCATCGTGATGACGACGCGCTCGGCGATCACCCCGCGTCTGATCCCCCGCGAGCTGCTGCCCGCGGCCGCGGCCCTGCAGGGCGTCACCGTGGGCATCATGGTGATGGCCGGTCCCGCCCTCGCGGGCGTGCTCGTCGCCACGACCGGCTACGCATGGACGTACACGCTGGACGTCGTGCTCATGACCTCCCTCTTCCTGGGGCTGTGGACGCTCCCGGCCCTGCGCCCCGAGGGCGTCATCGTCCGCCCCGGCCTGGCCTCGCTGCGGGACGGCATCGGTTTCCTCCGCCGGGCACCCAACATCCGTCTGCAGTACATCCTCGATGTCATCGCGATGACCCTCGGACAGCCGCTCACACTGTTCCCGGCGATCGGCGCGGTGCTCCTGGGCGGCGGGGCGGTCACCACCGGGGTGCTCACCGCCGCTGTCGCCGCGGGCGCGTTCCTGTCGAGCCTGTTCTCCGGACCCATCGGCCGCGTGCACCGGCACGGTGTCGGCATCGAGCGGGCCATCCAGGGCTACGGCGCGGCCATCACGCTGTTCGGTGTCATCCTGGTCGTCGCCCAGGCGGGATGGTTCGCCCCGGCCGACCCGTCCGCACCGAACATCGTGCTGATCACGGCAGCCTGCGCGGCGCTCGCGTTCTCGGGCGCGACGGACAACGTGAGCGCGATCTACCGCTCCACGATGATGCAGTCCGCCGTGCCGGACGCCATGCGCGGCCGCCTGCAGGGCATCTTCACCGTGGTGGTCACCGGAGGCCCCCGCCTGGGCGCGCTCTACGCGGGCAGTCTCGCGACCTTCACCGCCCTGTGGTTCCCACCCCTGCTGGGCGGACTCCTCATCATCGCGCTGGTTGGGGTGCTCGTGCGCCTCAATCCGGCGTTCCGCGCCTACGACGCGCGCCGACCGACGCCCTGACCAACGCCGTCCGCCGGTCGATCACCCGCGGTTTCCGGCCATGGCATCCGCTTCCGTGCCGCGGTGTCCACGGCCGGGGCTAGAGTCGCGACGTGCCGACTCCTCCCCACCCCGACCCGGTCGGACCCCGCACCCGCTCCGGGCCGACCGGCGCGGTCATCGCCGTGCAGTTCGTGCTGACCGGCGTGATCTGGGGATCCAGCTTCCTGTTCATGAAAGTCGCCCTGCAGGGGATCTCCCCCGCTCAGGTGGCCTGGTCACGGCTCGTACTCGGCGCCCTCACGCTCGGCCTGTTCGTGCTGCTCCGGCGCGAGATCCTCCCCCGCCGGCTGCGGGTCTGGATGCACATGACGGTACTGGCGATCTCGTTCTGCGTCGTGCCGTTCCTGCTGTTCTCCTGGGCGCAGCAACACGTCACGTCGGGGCTCGCCAGCATCTACAACGCGACGACCCCGATCATGACCGCGGTGATGGCGTGGCTGGTGTTCCGTGTGGAGCGGCTGCGGGCGGCCCAGATCGCCGGGATCCTCGTCGGCATCGGCGGTGTCATGGTCATCATCGCGCCCTGGCGTGGACTGGATCCGTCGCAGAGCCTCGTGGCTCAGCTGGCCATCCTCGGCGCGACCGCCTGCTACGGATTCACCCTCGCCTACATGCGCCGCTTCGTGTTCGACACCGGCATGACCGCCCTCGTCTTCTCGTTCCTGAACATCGGCATCGCCGCGGTCATCATGGTGCTGCTGACGCCCGTCATCGCGCTGACGCCCGTCGTGCTGGACGGCTGGATCGTCGGCAGCCTCCTCCTCCTCGGCTGTCTCGGCACAGGGGTCGCCTACATCTGGAACCAGAACGTGCTCCGGGCATGGGGACCCACCCGCGCCTCGACCGTGACGTACATCACGCCCATCGTCGGGGTCCTGCTCGGCATCCTCGTCCTGGGCGAGCACATCAGCTGGAACGAACCCGTGGGCGCCGTGCTCGTTTTCCTCGGGATCCTCCTCGCCCAGGACCGGCTGCGCCGGGGTGCGCGCGCCGCCCGGACAGCACGGAGGGCGGATGCCGCAGCATCCGCCCTCCGTGGAGAAAAAGTCTGATCAGGCCTGGATCGTGCCCTGCAGATCGAGCACGATCGTGACGTCCTTGCCCACGAGCACGCCGCCGGTCTCGAGCGCTGCGTTCCAGGTCAGCCCGAAGTCCTCGCGGTTGATCACGGTCTTGGCCGTGGCGCCCGCCTTGTAGTTGCCCCACGGGTCGGTGCCGAAGCCGCCGAACTCGACCTCGAAGGTGACCGGGCGCGTGACGCCGTGGATGCTCAGGTCACCGTCGACGAGGAAGTCGCCGTCCACGAGGCGCACACCCGTCGAGACGAAGTCCAGGCTGGGGTGGTTCTCGGCGTCGAAGAACTCGGCGGAGCGCAGGTGCGCGTCGCGGCCCTCGTCCTTGGTGTTGATGGACGCGACGTCCGCGGATGCCGTGACCTCGACCCCGAGCGGGTTCTCGGGGGCGACGATGGTGCCGCTCTTGACGTCGAACGTGCCGCGGACCTTCGAGATCATCATGTGCCGGACGCTGAACGACACCTCGCTGTGCGAGGGGTCCAGGACCCAGGTACCGGACTTGTAGCCGGGGATCTCGATCGTCTGTGCGGTCGTTTCTTCGGTCATGACTTCCTCCATCGTGCGCCGGCGATTCCGGCTTCGGGGGTGTCAACACCGGACCCGGCCTGATCTATTCCCGTGAATAAGAAGATCCTCGGCAGCGTCAAGACTTGCCCGACGTCCCCGCTTCCAGGATCGACACGATCGAGAAGAGCGTGAAGCAGACGCCCCCCAGTCCGGTGAGGACACGGGAGGGGATGAAGAAGCTCGGATCCGCCATGGCCGCCTCCGAGAGGAATGCTGCGAAGAACAAGCAGGTGAGGCAGGTCAGGACGGGGATGAGGGGCACCCGGTCGGACAGGGAGAACTCGCGGCGCCAGACCGCCGCCAGCAGGGTGACCTTCGAGATGATGCTGAAGCAGATCATGCCGAGTCCGAGCAGGATGCATCCCGGCGCGATCCGCTCGGGGCGGTCCGAGCCGAAGAGTACGAACAGTCCCCAGAGGAGCGTCCCGCTCCCCATGACGAGCACCCAGATCGACCATCGCCACCGCTCGGGCTCGTCGAACTCGTTGCGCACCTGGCGGACGACGGTGGCCACGAGTGAGACGAGGCTCGAGCAGATCGCGGCGAGCCCCAGCATCACGTGACCGGCGATGTAGTGCGGCTGCTGCGATGCGCCCGCCAGGAGGATGACCGCCCAGGTCACCAGCACCACCGTCGCGGCGACGGGGATCGCGATCAGGAACCGGCCGAACCCGACGCCGTAGGTGCCGTCCGGCGGGCCGTCCTCGTGACGGCCCGCCGCGTTCTTCGGAATCATCGTGAAGGCGGTCGAGGCCGTCGCGACGGTCGAGACGCAGGCGGCGATGAGTCCGACGCCGAAGACGACGTGTCCGGCGACGAAGTCGTCGGCGGCCCCCGAACGGGCGATGAGCCACAGCCCCCACCCGGCGGTCGCCAGCGCCACACCGTAGCCGACGATCGGAAGGATCGCTTTCCAGACCGGCGCGAAGGTCCCGGTGAGCTGTCGGATGATCATCGCCGCCGTCGTGAACAGCGCGATGCAGATCGCCGTCAGCGAGATCAGGACGTGACCTGCGACGACGTGGGCGGCGTCCGTCCCGCCGCTGAGGACGTAGAGCCCGAACGCCAGGCAGACGCCCCCCATGGCCAGCGGGATCAAACGGAACAGGATACTGATGCCGAAGTTCATGCGGACACGTCCTCCCATGGCGCGCGCCCGGTCTCGGGCCCGCTGCAAGGCGACCAACCTAGCCGCGCAGCACCCGCCGTCTCCAGGGCCCTCAGACCCTGGGGACGGCGGAGGGGGCGGATGCCGCAGCATCCGCCCCCTCCGTGTGCAGACGGTCGGCTCAGCCGACCTTGAGCAGATCGATGATGAAGATGAGGGTCTTCCCGCCGAGGAAGTGGCCGCCAGCGGGACCGTAGGCGAGGTGGGGCGGGATGATGAGTTCGCGGCGTCCGCCGACCTTCATACCCGGGATGCCGTCCTGCCATCCCTGGATGAGACCGCGCAGCGGGAACTGGATGCTCTCGCCACGTCCCCACGAGGAGTCGAACTCCTCGCCGGACTCGAACTCGACACCGGCGTAGTGCACGGTGACCGTGTCGCCGGGCTTGGCCTCGGGGCCGTCGCCGACGATGATGTCGCGGATCACGAGCTCCGTGGGGGCGGGGCCGGCGGGGGCGTCGAACTCGGGCTTCGTGCGGTTGTCAGTCATATCTCCATCCAAGCACGCGTCGGTCGCCCCGCGGGTCCCTTGACGACTGGCGCTCCCTCCCCTCCTCCTCTCGCCGACTCGGGGAGGGGGGCCTGGAGGGCGCGGGGTATTGACAGTGCCGAGGGCCCGGGGGATCCTGGAAACCAGAAAGATTCAGCGTTCGGGAGTCACGCAGGCAGTGCCGCGGCACCGGGCGCTGAGTCTTTGTCCGGCACGGTGACCCGCGCGCGGCGCGCGCCGGGAGAACCGGTCAGCCGCTCCCGCAACGTCGGCCCGGCGGGCACCGGCATCCGTCCTCGATCGCGCAGCCGCGGCAGGACGAGCTCCCCGAATGCCGCCACGTCGCGCGTTCCGAACACGGGCTCCACCAGGAAGCCGTCGAGTCCGGTCTCTTCGGCCAGCGCCTCGACGCCATCCGCCACGGATTCCGCGTCCCCGACGAGACGGAATCCGCGGGTTCCGCGGCCGCGCAGCTGATCGAGGATCTGCCGCACCGTCGGTGCCGGGCCCTCGTCGCCGTCGAGGAACCGTTCGATGTTGCTCGTGCCCATCTGGCCGATCGGCCCGCCGGCGTCGAGCACCTGATGGAGGGACCGTTCCGGGTCGAGGGCGAGCAGGTCGATCCCGGTGTTGCCCGCGTACAGCGCCGCGACGACCTCGTCCGACTGCAGGGCGGAGAACTCCTCCCATAGCTGCTGCGCACCCGCGGTGGTCTCGTCGACGATCGCCGTGAGACCCGCCATGATCCGCAGACTTTCCGGATCACGCCCGGCCTCCGCGGCCAGGCGGCGGATGTCGGCGACGTTGCGCGCCGTCTGCGCGGGAGTCGTCCCCTGCACGAACACGCCTTCCGCGTGCGCGGCGGCGAAGGCCTTCCCCGCCGGAGACGTACCGGCCTGGAAGATCACGGGCGTGCGCTGCGGCGACGGCGGGGCGCCGTAGTAGCCGCGGGAACGGTAGTGCTCGCCCTCGAACTCGGTGCGCCGGAGCCTCGACGCGTCGATGTAGACGCCTGCGGCCGCATCGGCCACCAGCGCGTCGTCCGCCCAGGCCTCCTCCCAGTACCGGGTCGCCAGCGAGACGTACTCCCCCGCCATCGCGTACCGGGTGTCGTGCGGCACCATCCCGGCGTGCCCGAACAGACCGGATACCGCGTTCTGCGACGCGCCGGTCACCACGTTCCAGCCGATCCGCCCCGCGGTGAGGTGGTCGAGCGTCGTGAACCGGCGTGCGAGCGGCAGCGGGTGGTCCATCCCGGTCGTCGCGGTGACGACGAAGCCGAGCCGCTCGGTCTCCCGGGCGAGGACCGGGATGAGGGTGGCGGGGTCCAGTCCCGAGAAGTTGACGGCGGCGGACACCGACGTCGCGCTGATGTCCCCGTCGGTCATCGGATAGCCGAAGCCGTCCGCGAAGAAGAGGAAATCGTAGCCGGTGCGGTCCATGATCCGCGCCATCCGCACCCACCTCTCCGGGTCGCGGTAGTCGATGGCGTCGTTGAGCGGATGCGCCCAGCTGCACGTGCCGCCGACCTGCGGTCCGTACACCTCGAAGACGCCGATGTGGAGATCCTTCATGCCGCCGAGGCTACGGGCGGCGTGTTACTGCGAGGTGTCCGGCAGGCGCAGCGGAGGTCACACGGCCAGCAGTGCCGCCCGCGCCGCCGCGGTCCGCTCCAGCAACAGGCGTTCCTCGGCGCCGCCGGTGCGGTCGCGACCGACCAGGACGCGCTGACGCGCCGCGGCGAGCGCGGTCGCGTCGGCGATGAAGCTCCGCATGATCCCGACCCGGTCGCCGCGGAGCGTCCGGGCCCAGGCGAGCCCGGCCCGGCGTCCCGAGGGCGTCGCCAGCATGTCCACCTCCTGCGGGGTGAACCAGCCCGCCGCCGCGTACTCACCCAGCCTCGCGCGCGTGAGTCGCCCCTCTTCCCGGCGCAGCATCAGCACGCCGCCGATGAACACGAGGAAGAGGGGGATCTGCAGGGCGGTGTACAGGCCGAGGAAGTCGCCGAGCAGGGCCGAGCCGTTCCAGAAGGCGTGCAGGACGATCGCGCCCGCCAGCCCGAGCAGCCACGGGCCGAGGACTCCGCGGAACGAGGCTCCCCTCCGTGCAGCGAGGCCGAGCGCGAAACCGGTCACGGCGGTGAACATGACGTGGGCGAACGGAGACAGGATGCCGCGGATGAAGAAGGTGGCGGAGGTCAGCTCCGCTCCGCCCTCGATCCATGCCAACGCGAAGTACTGGATGTTCTCGGTGAACGCGAACCCCGCCCCGATCAGCCCGCCGTAGACGATGCCATCGACCGGACCGTCGAACCACCGGCGGGCACCGGCGAAGATGAGCAGCACCCCGAGGCCCTTCGCGACCTCCTCCACGACCGGGGCCTGCACCACGGTCTGCAGGAACTCCCCCGCGGGAGTGCCCGACCGCCCCACCGCCAGCACGATCAGGAGGTCCGCTCCGAGGGCGATCGCGACCGAGACGATCGCGCCCCAGCCGAGCGCGATCACGATGAGTCCCCGCGGCTCGGGCTCCCAGCGGTCCACCAGCCGGAGGGCGAGGAACACCCCGATCAGGGGCAGGAGGGCCAGCACCATGCCGAGGATCGACGCGCCCGGCCCGATCGCCCGCAGGAAGTACCCGACCAGCACCACGCCCAGGAGCACGAGGAGTCCGCCGAGCCAGAGGTACAGCCCCCAGGCGCGACGCGGCACCGGGGCGACCTGCTGCTGCGGGACGACCGGGCGGGCGACCGCCGGGGGCGAGGTGATGAGCGGCTGAGCGAGCACGGAGGGGAACGCGGGCGGGGTGAGGGAGGAGCGGTGCGATCCACGGTCCGGGGCAATCATGCGGACAGCCTAGGGCTGCGGCGGTCGGTACTCTCGAAGGATGCGTTTCGCCCATGTCATCCCGGACGGGGCCGAGGCTCCCCGGCTCGTCGTCGTCGTCGACGATTCCCAGGGGCAGCTGGTCCACCAGCTCTTCCCCGGCGCCCCCGCCACCCTCGAGGAGCTCATCGCCGGCGGCGACGCCCTGCTCGAGCGGGTGCGCACGGCGAGCGCGGCCTCGGACGACGTCATCCCGCTCGACGGGGTGCGGTTCGCACCGGGCGTCCTCGCGCCGCCGGTGATCCTCGCGGTGGGCCTCAACTACGCCGCGCACTCGGGCGAACTCGGCCTGAAGACGGACAAGACGCCCACCGTGTTCGTGCTCTGGCCGAACTCGCTCACCGGGCACGACGGCACGACGACATGGCCGCGCTCGCTCAGCGAATCCGTCGATTACGAGGCGGAGCTGGGGGTGATCATCGGCCGTCCCGCGCACGACGTCCGCGCCGAGGACGCGCTGGATCACGTGTGGGGCTACACGGTGGTCAACGACATCACGGCGCGCGACATCCAGTTCGCGGAGGCGCAGTGGTCACGCTGCAAGTCCTTCGACGGGTTCACGCCGGTCGGCCCGTTCGTCGTGACCGCCGACGAGGTCCCCGACCCCCAGGACCTGCACATCTGGACGGTGATCGACGGCCACACGGTGCAGGATGCGTCCACGGGTCAGATGATCCGCGGGGTCGCGACCCTGATCGCACACCTCTCCCAGTCGGCCACCCTGCTTCCGGGCACGCTCATCTCCACCGGCAGCCCGGGCGGCGCCGGATACTCGCGGGACCCGCAGATCTTCCTGCGCGACCGCTCCACCGTGACGGTGGGCATCGACGGGATCGGCCGGCTGACGACGCACTGCCGCATCCTCGACGGAACCGACGCGTGAAGGGGCGGGAGGCATCCGTCTCCCGCCCCTTCATCCCGCCGGCGGTCAGTTGCAGGTGACCTGGATGCCGTCGATGATCTGGGTGCCGCCGCCCATGTCGAGGCACTGCTGGTAGAGGTCGGCGGCCGCGCCGATGCCGATCGCGATGACGATCCCGACGATGGTCCAGATCACCATGAACACGATGCTCAGGATGATCGCCCAGACGGCCGGGGTGTTCTTGACGCCGGCCTTGCGGCTCTGCACGAGAGCGACGATGCCGAGGATGAGACCGACGATCTGGACGAAGAACGCCAGGATCAGGGCGACGATGCCCATCGTCTTCCCGGGGACCGGCGCCCCGGGCGTGGGGGCTCCCGCGGCGGGCACTCCCGGAGCGGGCGCGGGTGCCGCCGGATAGGCGGGCGGCGGGGTGTTCGGGGTGCCGGACGGATCTGTCATCGTTCCTCCTGGAGCGGGGCGGGGTCGGTACTGTTCCGACGGTATCGGGTCAGCCGCCCGCGCGCACAGCGTGCGCTCAGGTTCTAGGATGCGCATCCGCGGTGTCGATGATCGGGATGGCGGCCGTGATCGCCTCCAGCCCGGAGAGCCGGGCGGGCGAGAGCTGCTTGATCACTTCGTCGCGCGACATGAGTCCCGCCTCCACGACGAGGTCCGCCACGTTCCGCCCGGTCAGCAGCGCCGTCTTGGCGAGTGCCGCGGCTGCGGCGTACCCGATGAAGGGCGTGAGTGCGGTGATCACGCCGACCGAGGAGCCCACCATGGCCCCGAGCCGGTCATGGTTGACGGTGATGCCCTCGACGCAGTTCACCCGCAGCGTCCACATCGCCTGACGCATCCAGGTGATCGACTGGAAGATCGAGTGCGCGAGGACCGGTTCGAACGCGTTCAGCTGGAGTTGCCCCGCCTCCACCGCCATGGTGACCGTCATGTCGGCGCCCACCACGGCGAAGGCGACCTGGTTGACGACCTCCGGAATCACCGGGTTGACCTTGCCGGGCATGATGCTGGAGCCCGCCTGCCGTGCCGGCAGGTTGATCTCGCCCAGCCCGGCCTGCGGCCCGCTGGAGAGCAGCCGGAGATCGTTGCAGATCTTCGACAGCTTGACGGCGTTGCGCTTGAGCGACGAGGAGAACGACATGAACGAGCCGGTGTCGCTCGTGGACTCGACCAGGTCGGCCGCCGTCTCCAGATCCAGGCCGGAGATCTCGCGCAGGTGGGACACGATCGCGGCAGCGTAGTCGGCGTGCGTCGTGATGCCCGTGCCGATCGCGGTCGCCCCCATGTTGATGGAGTGCAGCAGCGACGCGTTCTCGCGCAGGCGCAGCAGGTCAGCCTCGAGGGTCGAGGCGAAACCGTGGAACTCCTGACCGAGCGTCATGGGCACCGCATCCTGCAGCTGCGTGCGCCCGACCTTCAGGACGTCGTGGAACTCGACCGCCTTCGCGAGGAACGCCCGGCGCAGCAGTTCCAGCTCGTCGAGCAGGCTCATCAGCGTCAGCGACAGTCCGACCTTGATGGCGGTGGGATACACGTCGTTCGTGGACTGGCTGCGGTTGGTGTGGTCGATCGGCGAGAGGTAGCCGTAATCGCCCTTCGGCCGTCCGGCGAGCTCCAGCGCGACGTTCGTGATCACCTCATTGGCGTTCATGTTCGTGGAGGTGCCGGCGCCGCCCTGGATGACGCCGACGGTGAACTGATCGTGGTACTCGCCGTCGATGATGAGCTGGCACGCCCGGTCGATCAGCCCCGCCCGCTCCCGGTCCAGCACGCCGATGTCCCGGTTCGCGCGGGCGGAGGCCTGCTTGACCATCGCCAGCGCCGTCACGAGGTCGGGATAGACCGAGATCGGCCGTCTGGCGATCGGGAAGTTCTCCAGCGCCCTCGCGGTATGGATGCCCCAGTAAGCGTCGGCGGGGATCTCGAGCGAGCCGAGGGAGTCGGTTTCCGTGCGGGTATGCGTCGTCGCGTCCATGTCCTTGCGGTGTCCTTGTGAGTCGGCCGGGCAGGTCCTCCGAGCCTAACCGCGGCCGCACCGCCCCCGGCTGGACGCCGTGTACATCCGGTCCTCACCGACGGCCGCGATGTACATCGGTCGGTCAGCGACGCTTGCGGGAGAAGGCCTCGAGCCGCTCCTCCGGTGAGAGAGCCGCCATCCGGGCGACCCATTCCGGGGTGAAGAAGTCCGCCGTGTCCGCGTCCACGACGGGCACCACCGCGTGTGTGACGGTGTCGTCGTACACGTGCACGAGGTGGAAGGACTGCCCCGCGTCCATCCCGTTCACGGTCTGCGCGGGGCGGGCGAGATCCATCGTGTAGCAGGTGGCCGCGGCGACGCTCACCGGGATGCCGGCGAAGGTGCCGGAGGTGGAGTAGTGCAGGTGCCCGGCGAGGATCGCCCGCACGTCGGTGCCGGCGACGACCTGTGCCAGCCGGCCCTGATCGCGCAACTCCAGGATGTCGAAGAACGGGATGTGGCCGGGTAGCGGCGGGTGATGCAGCGCGAGGATGGTGCCGAGAGGGGCGGGTTCGGCGAGGATCCCCGCCAGCCAGGCGAGCTGCGCGTCGTCGATGTCGCCGTGATGCCAGCCGGGCACGGTGGAATCCAGCGCGATCAGCCGCAGTCCGCCGAGATCGTGCACGCCGACCAGGGGCTCCTCGCTCGGTTCCTCGCCCCGGAGGGCGGCGCGCATCGCCGGCCGCTCGTCATGGTTTCCGGCCACCCACACCACCGGTGCGCCGAGGCGCGCGGCCACGGGCTCGACCGCCGATCTCAGCGCCTCGTACGCCTCCGGCTCGCCCAGATCGGTCAGATCGCCGGTGAACACGATCGCGTCGGGGACGATGTCGAGCCGGGTGATCGCGTCGAGCGTGCGGGACAGGTTGCGCCCGGTGTCGTAGCGGCCGCCCAGCCGCCGATCGCCCGCGAGCAGATGCGTGTCGCTGACGTGGACGAGGGTGCGCCTCGCGGGCGGATACTGACCGAACTGCATGTCCCCACCCTAGAGAGGACCGTGGACATACGCGCGGATGTCAGTGGTTGAACAGGATGAGCAGGAGTCCGCCGAGCACGGCGAGACCGCAGACGCCGAAGCACCCGTACGCGCCGACCAGGGCGATCCGCCGCTGTCCGTCGGTCAGTGGATTCTTCCGCGCCGACTTGGCCGCGGCCTTGTTCGCGCGACGGATGTCCTTCTCGCTGACGATCGTGATCGCGTCGGTGAACTCCGCAGGCACCACCACCGGCACCTTGCCGGCGCGCACCAGCAGGCGCAGCGCCACCGCATAGAAGCCGACGACGACGATGGCCGCGGTGAAGGCCGCGGCGAAGACCTGGAGGAATGCGACCCAGTCGATCTCGATGGTCATCGTTCGTCCTCCGCCTTCGTCACGTCAGGGGTCTTCTGCGTCGCGGCGGCGCGCTTCCGGGACGCGCGCTTCTCGGCGCGCTGGCGGCGCGTCGGCGGCGGGTTCTTCTTCACCTTGACGGCCATGCCCGACTCGGCGACCTCCCCGACGCCCATGGCGTTGGAGGCGTCGACCTGGTCCCGGCGGGAACGGAGGTAGAGGGCGAGGATGATCGCGACGGCGAGGACCGCGTCGATCGCGATGCCCCACCCGCCGAACCAGACCACGAGCAGCGCCGCCACGGCGCCCACCGCGCCCGAAGCCGGGAGCGTGAGCAGCCAGCCGACCATGATGCGCCCGACCGTGCGCCAACGCACCTTGGAGCCACGGCGGCCGAGGCCCGACCCGATGACCGATCCGGAGGCGACCTGGGTCGTGGACAGCGCGAAGCCGAGCGCGCTGGAGGCGAGGATCGTGGAGGCCGTGGATGCCTCGGCGGAGAAACCCTGCGCGGGCTTCACATCGGTGAGCCCCTTCCCCATCGTCCGGATGATCCGCCATCCGCCCATGTACGTCCCGAGCGCGATCGTGATCCCGCACGCCAGGATCACCCAGAGCTGCGGGTCGGACTGGGACTGCCAGCCGACGGTGATCAGCACCAGCGTGATCACGCCCATGGTCTTCTGCGCATCGTTCGTGCCGTGCGCCAGAGCGACGAGGGAGGAGGTGAAGATCTGTCCCCAGCGGAATCCGTCCCGCCCGTCGGGCTTCCCGTCGTAGCGACGCGTCACGGCGTATGCGAGCTTGGTGGCCGCGAAGGCGATCAACCCCGCCGTCAGGGGGGCGATGAGCGCCGGCAGCACCACCTTCGACATCACGACGCCCAGGTTGATGGCGGCTGCGCCGGCCCCGACCAGCGTCGCGCCGATCAGTCCGCCGAACAGGGCGTGCGACGAGCTGGACGGCAGCCCGAGAAGCCAGGTCAGCATGTTCCAGGTCACGGCACCGATCAGCCCCGCGAAGATGATCGCCGGGAAGATCGAGGACGATATCTCGTCCTCCTGGATCATGCCTCCGGAGATGGTCTTGGCCACCTCCGTGGACAGGAAGGCACCGACCAGGTTGAGGACGGCGGCGAGGATGACGGCGACCTTCGGTTTCAGGGCACCGGTCGCGATGGGCGTGGCCATCGCGTTCGCGGTGTCGTGAAAACCGTTCGTGAAGTCGAAGAACAAGGCCAGGCCGATGACCAGGACGACGATCAGGGCTGCGGTTTCCACCGTTCGCTTTCGGTAAAGGGGATCAGGAGCACCGAGTCGATCGGCTGCGCGAACGAAGAGTTCACCAGAGAGCCGGTATCCGTTCACCGGGCCACAGGAAATCCTTCCACCGCCCCGCCTTCCGGTCAACTCGCCACGATCCGAACACGCCGTGGCGCCGAATGACCTTCTGCGGCACACGGTCGCGCAGGAGGATGTGACCATGACCGCAGAGCCACGATCGCGCGGGATGCTGTGGGCCGCGGCGAGCGGTCTGATCGCCGCCGGCGCCTTCCTCGCGGTGGCGGAGCTCACCGGTCTGCTCACCGCACGGGGCTCCGGGCCGCTCGAGGCGGTCGGCGGCTTCGTCGTGGACATCGTGCCCCGCCCGGTGAAGGAGTTCGCGATCTCCACGTTCGGCGACGCCGACAAGGCGGTGCTCCTCGGCGGCCTCCTGGTGGCCGCCGCCGTGGGCGCCGCGCTCGCCGGGATGCTGGAGTTCCGCCGCCCACCGTGGGGCTCCGTGCTGCTCGGGGTCGTGGCGGTGGCGGTGGGCGCCTCGCTCGTCACCCGCGCCGCGGCGGGAGCGCTCGACGTCCTGCCCGCCGTCGCCGGCGGCGCCGTCGGCATCCTGATCCTCCGCGCCCTCTGCATGCGGCTGCGCAGGTGGCGGGCCACCGAGCCGGCCGGTCCTTCCGCGGACGCGCCCGTCGATCCGGCCGCTCCCGCCCTGGCCGGGCGACGTGCGTTCCTCCGCCTGGCGCTGATCAGCACCGCGGCAGCCGTCGTCGTCGGGGCGGGATCCCGCCTGGTGAGCGGGGCGAGCACCTCGATCCGCGCCATCCGCTCCGCGCTGCGGCTGCCCGCCCCGCGCACGACCGTGACGGTCCCGTCCGGCGCCGAGCTCGACGTGCCCGGTATCTCGCCGCTGCTCACCCCCAACGCGGACTTCTACCGGGTGGACACCGCGCTCATCGTCCCGCAGGTCGATCCGGCGGACTGGCGGCTCGTCATCGACGGAATGGTCGAGGATCGCGTGGAGCTCACCTTCGACGACCTGCTCGCTCGGGGCCTGGACGAGTACGCCGTCACCCTGACGTGCGTCTCCAACGAGGTCGGAGGGGATCTCGTGGGCACCGCGATCTGGCAGGGCGTTCCGGTTCGGGACCTGCTGCGGATGGCGCGGCCCTCAGCGGATGCCGACATGGTGCTCTCCCGCAGCGTCGACGGCTTCACCGCGAGCACGCCCCTGGAGTCGCTCACCGATGACGGCCTGGACGCCATCCTCGCGGTCGCGATGAACGGGGAGCCCCTCCCCCTGGAGCACGGATTCCCCGTGCGCATGGTCGTCCCTGGCCTGTACGGCTACGTATCGGCCACCAAATGGCTCGACCGCCTCACGGTGACCCGGTTCGACCGGGAGGAGGCCTACTGGACGCCGCGCGGGTACAGCGCGAAAGCCCCCATCAAGATGTCCTCGCGCATCGACACCCCCCGGGTGGACCGCTCCGTCACGGCAGGACCGACGGTGATCGGCGGGGTGGCGTGGGCGCAACCGACCGGGATCGGACGCGTCGAGGTGCGCATCGACGACGGCCAGTGGCAGCAGGCGACCCTGTCGACGCCGCTCAGCGCGGCGACGTGGGTGCAATGGATGCTGCCCTGGGACGCCCGCCCCGGCCGGCACACGCTGACCGTCCGCGCCTACGACAGCGCGGGGAACCGCCAGGCGGAGGAACGCGCCCCCATCGCCCCGGACGGCTCCTCGGGCTGGCAGCAGACGCTCGTCACCGTGACGTGAGCGGGTCGGGGGCGCCACCGCCGTCCTCCGCCGACTAGCGTGGACGCGTGACCGACAACGCCGCATCCGTTCAGCCCCCCCGAGCGCTCCGCGAGCCGCGCATCCGCCGCCATCACGGCGACGAGTTCGCCGACCCCTACGAATGGATGCGCGCGAAGGACGACGAACGCGTCACCGCGCACCTCGAGGCCGAGAACGCCTACACCGACGCCCGCACCGCGCACCTCGAACCGCTGCGGCAGCGCATCTTCGACGAGATCAAGGACCGGACCCTCGAGACGGACCTCTCCGTCCCCGCGCGCCGCGGCGACTGGTGGTACTACTCGCGCACGGTCGAGGGCAAGCAGTACGGCATCCACTGCCGCGCGCCCATCGCCGACCCGGAGGACTGGACGCCGCCCGAGCCCACCGCGGGCGAGCCGCTGCCGGGCGAGCAGGTGCTCCTCGACGGCAACGAGGAGGCCGACGGGCTGGAGTTCTTCTCCCTGGGCACCTTCGACGTGTCCGCCGACGGCAGGCTGCTCCTGTACGGGATCGACGCGACCGGCGACGAGCGATACACGCTGCGCGTCCGGGATCTCGAGACCGGCGAGACGCTTCCGGACGTCATCGAGGACACCTTCTCCGGGGCCGAGCTGTCCCCCGACTCGCGCTACGTCGTGTACTCCACGGTGGACGAAGCATGGCGCCCGGACACCGTGTGGCTGCATGAGCTCGGGACGCCCACCGCATCCGATCGCACGCTGTTCCACGAGCCGGACGAGAAGTACTGGGTGGGCGCCGGGTTCACGCGCAGCGAGCGGTTCCTCGTGATCGGCGTCGGGTCGTCCATCACGTCCGAGGAATGGCTCGTCCCGGCGGACGACCTGCACGCGGAACCCCGTGTGGTGTGGCCGCGCACGGAGGGCGTGGAGTCCGACTCCGCGCACGCCGTCGTGGACGGCGAGGACGTGCTGTACATCCTGCACAACCAGGACGCCCTCGACTTCGAGCTCGTGCGCGTGCCGGTGGCCGACCCCGGCGGCGAGCGCCAGGTCGTCATCCCGCACGTCCCTGGGCACCGTCTGCTGGGCGTGTCCACCTTCCGGGACTGGGGCGTGGTCGGGTACCGCCGTGAGGGCATCGCGCGCATCGGGATGCTGGACTACGCGACCTCGTCGGTGCGGGAGATCCCGTTCTACGAGCCGCTCTACTCGGTCGGCACGGCAGGCAACCCGGAGTGGGCGCCGCCGCTGCTGCGCCTGGGCTACGGGTCCTTCGTGACGCCCTCGACCGTCTACGACTACGACCCCGCCACGGGCTCGCTGACCCTGCGCAAGCAGCAGCCGGTGCTGGGCGGGTACGACCCCGCCGACTACGCCCAGGCGCGGGTGTGGGCGACGGCTCAGGATGGCGCGTCGATCCCGGTGTCCCTGGTCTGGAAGCGCTCGTTCGGCGATGCCGGCGCGACGCCCCGGCCGGTCCACCTCTACGGCTACGGCTCGTACGAGCACTCCATCGAGCCGTCGTTCTCGGTGGCGCGCCTGTCGGAACTCGACCGCGGCGTCGTCTTCGCCGTCGCGCACGTGCGCGGAGGCGGCGAGATGGGCCGCCAGTGGTACGAGGACGGGAAGCTCCTGGCCAAGCGCAACACGTTCACCGACTTCGTCGACTGCGCGTCGCACCTGGTCGATCACGGCTACACCACACCGGAGCAGCTCGTCGCAGAGGGCGGCTCGGCGGGCGGCCTGCTGATGGGAGCGGTGGCGAACCTGGCCCCCGAGCTGTTCGCCGGCATCCTGGCCGACGTCCCCTTCGTGGACGCCCTCACCACCATCCTGGACCCCTCGCTGCCGCTCACGGTGATCGAGTGGGACGAGTGGGGCGACCCGCTGCACGACCCCGACGTGTACGCCTACATGAAGTCGTACTCGCCCTACGAGAACGTGCGCGAGGGTGTGCGCTACCCCCGCATCCTGGCGGTCACCTCGTTCAACGACACCCGGGTGCTGTATGTCGAGCCCGCCAAGTGGGTGGCGCGCCTGCGCGAGGTCGACGCCGACGCGATGCTCAAGTGCGAGATGGTCGCCGGGCACGGCGGGGTGAGCGGTCGCTACAACACGTGGCGCGAGCGCGCGTTCGAGCTGGCCTGGCTGCTGGACGTGCTCGGCGTCGCCTGAGTCGCCGGTCCGCGCTGCGCGGACGTGCGCAGAATGCGACGAACCCCGGAGGATCCGCGTCGGATCCTCCGGGGTTCGCGTGTTCCTGCGAGGTGCCGGGTCAGCCGAAGAGGGCGGCGGCTTCCTCGTAGCGGTACAGCGGCACCGAGTTGAGCTCCCCCAGCGCCGCCTCGAACGGCACCCGCACGATGTCGGTGCCGCGCATGGCGACCATCTGACCCCAGGCCTGGGCCACGATCGCGTCGGCGGCGTGCAGCCCCAGGCGGGTGGCCAGGACGCGGTCGAAGGCGGAGGGCGAGCCGCCGCGCTGGATGTGGCCGAGGACCGTGGAGCGGGTCTCGATACCGGTGATCCGCTCGATCTCGGGCGCGAGGATCTCGCTGATGCCGCCGAGGCGCGGGCGGTTGAACGCGTCCAGTCCCTTGTCGCTGAACGCCTCCTCCATCCCGGTCAGTTTGAAGCCCTCGGAGACCACGACGAGCGGGGCGCGCCCGCGATCGTGCGCCTTCGCGACCTGCTCGGTGATCTCCTCGATCGACATGGGCACCTCGGGGATGCAGATCACGTGTGCGCCGGCGGCGATGCCGGCGTGCAGGGCGATCCAGCCCACGTGCCTGCCCATCACCTCGGCGACCATGCACCGCTGGTGCGAGTCGCCGGTGGTGCGGAGGCGGTCCATGGCATCGGTGGCGATGTTCACCGCGGTGTCGAACCCGAACGAGTAGTCGGTCGCGCGCAGATCGTTGTCGATGGTCTTGGGAACCCCCAGGACGTTGATGCCGTCGTTGGCCAGACGGTTGGCCGCGGCCAGGGTGCCCTCGCCGCCGATGGCGATGATCCCGTCGATGCGGTGACCGTACAGCGTCTTCGCGATGTTCTCCGCTCCCCCGCGCGGACCCTCGTAGGGGTTCGTGCGGCTCGTGCCGAGGATGGTGCCGCCGACCTTGGACAGCCCCTTCACCTCGTGCCGCGTGAGCGGGAAGAAGTCCGCGTCGACCACACCGCGCCAGCCGTCGCGGATACCGACGAACTCGAGGTCGTAAGTGGTCGTCCCCTTCAGCACGACGCCGCGGATGACGGCGTTGAGCCCGGGGCAATCGCCGCCGCTCGTGAGAATACCGATCTTCATTGCTGGAGTCCCTGCTTTCCGGATGATGGTGCTCCGTGGAAATGGGGCGACGCTGCCTCCCCGACACTATCGCTCCCGCGAGCTCGACGCATCCGTCTCGACGATGCGGAACGGCCCGGCCGCACGGGTGTGCGCCGGGCCGTTCGGTCGTGCCGGGCGATCAGCCGCCGAGCGCGGTACGGGTCAGGTGCATGAGCGCCGACAGCTGCACCGAGTCGCTCGAACCTTCCTCGATCGCGTGCCCGTCGAGCGCGCGGAGCGACAGGCTCTGCTTCGAATCGATCAGTTCCGCGATCTTGGTGTCGATCGTGTGCGCAGCGATGATCCGCCACGCCGTCACGGGCTCGTCCTGCCCGATGCGGTGGACGCGGTCGATGGCCTGCGTCTGCTCCGCGGCGGTCCAGGACAGCTCGGCCAGAACCACGTTGGAGGCGGCCTGCATGTTGACGCCCACTCCCGCAGCGGTGAGCGAGCAGACCGCGATGGCCACGTCGGGGTCGGTGTTGAAGGCGTCGACGGCGGCCTGCCGCACGGTCGCGGTCTGGTCGCCGCGCAGCGACACCGTCTTGAGCCCGGCGGCGGCGAAGTGCGCCTCCGCGGCATCCATGACGTCGATGTGCTTGGCGAAGAAGACGACCTTGCCGACCGAGCGCTGCAGCTGCACGGCGTAGTCCGCCGCGAGCAGGGCCTTCGCCTGGCCGATGCGGCGCACCATCGTGAAGACGTTCTCGCTGCCCGAGCCGGCCGCCTTGGATTCGTCCAGCTCGTGCTGGGCGACCAGACGGACGATGTCCTCGTCGATCTCGCCGGGCAGGAGCCCGCGATCCCCGCGCGCCTCGATGATCCGGCGGTAGCGGGCGCCGAGACGCTCGCCCAGCTCGCGCTCGGCCTGACGGATGGAGCGGCCGAACTCGTCGTCCAGCTGGACGGGGAGGTCGGCGACCAGCTTGTCCGGGAGGTCCTTGGCGACGTCCGTCTTCCGCCGGCGCACGATCCCCATCGAGATGACCGCATTGCGCGCGGCCGGGTAGAACGCCTTGTCGGCGGGGGTCAGTCCCGTCGCGTCGAGCTTCTCCATCAGCTCCGGACCCGGCTTCTCGCCGTTGGTCCAGCCGAGGAAGCGCCAGATCGCGTCGAAGTCCTCGACGTCGTTGATCAGCGGCGTACCGGTCAGGGCGAGCAGCAGCGGGTCGCGCAGGCGCTCCCGGATGCTGCTGGCGAGCGCGAGGACGTTCCGCGAACGCTGCGAGCCGAGGTTCTTGATGAAGTGCGCCTCGTCGACCACCATGCCCGCCAGCCCGATCGAGCTGAGCCAGGACAGGTGCCGGTCGAGCACCTCGTAGTTCACGATGAAGACGTCGGCGAAGGCGTCGAGGTCCTCTCCGTCGCCCTGGATGACGGTCGCCCGGCGCTGCGGCGTCCACCGCTCGACCTCGCGAGCCCAGTTCATCTTGACCACGTTGGGCACGACCACCAGCAGGGGGTACGCGCCCGCGACGGATGCCGCCAGGACGGACTCCGCGGTCTTGCCGAGGCCAGGTTCGTCGGCGAGCAGGAACCTGCGGTGTCCCTCGCGCACGGCCTCGAGGAAGCGCGACTGGTGCGGCATGACCGCGAGTCCCTTCGGCGACAGCCGGTCGAACTCGGGCACCTCGGGCAGTTCCATGGTCGCGGCACCGCCGCCGGCGCCGGTCTCGAACGCCTTGTAGAGCGGTCCCATGAGCTCCCAGCCATCCAGGCGGCGACGCGGGGTCGGCCCGGGAGTGTGCGGCGTGAGGTCGGGGGCCAGGAACGGGTTCGCCATCTGACGCGCCTCGACCTGGGGCGGCATGACCTGACGGCCGGACGCCGCGGTCGGCACGAGCGGGGAGGCGACCGTCACGGCATCCGTGATGATCAGCTCGTCGGGGGCCAGCTCCGCACCGGACTCGAGGAGCCAGTCGCGACGCATCCTGCGGGCCACCGGCGAGGTGGCCTGGTCGACCTCCAGCAGCTGGATGAGCGACGTGTCCCGGGCGGCCGTCTTGGCCAGGATCGTCGCCACGCCGTCGAGGCGCTTGAGCAGTTCCGCGCGTGTCGCGTCGCTCATCTCCGCCTCGGCCTTGACCCGTGCGCGCTCCTCGCGCACCAGGAACGCGATCACCTGGAACTTGACCCGGTTCGTCGGGCCGAGCTTTCCGCGCTGCGCTTTGGCTTCGACCTCGCGCACCTTGCGGGCGAGGATGGGGATGATGGGCGCCTCGTCGTCACGGCGGGCGGACGAGGTCTTTCTACGTCGCTGCGTGGATTTCGCGGCGGGAGCCGAAGTCGGCATGCTCCTCCTGAGCGTCGGGTCCGGAAGGACCTGCGACCGGTGGTCAGAGTCCCGCGGGCGGCTCGGTGCCGGGACGGACGCGGGAAGATCGGGGCGCGCGACAACAGGCGCGACCGAATCGATCGGCTCCAGTTTAGAGCATCCCGGCCCGGTTGTCGGCACGGAAGTGCCGGGATGTCGCCGGATCAGCCCCAGAGCGTCGCCGCGACGTCCTCGGTGTACCCGGCGGGGAGTTCACCCACCCAGGAGGTGGCGACCCATCCGTTGCCGCGCAGGAAGTGCGATTCACCGCGGGTCACGAGCTTGCTGTCGAGATCCAGGGTCTCGGTCTGCACGGAGCACAGGATGCCGCCGACGGCGTCCTCGCATCCGAAGCCGTTGACGGCGAGCATGTCCTGGACCCCCGGGAGGTCCTCGGCGGTGAGGACGGTCACGTTCGTGGAGAGCCCCGCGCCGCCGGGGGCGCCCCACGAGCAGCGGAGGGTCGGCACACCGGACTCCAGGATCTCCAGCGCCGGCACGAGCTGCGTGGAGTACAGCGTCACGGCCGGGTCGTTCAGCGGCGGCAGCCGATCCTCGAGCGTGGCACGCATCTGCGGCGAGTAGAGCGCGTCACACGATGCCGGCAGGGAGATCTCGACGGTCTGCGGGCGATCCGCGGGCACGGAGGCGGTCGGCTCGGCGGAGTCGGAGGCGCTGACCGACGGCGCGGGCGAGGACGGCGAGGAGCCCGTGGGGTCCGGCTCCGGGACGCAGGCCGCCAGGGCGAACGCCGCCGAGATCACGGCCGTCGCCGCCAGGAGCGTGCGGATGCGGGGACGGGTGTTCGTCACGGGGTTTCCTCCGGGGTCGCGGTCTCCTTCGACCCTAACGCCGCTCGCCCGCCGCGCCCGCCCGGACGCGCGCACGCATCCGGCGCGGCACCGCGCCGCGGGCACTGGTCGCCGGGGCGCCGCTCCCCTACCGTGAGGGGGTGGATGCAGCCCGCCCGAGCGACCGGACCGTGCTGCTGGTCGCCATCCTGGCTTCCTTCGTCTCGTTCCTCGACGGGACCGTCGTGACGGTGGCTCTGCCCGCGATCGAGCGGGACGTGGGCGGGGGCCTCGCCACGCAGCAGTGGGTGGTGGACGCGTACCTCGTGACCCTGGGCGCGTTCATCCTGGTCGCCGGGTCCCTCAGCGACGCGTTCGGCCGCATCCGCATCCTGCGCATCGGACTGCTGATCTTCGGCGTCTCCTCGGTCGCGATCGCGCTCGCCCCGGATCCGCTGACCCTCATCCTGCTGCGCGCGGTGCAGGGTGTCGGCGGGGCGTTGCTCGTGCCGAGTTCCCTGGCCCTCATCACCTCGCATTTCGCCGGCGCCGCGCGCTCCCGCGCGATCGGCATCTGGACGGGAGCGACCACGGTGGCGACGCTCGTCGGCCCGGTCGTCGGCGGACTGTTCGTCGACCTGCTCTCCTGGCGCTGGGTGTTCGTGCTCAACGTGCTGCCGATCGCCCTCACCCTGGTGCTGCTCGTCCGCGGCGGCCTCCGCGATGCCCGGGTCCCCGGCGCCCGGATCGACATCCCCGGCGCGGCGCTGTGCACGATCGGACTCGGGGCGCTCGTGTTCGCCCTCATCGAGCAGCCGCGGCTGGGCTGGGACTCCCCGGCGGTGTGGATCGCCGGGATCGGCGGGATCCTCGGTGTCGTGGGGTTCGTCCTGCGCCAGCGGGTCGCCCCGTCGCCGCTCATGCCGCTGTCACTGTTCTCGGCGCGGAACTTCTGGGCGGGCAACCTCTCGACCTTCTTCGTCTACGCCGCCCTCTCGCTGAACGGATTGGTCGTCGCGGTCTACCTCCAGCAGGGCGCGGGGCTCTCCGCGACCCTCGCGGGCCTCGCGACCCTGCCGCCCACTGTGCTCATGATCCTGTTCAGCTCCCGGGTGGGAGCGCTGGCCGGCAAGCTCGGGCCGCGCCTGTTCATGACGGCGGGGCCGGCCCTGATGGCGGTGGGCGCGCTGCTGCTGCTGACCGTCGCCGATGACTTCGACTACCTCACCCAGGTCCTGCCGGGGCTGCTGGCGTTCGGTGCCGGCCTGACGCTGACGGTCGCGCCGCTGACCTCCGCCGTCCTCAGCGCGGTCCCGGCGGAACGCAGCGGCATCGCCTCGGCCGTGAACAACGCGGTGGCCCGGGTGGCGGGCCTCGTGTCGGTCGCCCTCCTCGGCGTCGTCGTGGCCGGCGACCTCGACCTCGAGGGGTTCCATCGGGCGGCGATCGTGACGGCCGCGCTCATGGCCGCGGGCGCCGTCGCGTCGTTCGCCGGCATCCGCGACCCGCGCCGCTAGGCGTCCTGCTGCCAGCGGAAGAGCCCGGTGGGGTCGTCCGTGATGATGCCGTCCACACCGAGCGACGTGGCCTCCCGCCACTGCTCGTCCGAGTTGAGCGTGTAGACCGCGATGCGCAGGCCCGCCTCGTGCAGCTGCGCGACGACCTCCGGCCGCTCGGCGACCGCGCGCCTGCTGGCGATCACGCCCCGCACCCCGGCGAGCGATGCCGCATGCACCACGTCGTCCGGGAGCGCACGGAGCACCACCATCCGGGACAGCACGGGCGAGGCCGAGCCCACGAGGGCCAGCGTGCGGGCGTCGAAACTCGCCACCGTGATGCTGCGCTCGAGACCGCGCTGCTCGATCGCGGAGACGAGTGCGGCCGCCGCCTCCCCGTCCCACGGGCCCTTCAGCTCGACGATGGCCCGGCCGTTCCGCTCCGCCACCAGGTCGAGGAACTCCTCCACCCTCGGCACCCGGGTGCCCGCGTACGCGGGAGAGAACCACGCCCCGGCATCCAGCGCGGACACGTCCGCCCAGCTGAGGGAGGCGAGCTCCCCCGCTCCGTCGGTGGTGCGATCCACGGTCTGATCGTGCAGGAGCACCGGCACCCGGTCCCGGGTCAGGGCGACGTCCACCTCCACGTAGTCGAACCCGTCGTCGAACGCCCTCGAGACGGCGGGCAGGGTGTTCTCCGGGGCGTGGGCCGCTCCCCCGCGATGGCTCGCGACGAAGGCCGGTTCGCCCGGACTGCGGGCCGCACCGAGTGCTTCGGTGGCGCCCACCGCCGGGGGCGACGCTCCGAGGACCGCGACGATCACGGAGACCGCCGCGAGCGCGACGAGCGTGGCCAACGCGGGAAGTCCGCGGGATGCGCGGGGCGGGTGCATCGATCCTCCTGATCGTCTCCGTCGACGTCCGGCCACCCTACCGTGCAGCGTTATCGTTTCGTTACCTCGATGCCGAGGGCGTGTCGCCCCACGTCGCGCGTCGCTCGCTCGGCCTCGTCCGCGTGCAGCCGCTCCCGGTGAGAGGGCGACCGCCGCGTACGCTGAGGACATGCCTGAGATCACCGAAGCCCAGCTCGCCGCCACGATCGATCACGCCATCCTGAAGCCCGAGTTCACCCGGGCGGATGTCGACGCCGAGCTGTCGATCGCCCGCGAGTGGCGCGTGTTCAGCGTGTGCGTCCGACCGTCGGACATCCCCCATGCCGTCGACCGGCTGGCGGGGTCGGGCGTCGCCGTGGGCACGGTCATCGGATTCCCGCACGGCACCACCTCGACCGCCGCAAAGGTGGCCGAAGCGCGCGCCGCGATCGAGGCGGGCGCGACCGAGCTCGACATGGTCGTCAACATCGGCTGGCTGCGTTCCGGCTTCGACGACGCGGTGGTCGAGGA
This sequence comes from Microbacterium caowuchunii, assembly GCF_008727755.1. NCBI lineage: Bacteria > Bacillati > Actinomycetota > Actinomycetes > Micrococcales > Microbacteriaceae > Microbacterium > Microbacterium caowuchunii. Next base: position 2,186,407 of record NZ_CP044231.1, read on the forward strand.
CATCCGCGCCGTGAAGGACGCCGCCGGCTCACGCGTACTGAAGGTGATCCTGGAGACCTCGCTCCTCGACGAGGAGCAGATCGCCCGCGGCAGCCGCCTCACCGAGGCGGGCGGGGCCGACTTCGTCAAGACCTCGACCGGATTCGCCGGAGGGGGCGCGACGGTCCCGCACGTGCGGCTCATGCGCGAGAACGTGTCGGATGCGGTGCAGGTCAAGGCATCCGGAGGGGTCCGGAGCCTCGCCACCGCACTGGAGATGCTCGACGCCGGTGCGACGCGCCTGGGCACGAGCGGCAGCGCGACGATCCTCGGCGAGCTGCGCTCGATCCTCGCCGGCGGAACCGCGGCGGGTCGGGTCGACGAGTCCTCGTACTGAGGATCGGCCGGTAGCACGCGGCGCTCGGCCGGGTCAGCCCCGCCCGAGCGCCGCGCGCACCTGCGCGACATCGTCGGCCATCTGCGCCTTCAACGATTCCACCCCGTCGAACGCCGTCATCCCCCGTACCCGGGAGACGAACTGCACCTCGACCTCATGGCCGTAGAGGTCGAGATCCGTCTCATCGAGCACGTACGCCTCGACCTGACGACGGGTGACGTCGCCGAAGGTGGGATTCGTGCCCACCGAGATGGCGGCCGGATACCGGACGCCGGAGCGCAGGCCAGGGGCCTCGTCGATCAGCCATCCGGCATACACGCCGTCGGCCGGGGCGAAGCCCTCCAGGGAGGCCGACAGGTTCGCGGTCGGGAAGCCCAGGGCACGACCGCGCTTGAGCCCGTGCACGACCTCGCCCCACACCGCGGTCGGGCGGCCGAGCAATTTCGCCGCCGTCTCGACGTCGCCGGCGCCGAGCAGTTCGCGCACCCAGGTGGAGGAGACCCGCCGGCCCTCGTCGATCGCGCGGACCTCGTCCACCACGTCGACGCGGAAGCCGAACTCTTCGCCGAGTTCGCGCAGGAGGTCCGCGTTCCCCGCCCCGCCGCGGCCGAACCGGAAGTCGGTCCCGACCAGGATCGTGCACATGCCGAGCGGCTCGACGAGCATGTCCACGACGAAGTCGCGCGGGCTCAGCAGCGCCAGACGTTCGTCGAAGGTGAGCACCATCGTCGCGTCGATGCCCGTCTCCGCGAGCAGACGCAGCTTCTGCGGGACCCCCACCAGCTCGGCGGGGTTGCGTTCGGGCCGGAGCACCGCGAGGGGGTTCCGGTCGAAGGTGACCGCCACGACCCGTGCGCCCCGGGTCGCCGCATCCACCTTCGCCCGTTCGAGCACGACACGGTGACCCGCGTGCACTCCGTCGAATTTGCCGATCGCGACCACCGACGGTCCGAATCCGGCGGGCACGTCCTCGGGCCCGCGGAAGACCATCATCGAACGGGCTCCGGAAGGGGTGCGGATGCGGGGACGGAGCGGTGCACCCACAGCCACCACAACCCGAAGAACGGCAGCACGAGCGGCACGAAGAGGTATCCGTTGCCGAAGAGGGACCACACCGTCGGGTGCTGGAAGAGTGCGGGGTCGAGGATGCTGAGGGTTCCGACCACGAGCACCCCCACCAGCTCGAAGACGATCGCGACCCATGCGATCCGGTACCAGATGGCCGATCCGGAGAAGATCAGCGCCAGCGTCGCCAGGATGTAGACGGCCGCCGCCGCCGCGGACAGCGCGTAGGCGAGCGGTGCCTCGTCGAACTCGCTGACGATCTGCACGAACGACCGCCCGGTCGCGGCGAGGGCCATGATGGCGTAGACGATGACGAGGACGCGGCCGATGCCGCTCATCCGGCGGCGGGGTGCATTCTCAGACATGACCGTCCCATTGTAGTTGGGCGGCCTGCGCGCCCCGACCGCCCTCTGGGCGTCCGGACGTTCAGCCGATCTGCACGGTCCAGATGACGTGCATGCGCCACACCATGACGGCCACGGCCGCCGCGGCGACCCCCATGATCACGGTGCTCCACTTGCTGCGCTCCAGCAGCGCCCACGCGACCCCGGCGGGCGGGAGCAGCGCGGCGGGCACGAGGTAGACCCAGTACTCGAGCAGGCTGCCGCTCGGCGGGTTACCGGCGAACGGGGCGATCAGCGCGACGACGATCTGGGCGATCAGCAGCACTTCGATGAGCGCCAGCGCCCCCACCGTGAGATCGCTCGGCCGGCGTCCGGCGAGGCCCAGGACGACGCACAGGAGCGCCGCGACGACGGCGACCCCCACCTGGACCAGGGTGAACCACAGGATCATTCGCTCTCCTCCGGAGGCATGTTCATGGCGCTCTTCAGATCCGCACCGCGGCGCTCGAGGATGCCCACGAGCCGCCCGGCGGGGTCGACGGCGGCGAGATGGCCGCGTCCGGCGAGGGTGCCGGCGCCGAGGAGACGCTTGCCGTGACGGAGGTCGCGCGCCTGGTCCTCGTCGACATCGAGCCTCGTCATGACGCGCGCCGCGACGACCGCCGCGTCGAGCAGCCCGCCGGCGTCCATGGCGTCCGCCGGCACGGCCTCGGCCACGTCGAAGTCGCCGATCCTCGTGCGCCGCAGCGCGCTCAGGTGGCCGCCGACGCCGAGCGCCGCGCCCAGGTCGCGGGCGAGCGCCCGGATGTACGTCCCGCTCGTGCAGTCGACCACGACGTCGAGCTCGATCAGGTGCTCGGTCCTGCGGGCGGCGAGGACGTCGAAACGGGAAACGGTCACGGCGCGGGCCTTGAGGACGACCTCCTCGCCCGCCCGGGCGCGGTCGTAGGCGCGGCGCCCGTCCACCTTTATGGCGGACACCGTGCTGGGGACCTGGGAGATGTCGCCGGTCAGCTGCGCGATGCCGGCGGCGATGGCCGCATCCGTGACGGCCGCCACGAGACCCTCCCCCGCCGTCGCCGTGACCTCCCCCTCGGCGTCGTCGGTGTCCGTGGCCGCGCCGAGCCGGATCGTCGCGAGATACGTCTTGTCGAGTCCGACGAGGTAGGTCAGCAGGCGGGTGGCGGGACCGACGCCGAGCACGAGCAGCCCGGTGGCCATCGGGTCGAGCGTCCCCGCGTGGCCGATCTTCCGCGTGCCGAGCGCCTTGCGCGCCCGCGCGACGACGTCGTGGCTGGTCATGCCCCCGGGTTTGTCCACGAGCAGGATCCCGGATGGCGCAGCAGGCCTGTCGTCACGCATCATCCCAGCCTACGACGGAGTCGGGGCGTCTCCCGGCACGCATACGCTGTCGTGGTGCCCGAACTCGCCCCGATCGTCAACGCCTGGTTCGAGCGGAATGCCCGCCCGCTCCCGTGGCGCGCGCCCGGGTTCGGTGCCTGGGGTGTGCTGGTGAGCGAGTTCATGCTCCAGCAGACTCCCGTCGAGCGGGTGGTCCCCCGGTTGCAGGAATGGCTGGAACGCTGGCCCACGCCCGCAGACCTCGCCGCCGCACCGCCGGCGGACGCCGTGCGGCTCTGGGCCAACCTCGGCTACCCCCGGCGGGCGCTGTGGCTGCATCGCGCGGCGGTGGAGATCAGGGACCGGCACGACGGCCGCGTCCCCCGCGATGTGGACGCCCTGTTGGCGCTGACGGGTGTCGGGGACTACACCGCCCGGGCGGTCGCCGTGTTCGCGTACGGGGACCACCACCCGGTCGTCGACACGAACACGCGTCGCGTACTGGCGCGCGCCGTGGACGGGCGCGCGCACCCGGGTCCGCCCGCCCGGCGGGACCTCGCCGCGATGGCGCTCCAGCTGCCGGCCGAGCACGATGCGGCGGCACGGTTCAACGCCGCCGCGATGGAGCTCGGCGCCGTCGTCTGCACGGCGCGCGCCCCGCGCTGCGATGCGTGCCCGCTGGTGGCGGTGTGCGCCTGGCGGAACGCGGGGTATCCCGACACCGGCGACACGCGGCGGCGTCAGGCCCGGTACGAGGGCAGCGACCGGCAGGCGCGCGGGGCCGTACTGCGGGTCCTCCGCGAGGCACCCGAGCACGCGGCGGCGCTCGATCAGGTCGTCCCGGACTGGCCGGACCCACGCCAGCGCGACCGGGCGATCGATTCCCTGATCGCCGACGGTCTGGCGGAGGCATCCGGCGGGATGCTGCGGCTGCCGCGCTGAGGCGGCCGCCGGATCTCAGTCCTGGATCTCGCGGGGCTTCACGTAGGGGTCCGCGTCGCCGGCGGGCTGGGCGGTCGCCGCGAGCCCGGCGACGGACTCGTCGCGCTCACGGGCCTCGCGCAGCAGGTCCTCGATGTGGCCGGCGTTCTCGGGAATGCCGTCGAGGATGAACTCGAGCGTGGGCGTGAGGCGGATGCCGAGCTTCCGGCCCACGTCGCTGCGCAGCATCCCGGTCGCGGCGGTGAGGGCGGCGGCGGAATCGATCCGCTCCTGCTCACTGCCGAGCACGGTGTAGAACACGGAGGCGTGCTGCAGGTCACCGGTCACGCGGACGTCCGTGATGGTGACGAACCCGAGACGCGGGTCCCGCAGCCCCTTCTCGAGCCGCTCCGCGATCAGGACGCGGATCCGGTCGGCAAGGCGAGCCTGACGTTCGTTGGCCATCGCTTCTTCCAATCTTGAAAACGGGTAAGGGGGTGACGACCGGCGGATCCGGGCGCCCCGCGCCCTGAGGAGCGGAGCACCCGGATCCGGTGCCGTCGGAGGCCTAGGAGCGCGGCTTCTCGCGCAGCTCGGTGGTCTCGATCTCGTCGCCGATACGGATGTCGTTGTACTTACCGAGTCCGATACCGGCCTCGAAGTCCGTGCGGACCTCGGTGACGTCGTCCTTGAAGCGGCGCAGCGACTCGATGGCCAGGCCATCGGCGATCACGACGCCTTCGCGGATGACGCGCGCCTTCGCGTTGCGCGTGATCGTGCCGCTGCGGACGATGACACCGGCGATGTTGCCGAACTTGGAGGAACGGAACACCTCCCGGATCTCGGCCACACCGGACTGGATCTCTTCGTACTCCGGCTTGAGGAGTCCCTTGAGCGACTGCTCCACATCGTCGATCGCGTTGTAGATGACCGAGTAGAAGCGGACATCGACGCCCTCACGAGCCGCGCGTTCGCGCGCCTTCGCGTCGGGGCGGACGTTGAACCCGATGACGATCGCGTTGTCGATCGTCGCGAGGTTGATGTCCGACTCCGTGACGGCACCGACACCGCGGTGGATGATGCGCAGCTGGACCGAATCGTCGACCTCGATCTTGAGCAGCGACTCCTCGAGTGCCTCGACGGCACCGGAGACGTCGCCCTTGATGATGAGGTTGAGCGACTCGACCTTGCCCTCTTCGAGAGCACGGGTGAAGTCCTCGAGCGAGATGCGCTTGCGGGCCTTGGCCAGAGCCGCGTTGCGCTCTGCGGCTTCACGCTTCTCGGCGATCTGGCGGGCCATCCGGTCGTCGTCGGTGACGATGAACACGTCACCGGCGCGCGGCACCGAGTTCAGACCCTGCACCTGGACCGGGCGGGACGGGGCGGCCTCTTCGACCGCGTCGCCGTTCTCGTCGATCATCGCGCGGACGCGGCCGTAGGCCGTCCCGGCGACGATCGGGTCGCCGACACGCAGCGTACCGGACTGGATGAGCACCGTCGCGACCGAACCGCGGCCCTTGTCGAGCTTCGCCTCGATGGCGACACCGCGTGCCGCCTTGTTCGGGTTGGCCGTCAGGTCGAGACCGGCGTCCGCCGTCAGCAGCACCGCATCCAGGAGTTCCTGGATGTTGATGTTGTTGCGCGCCGACACGTCGACGAACATGACGTCCCCGCCGTACTCCTCGGCGACCAGACCGTACTCGGTGAGCTGCTGGCGTACCTTGGCCGGGTTGGCGTCGGGCTTGTCGATCTTGTTGACCGCGACCACGATCGGCACACCTGCCGCCTGAGCGTGGTTGAGGGCCTCGACCGTCTGCGGCATGATGCCGTCGTCGGCAGCGACCACGAGGATCGCGAGGTCCGTCACCTGGGCACCACGGGCACGCATGGCGGTGAACGCCTCGTGACCAGGGGTGTCGATGAAGGTGATGGCACGTTCGATGCCCTCGTGCTCGGTCCAGACCTGGTACGCACCGATGTGCTGCGTGATGCCGCCGGCCTCGCCCGCGACCACGTTGGTCTGGCGGATGGCGTCGAGCAGTCGCGTCTTACCGTGGTCGACGTGACCCATGACGGTGACGACCGGGGGACGGATCTCGAGGTCGTCCTCGCTCTCCGCCTCGAGCTCGGCGTCGAGGTTGAGACCGAAGCCTTCGAGGAGCTCCTTGTCCTCGTCCTCGGGCGAGACCATCTGGATCTTGTAGCCGAGCTCGGCGCCGAGGACCTCGAAGGTCGCCTCGTCGAGGGACTCCGTGGCGGTCGCCATCTCACCGAGGTTGAAGAGGATCGTCACGAGCGTGCCGGGCTGGACCGTGTAGCCGGCGATGGCCTCGATCTTGTCCGCGAAGTCGGCGATCGATGCGCCGCGACGCATCCGGATGATCTGGCCGTTGCCCTTCTGGACGTTGACGCCGCCGACGACCGGCGCCGACCGCATCTCGAATTCCTGCCGCTTCGCCCGCCGCGACTTGCGCTGCTTGGACTTGCCGCCGCCCTTACCGAAGGCACCTGCGGTGCCACCACCGGGACCGCGACCACGACCGCCGGCGCCACCGGGACGACCGGCGAAACCGCCGCCCGCGGGAGCGCCCGGACGGGCGAACCCGCCGCCACCGGCACCGCCGGGACGACCGGGACCGCCGGGACGCTGCTGGAAGGGAGCGCCGGGACGACCGCCACCGCCGGGGCGACCTGCGCCGCCGGGACGGGGAGCACCCGGACGCGGAGCACCCGGACGCGGGGCCTGCGGACGAGGGATGTTGCCCGGGCTGGGACGCTGTCCCATGCCCTGAGCCGAGGCGAAGGGGTTGTTGCCCGGACGCGGGCCGGCGGGACGCTGTCCCATGCCCTGAGCGGACGCGAACGGGTTGTTACCCGGACGCGGCGCGCCACCCGGGCGCGGCGGGGTCGACGCGTCACCGGGCTTCGGAGCGGAATCGCCCGGCTTCGGTGCGGCGCCACCCGGCTTCGGCGCGGCGGGTGCCGGAGCCGAAGGAGCAGGGGTCGCGGCGTCGGGGGCCGCGGGTGCGGCCGGAGCGGCCGGCGCGGCCGGCGTCTCCGCGACGGGAGCCGGTGCCGGAGCGGCCGGTGCCGGAGCGGGTGCCGCGGGGGCCGGTGCGGGCGACTGCGGACGCGCCGCAGGTGCCGGGGCCGGACGGGCGGGGCCCGGACGGGCACCCGACGACGGCTTGGGTCCCGGGGACGCCGACTTCGGTGCCGCGGGGGTCGCTGCGCCTTCCGCCTCGAGGGCGGCGCGAAGCTTCCGAGCCACCGGGGGCTCGATGGTCGATGAGGGGCTCTTGACGAATTCGCCGAGCTCCTTCAGCTTCGCGAGGGCGACTTTACTGTCGACGCCGAGCTCGGAAGCGATCTCGTGCACGCGTGGTTTTGCCACAATTCTCCTGTCTGGGGCCTACCCAGGACAGGGCAGACCGTTACTTGCGGACGGGTCTCATTTCGAGCCGTTCACTTCGTGTCCATAGCCAATAGCCGTTTCTCGATGGTCTGCGTGTCAAGCGGGCCTGACACACGCAATGCCCGGACGAAGGCACGGCGCCGTATGGCGGCATCCATGCACTCCGGCGTCTCGTGAACCCACGCGCCCCGCCCCGGCATCGAGGCCCGGTCGTCAGTGACGAGGCGGGATCCGACGGCGATCACCCGGAGGAGATCAGTGCGGGGGGCACGCGTGCGACATCCGACACACGTTCGTACAGCATCCATCTTACACCGGTCGCCGTGCGAGGTCCGCTCAGCTCTCCAGGATGCTGTCGGGCTGGATGTCGATCTTCGCCCCGGTGAGCTTCGCGGCCAGGCGGGCGTTCTGCCCTTCCTTGCCGATCGCGAGCGAGAGCTGGTAGTCCGGCACGAGTGCGCGCACGGCCTTGATCGACGAGTCCAGGACGAACGCCGAGGTGACCTTGGCCGGCGACAGCGCGTTGGCGACGAAGGCGGCGAGTTCCGGGTCGTAGTCGACGATGTCGATCTTCTCGCCACCGAGCTCCTCGGTCACCGAGCGCACCCGGCGTCCCATCTCGCCGATGCAGGCGCCCTTCGCGTTGATCGACGGGTCCGCCGTCCGCACGGCCATCTTGGTGCGGTGCCCCGCCTCGCGGGCGAGCGAGACGATCTCGACGACGCCGGAGGCGATCTCCGGGACCTCGAGGGCGAACAGCTTCCGGACGAGTCCGGGGTGGGTGCGCGAGACCGTGATCTGCGGGCCCTTCGTGCCCTTGGAGACGGAGGTGACGTAGACGCGGATGCGGGTGCCGTGCTTGTACTGCTCGCCGGGGACCTGCTCCTCGGGCGGCAGGATCGCCTCGACCGAGCCGAGGTCGACGTGGACCATGCGGGGGTTGGGCCCCTGCTGGATCACACCGGCGACGATGTCGCCCTCCTTGCCGCGGAACTCCCCGAGCACGGCGTCGTCGGCGATGTCGCGCAGCCGCTGGTTGATGACCTGCTTGGCGGCGAAGGCGGCGATGCGGCCGAAGTCGTCCGGCGCACTCTCCTCCTCGCCGATGACGGCGCCCTCCTCGTCGAGGAGCGGCACGAACACGGCCACGTGGCCGGTCTTCCGGTCCAGATGCGCACGGGCGCCAGCGGGCAGTTCGCCGCTGGGCGAGGTGTGCTTCGCGTAGGCGGTCAGAATCGCCTGCTCGATGATGGCGACGAGTTCTTCGAACGGGATTTCCCGTTCGCGCTCGACCGTACGCAGAAGTCCGAGATCGATATCCACGATGACCTACCTATTCATTTCTTCGCGGCGCGCAGAGCGTCCGCATCCCGTCTACGTTACCCGATCGCGCGCGGGCGGATCCCGGCGGACGGTCAGGGTTCGCAGTCGTCCAGCACGGATGCCGGGGGCACAGCGGCGAACCGCAGCGTGTCGGTCCACCGCACGAGGTCGGTCAGCATGGCCGAGCGCGGTTGCAGGATGTCCTGGTGGCCACGGCCGCGCACCGGCACCGCCCGCACCTGCTCCCCCTGGGCGCAGAGCCGCTCCACCAGCGCACGCTGCGACGCCGTGGGCAGGACCTCGTCACGCGTCCCCCAGGACACGAAGATCGGCGTGTTCCACGGCCCCGTCGGCACGTTCTCGGCGAGTCGTCGCCCCAGCGCCCCACTGGTCAGGTTCTCGGTGTCGAAGGGGCTGTCCTCGCGCAGGCCCAGCGCGGTCAGCGCGGAGACCATCACGCCGGGCTCGCTCAGGCAGCGCTGGGTCATCTCGCGCACGATCGACCGGGCGCCGGTCGCGACGTAGGCGTTCAGATCGACGTCGGCGTAGGTGTCCGCATACGGCACCAGCACCCAGGAGACGAGCACCGTGAGCATCGCACCCGCGTCGCCGGAGGTCAGTTCCCGGGCGAGTTCCACCGGGTCCGCCGCCGGCGCGAACGCCGCCGTCCCCAGGATGTCCAGGCCGGGGGTGTACTCCTCGGCCAGCTGCGAGGTCCACAGCGCCGCGTGGCCGCCCTGCGAGTGTCCCCAGACGACGGTCTGGGGCGAGAGCACGAGGTCCTCCATCTCCCCGGCCGCCAGCACCGCGTCGAGGGCGGAGTGCGCCTCGCCCTTGCCGATCAGGTAGGGGAACGTGCCGGGCGCGCCCTGTCCGCTGTAGTCGGGGGCGACGACCACCCAGCCGCGGGCGAGCATCTGCTCCAGGGCGGGGATCGCCCACTTCGTGGCGGTCCCGTCGGTGAGGCTCGGCGCGCATCCGCGGGCCACGCCGGTGGTTCCGTGGTTCCAGATGATCACCGGACGGGGTCCGGGCGCCGGGTCGTCCGGGACGATGACCATGGCGCTGCCCACGGCACGGAAGCCGTGCGCATCGCGCGTCGTGTAGAGGATGCGGCTGACGCTTCCCCGGTCCGGTTCCCGGCCGAGGGACTCCCCCGTGCGAATGAGCCGCCCGTGACCGAGCGGGAGGTCGCTCGGCGGATCGTAGAAGCCGTCCACGACCGGCGCACCCTCGCTGAGGAAGTCGTCGAGCCCGAAACCGCCGACGGCGCCCACGACCAGCAGGAGCGACAGCGCGTACCGTCCGGCGGCCGCCCAGGCCAGTGCGCGCCGCGACGGCTCGGCGACCGCTCTCTGCGCGCCCGGCGGACGCCGCGCGGCGATCAGCCGTCGCGTCCCGCGGGTGATCAGCGTCGCCCCGAAGACGATCGTGCGCACCCCGAAGACGACCGCGACGACCAGGAGGGTGAGATCCGGCCAGGTCAGCGACAGTACGCCGAAGGCGATCTGGGCCGCCCCCCAGGCGAGGGCCAGCACCCGGACGCTCAGCCGCTTCGCCCCGAGCGCGTCGCCGAGTGAGGCCAGGCCGCCGACGACGAGCAGGATCGCGAGCGCTGCGGGGAGGAATTCGATGCTGCGGCCGAGCCAGACGAGCACGATGACCCCGCCCGCGATCCACACGAAGGCCAGCGCGCGCGTCCACCACGTCGGCGCACGGTGCCGGGAGACGAGTTCGAGGAGCCCGGAGAGGATCGCGCTGACCCCGACGTAGACGCCGAGGAGGACGAGGGAGGCCAGCGGCCGGATGACGATGAGCGAGCCCAGCAGCGCGATGCCGGCGCCCAGCAGCATCATGACCCGGGGCGGTGCCGCTTCCAGGAGACCCGCCAGTGCACGCCAGCGCGGCGGCTTCGGGGCGGGGGGTGCGGCGGTTTCGGGCATCCGGTCATTTTAGGTCCGCCGCCGATGTGTCCCGTGCAGGTCGTCAAGCCCCCGCGGACGATCTCCCCCGTCCCTCTAGAGTCCGGGCATGACCTCGACCAAGGACGCCGCCCGCGCGGCGGAGGCCAACCCGGTGCTGCGCACCCTCGCCCGCGCCGGCTACGCCGCGAACGGCGTCGTGCACGCCCTCATCGGGGCGATCGTCCTGGCCGTCGCCTCTGGCGCGGGGGGCGAGAGCGACCAGTCGGGCGCGTTCAAGGCGATCGCAGCCGCGCCGGCCGGGTTCGTCGCCCTCTGGGTGCTGGCCGTCGCGCTGGGCGCCCTGGGCATCTGGCACGGCGTGGCGGCGGTGCCCGTGCACGCCTCCGATCCGGCCAAGAAGTGGGGCAGGCGCGTCTCCGAGGCCGGGCAGGCGGTCGTCTTCCTCGCGCTGGGGGTGATCGCCGGCGCGGTCGCGCTGGGAGCGGAGCCCAGCGGGGACGACGCCGCCCGTGCCGCGAGCAGCGGCGTCCTCGCCGTCCCGGGTGGGCCGTTCCTCCTGGGCGCCGTCGGGCTCGGCGTCGCCATCGCGGGCATCGCGTTCGTCGTGATGGGCGTGCGGCGCAGCTTCCGCACCAAGATGACCATCCCCGGCGGCACGGTGGGAGGCCTCACCACGGCACTCGGGGTGTTCGGCTTCATCGCCAAAGGCGTCGCCCTGTTCGCGGTCGGCGTCCTGCTGATCGTCGCTGCGGTGCGCGTGGACCCGGAGGAGGCGGGCGGACTCGACGGCGCCGTCGCGACCCTCCTGGGGCTCCCCCTCGGGCCATGGCTCGTGGCGTCGATCGGGTTCGGGTTCATCGCGTACGGCGTGTTCTGCGGCTTCCGCGCCCGTTACGCGCGTCTCTGATCGCGATCAGACGGGCGGGCGGGACATCGGCGGCGCGCTCGGGAGATCGTTGATCGCCCGGATGAGCCGGAACAGCGAGCCGACCTTGATCTGGTTCAGCCGCAGCACGAGCCGAGGGAGCTCCAGCCGGTCATCGTCCTCCCGTTCCCGGGCGAGCGGCGCGCTGCGTTCGATCCGGCCGGACGCGAGGAGGCCGCCGAAGCGCTCGTTCAGCTCGTCGACCTCGGCATCGTCGGGTTCCGCGCGCAGGCGCAGCACGAGGCGTCCGCCGACCCAGCGCATCGAGTCGTAGTTCCGCCAGAACCCGGTGATCTCGTTCGCCGCCGCTTCCACGGAGTCGGTGATCAGCACCCGGTCGAAGTCGTCGGTTGAGACGACCCCGGAGGCGATCAGGTGGTCGTCGACGAAGGTCCGCAGACCCTCCCAGAACGTGCCGCCGGGTTCGTCGAGCAGAACGATGGGCGTCGGCTCCGCCTTGCCGGTCTGCTGCAGGGTCAGCAGCTCGAACATCTCGTCCAGGGTGCCGAATCCCCCCGGCACGCACACGAAGCCCTGCGACTCCTTGACCAGCATGAGCTTGCGCGTGAAGAAGTACTTCATCGCCACGTGGCGCGCATCGTCGGCGACGACCGCGTTCGGGCTCTGCTCGAAGGGCAGCCGGATCGACACCCCGAGCGAGCGCTCCGCTCCGGCACCCTCGACCGCGGCCTGCATGATTCCGGGTCCCGCGCCCGTGACGATCATCCAACCGCGCTCGGCGAGGGCTGCCGCGACCTCCGCCGCCGCCAGGTATCGGGCGTCGTCGGACCTCGTCCGGGCCGAGCCGAAGATCGTCACCTTGGGGGTGCCCGCATACGGGGCGAAGAGACGGAAGGCAGCGCGCATCTCGGAGAGCGCGGCGGTGGTGATCTTCAGGTTCAGCCGGCTCGCCTCGTCCATGCCGAGGCCGATGCCGGTCGCGAGGATCCGGGCGACGAGGTCGACGTTCACCGAGACCCCGGCATCCGCGATCACCGCGCGGATGTCGTCGGTCACGTCGCGGGGCACGATGGAGCGTTCAGGCATGGCCCCAGCGTCGCACGATCCGGCGGTGCCGGCGTCGAGGGTTGACGTCGGCACCGCGCGCACGCAGCGCACCCGCGAGCGGCCGCGCCGGGATCAGCGGCTCAGGCGGTGAGGATTCCTCGGACGTCGCCGGCGGGCACGGTCTCCCGCTCGCCCGTGCGCCGGTCCCAGACCTCGACCATGCCCTCGGCGGCGCCGCGACCCACGATGACGATCCGCGGCACGCCGATGAGTTCGGCGTCGCCGAACTTCACCCCGGGCGAGACCTTGGGGCGGTCGTCGTAGAGCACGTCCAGGCCCGCCGTCTCGAGCTCCGCGCTCAGCGAGGCGGCGAGCTCGAAGGCGGCCGCGTCGCGACCCGCCGCGACCACGTGCACGTCGAACGGCGCGACGGAGGTGGGCCAGATCAATCCGCGGTCATCGTTGTTCAGCTCCGCGATGATCGCCAGGATGCGGGTGACCCCGATGCCGTACGAGCCCATCGTGACGGTGACGAGCTTGCCGTTCTCGTCGAGCACCTTGAGGCCGAGGGCGTCGGCGTACTTCCGGCCGAGCTGGAAGACGTGGCCGATCTCCATCCCGCGGGCGAGCGAGACCGGACCGGAACCGTCCGGTGCCGGGTCGCCCTCGCGGACGCTGGCGACCTCGACGAAACCGTCCGCCCCGAAGTCGCGCCCGGCCACGAGGGAGTGCACGTGCTTCTGGTCGATGTTGGCGCCGGTGATCCAACTCGTCCCGTCGACCACGCGGGGGTCGAGGACGTACCGGATGCCGGTGGCCGATTCCTCGCCCAGGATCGCGCCGGTGGGCGACCAGGGTCCGATGTAGCCCTTCACCAGCAGCGGGTTGGCGGCGAAGTCCGCTTCGGTGGCCGGCTCCACGGATGCGGGGGCGAAGGCGACCTCGACGCGCTTGTCGTCCACGTCGCGGTCACCGGGCAGGCCCACGACGACCAGTTCCCGCGTCCCGTCCAGGTGCGTCAGGGCGAACACGACGTTCTTCAGTGTGTCCGCGGCCGTGTACTCACCGTCGAGGTGCGTGTTGGCGTGCTCCACGAGAGTGGCGATCGTCGGGGTGTCGGGCGAATCGAAGATGACCGGCTCGGGGAGACCCTCGATCGGCAGCGCGTCCGGCACGACCGTGGTGAACGCCTCGACGTTCGCGGCGTACCCGCCCGCGGAACGGACGAAGGTGTCCTCGCCGACAGGGGTCGGGTGCAGGAACTCCTCGGACCGGGATCCGCCCATGGCGCCGGCATCCGCCTGGACGATCACGTACTCGAGGCCCAGGCGCTGGAAGATGCGCTCGTAGGCGTCGCGCTGGGCCTGGTACGAGGCGTCCAGACCGGCGTCCGTGTAGTCGAAGGAGTAGGCGTCCTTCATGGTGAACTCGCGACCGCGCAGGAGCCCGGCGCGGGGGCGTGCCTCGTCGCGGTACTTGTCCTGGATCTGATAGATCGTCAGCGGCAGGTCCTTGTACGAGGAGTACAGGTCCTTCACCAGCAGGGTGAAGACCTCCTCGTGGGTCGGGGCCAGCAGGTAGTCGGCACCCTTGCGGTCCTGCAGGCGGAACAGCGCGTCGCCGTACTCCTCCCAGCGACCCGTGACCTCGTAGGGCTCGCGCGGCAGCAGAGCCGGGAAGTGCACCTCGTAGGCGCCCGCCGCACCCATCTCGTCGCGGATGATCTGCTCGATCTTCGCCTTGACGCGCAGTCCGAGCGGAAGCCACGCGAACACACCGGGCGCCTGGCGCCGGATGTAGCCGGCACGGACGAGCAGCCGGTGACTGGTCACCTCCGCGTCGGCCGGGTCTTCACGGAGGGTGCGGAGGAAGAAGTGCGAGAGACGGGTGACCACGAGGGATCAGTCTACGCGCGGGCGCGTCGGTCCCGGTGAGCGCTGTGAGCCGAGGACCATCGGCCGAGCCGAGGGCTCTCCGGCCCCGGGATGCCCTCGGCTCGGCCGATGCTCCTCCGCTCAGCGCCGTCCGGTGTGCAGCACCACGCGCACCAGCAGCCCGGCGGCGAGGGCCCAGAAGGCCGCGCTGACACCGAGGAAGGAGACCCCGGAGGCGGCGACCAGGAAGGTCACGACGGCGGGCATCCGCTCCCCCGGGTCGTCGATCGCCTGCTGCACCGCCGAGCCGAACGCTCCGAGTAGGGCGAGTCCCGCGACGGCCGGGATCACCGCCGCCGGGGCGAGCACCACGAGGGTCGCGAACACGGATGCCGCGGCTGCCAGCACGAGGTAGGACACCCCAGTGGACACCCCGGCGATCCAGCGCCGCGTCCGGTCCGGTCCGGCGTCCGGCCCCGCGGCGAGCGCCGCGCTGATCGCGGCGAGGTTCACCGCGTGCCCGCCTGCCGGCGCGGCGAGCGCCGTGGCGACGCCGGTCACGAGCATCGCCGGGCGCCACGGGACGCGGTACCCGAAGCTCTGCATCACCGCGACACCGGGGACGTTCTGCGACGCCATCGTGACGATGTACAGCGGCAGGGCGATGCCGATCAGAGAGCCGACGGTCACGGTCGGGACGGTCAGCTCCACGTGCGGCAGCAGCGCGGCCGCGGGCACGGAGGCTCCCTCGGCCGCCAGACCCGCGATCACGACGATCGCCGCGGCGGCGAAGGCGAGGGGCACCGCCCACCGGGGCGCGAGACGCGCGAAGACGAGCCAGGTGAGCACGACCGGAAGCACGCCCCAGGGGTTCGCGACCAGGCCCGTCACCGGAGCGAGACACAGCGGCAGCAGGACGCCGGCGAGCATCGCCTGCGCGAGGGAGGGTGGGATGCGGGCGACGATGCTCCCGAGGAGAGGCCAGACGCCGGTCAGCAGGATGAGGAGCGCCACGACGAGGAAGGCACCGACCACGGCTGCCCAGCCGCCCTCCATCGAGCCGGTGGCGGCGAGGAGTGCCGCACCGGGTGTGGACCAGGCGACCGTGATCGGCATCCGCGTCCGCCAGGACAGCAGGATGCAGGCGAGCCCCATCGTCAGGCTCAGCGCGAGCAGGCCGCTGGCCGCTTGGCCGGGGGTCGCCCCCACGGCCGCGAGCCCGGTGAGCACGACGGCGAAGGAACTCGTGTACCCGACGAGCGCGGTGACCACGCCCGCGAGGATCGGCCGTGCCGCGTCCGGGGCATCCCCTGCTCCGTCGCGGGTATGCGTCGCTCGGATCATCGCGGCCACGCTAGCGCAGTCAGGTTGCGGCCGTCGCGCGCACGTCGGCCGCACGCGCGAGCGGAGGAGCATACGCGAGCGGAGGAGCACGCACGAGCGAAGGAGCATGCACGAGCGGAGGAGCGGATGCCGCCGCACGGTCCTCCGCCGACCGGATCTCCTCCCCTCGACGGGGAACGGAGCGGATGCGGAGGGCCCGGGTCAGACGGTGACGACCTGGGCGGTGCCGATGCCCGCATCCGGGCCCATCTCGGCCGCGATGCGGTTGGCCTCGGCGATCAGGGTCGCGACGATCTCCGACTCGGGCACGGTCTTCACGACCTCGCCCTTCACGAAGATCTGGCCCTTGCCGTTGCCGCTGGCGACCCCCAGGTCGGCATCGCGCGCCTCGCCGGGGCCGTTCACGACGCAGCCCATGACGGCCACGCGGAGCGGCACGGTCATGTCCTTCAGGCCCTCCGTGACGTCCTCGGCGAGCGTGTACACGTCGACCTGTGCGCGCCCGCAGGACGGGCAGGACACGATCTCGAGCGTGCGCTCACGCAGGTTCAGCGACTGCAGGATCTGGTGCGCGACCTTCACCTCTTCGGCGGGCGGCGCTGAGAGCGAGACGCGGATCGTGTCACCGATCCCCTCGGCGAGGAGGATGCCGAAGGCCGTCGCCGACTTGATCGTGCCCTGGAAGGCGGGTCCGGCCTCGGTCACCCCGAGGTGCAGCGGCCAGTCGCCCCGCGCGGCCAGCTGGCGGTAGGCCTTCACCATCACGACCGGGTCGTTGTGCTTGACCGAGATCTTGAAGTCGTGGAAGTCGTGCTCCTCGAACAGGGACGCCTCCCAGACCGCGCTCTCCACGAGCGCCTCGGGGGTGGCCCGGCCGTACTTCTCCAGCAGGCGCTTGTCGAGCGACCCGGCGTTCACACCGATGCGGAGGGAGACCCCGGCATCCTTGGCGGCACGGGCGATCTCGCCGACCTTGTCGTCGAACTGGCGGATGTTGCCCGGGTTCACCCGCACCGCGGCACAGCCGGCGTCGATCGCCTGGAAGACGTACTTCGGCTGGAAGTGGATGTCCGCGATCACCGGGATCTGGCTCTTCTTCGCGATGATGTGCAGCACATCCGCATCGTCCTGGCTCGGCACCGCCACGCGCACGATCTCGCAGCCCGACGCGGTGAGCTCCGCGATCTGCTGCAGCGTCGCGTTGATGTCGGTGGTCTTGGTGGTCGTCATCGACTGGACGCTCACGGGGGCGTCACCGCCGACGAGCACCTTCCCGACACGGATCTGCCGGCTCTTGCGGCGAGGGGAGAGGATCTCGGGGACGCGCGGCATCCCGATGTTGACGGCTGGCACGTCCCCCAGCCTACGCCGCGCCGCCTGTACGGGGCCCGTGGCGGCCCGGGACGGCAGCTGTGCGTACCAGCCCGGGTCCGTGCATATGGTACTTTCGGCCCATGCACGCGAACCTCTCCTGGTGGCCCACCGTTTAGGCGGTGCGCGCGTGCGACACAGACCGCCCACGGGCGGTCTTCTTCGTGAGGTGGCCGCTCCCCCGACGAAAGATCCCTGATGACCGGCACCGCCGCGGAACTGTTCTCCTCGCTGGCCTCCGAGGCTGCGCCCTTCGCGCTGATCGCCCGTGACGACACCTGGGTGGAGGTGCTCCGCGGCGACGTGGTGGACGTCGATCTGCTCGCCGACATCCCGCTGACGGATGCCGACGGCACCGCCCGCGAGGTCCTCGCGCTCGTCCCGTACCGGCAGGTGCGCGAGCGCGGCTTCGTCTGCCACGACGACGGCGCCCCGCTGCGCTGCCTCGTGGTCACCTCCCACGAGCGGGTCCCCCGCGCCGACGCCCTTCACGCCCTCCCCCAGGCGCAGATCGCGCTGGGCGAGCCCGGCTTCGATCTGAGCGACGACGAGTACGCGGACATCGTCCGCACCGTGATCGCCGAAGAGATCGGCCGCGGCGAGGGCGCGAACTTCGTCATCCGTCGCGATTTCACCGCCGCCGTCGCGGCCGACGAGCGCACCGCGGCGCTCACCTGGTTCCGCGCCCTGCTGGAGCACGAGCGCGGTGCGTACTGGACGTTCGCCGTCGTCACCGACGGTCACGTCGCGGTGGGTGCCAGCCCCGAGGCGCACGTGAGCGCGCAGGCCGGGATCGTCACCATGAACCCCATCTCCGGGACCTTCCGCCACCCCGCCGGCGGCGCGACCGTCGAGACACTGAGCACGTTCCTCGAGTCCACCAAGGAGACCGAGGAACTGTTCATGGTGGTCGACGAGGAGCTCAAGATGATGAGCGCCGTCTGCTCGGACGGCGGCCGGATCACCGGGCCGCATCTCAAGGAGATGTCCCGTCTCACCCACACCGAGTACATGCTGCGCGGGACCTCCCGGCTGGACCCCCGCGACATCCTGCGGGAGACGATGTTCGCCCCGACCGTCACCGGCTCGCCGATGCAGAACGCCTGCACCGTGATCGCGCGGCACGAGGCCACCCCCCGCGGCTACTACTCCGGCGTCGCCGCGCTGTTCACCCCGAACGGCGCGACGGATGGGGTGACCCACGATCTGGACGCGCCCATCCTCATCCGCACGGCCTACCTGCAGGACGGCCGGCTGCGCGTCCCGGTCGGAGCGACCCTGGTGCGCCACTCCGAGCCGGCCGGGGAGGTCGGCGAGACGCACGGGAAGGCCGCCGGCGTGCTCGGCGCGATCGGGGCGGTGCCGCGGGATGTGGCCCCCCTGGTGGCGGAGGACCCGGATGCGCCGGTCGCCGAGCGACGCCCGCTCGCGGAGGACCCGGCCATCGCGGATCTGCTGGTCTCCCGGAACTCCCGCCTGGCTGCGTTCTGGCTGAACCCCCAGGGCGACGCGGACCTGCGACCGTTCGCGGGTCGCACCGCCGCGGTGGTGGACGCGGAGGACCGCTTCACCACCATGCTCGCCCACCAGCTGCGCCATCTCGGGCTCGACGTCACGATCGTGCCGTGGGCGGATGCCGGGAGTGCTGTGCTGGACGCGGCGGACCTGGTGGTCTCCGGCCCCGGGCCCGGCGACCCGCGCGCGGAGGACAGCGACCGCATCCGCCGCATGCGCGACGTCGTGGACCACCGGTTGCGCACCGGCCGTCCCCTCCTGGCGGTGTGCCTGAGCCACCAGATCCTCGCCGACCGGCTCGGCCTGGGACTCGCCCCGCTGGAGCGTCCGCACCAGGGACTCCAGCTGGAGGTCGACCTGTTCGGGCAGCCCGCCTCCATCGGCTTCTACAACACGTTCACGGCGCGCACCGACCCGGGCACGACGCACATCGGCGGTGCGGAGATCGCGGCCTCCCCGTCCGGGGACGTGTACGCGCTGCGCGGGGCCGGCTTCGCCTCCGTGCAGGGGCACCTCGAGTCGATCCTGTCCCGCGACGGGATGATCACCCTCGAGCGGCTGGTCGCGCATGCGCTGACCACCGCGCCGTCCATCGCGTCGCGCTGAACCGCACCGACCGGCAGGCACGTCCCCCGCAGGGCGGGGCGCCTGCCGGTCAGAAGAGCGAGATCGGGTTGACCAGGTCGGCCAGGATGAGGATGCCGCCCATCAGCCCGAGCGCCGCCACGACCACGAAGGTCACCGGGACGAGCCGCGTCGCGTCGACGGGCTTCGGGGCGGGGCGGCGGAGGATCCGCGCCCAGCCGCGCTTGAGGCCGTCCCACAGCGCCACGACGACGTGGCCGCCGTCCAGCGGAAGCAGCGGAATGAGGTTGAACACGCACAGTGCGAGGTTGAGCGAGCCGAGCAGCCCGATGATCCCGGCGACCCGGTTCAGCACGGGCGCCTCGGATGCGGCGACCTCCCCGGCGAGCACGCTCGCGCCGACGACGCTCAGCGGACCGTTCGGATCCCGCTCCTCGCCCGTGAAGAGGGTGGCGGCGGTGTCCGCGACCTTCACCGGCAGCTGGACGATGACGCCCGCCACGGCCCCGACGTTCTCCACCGCCGCCGCCGGTCCCGCCCAGATCGGCTGGCGCACGAACTCCGCCGTCGGCCGGATCCCGAGGAACCCGACGCGTTCCTCGCGGACCTCGCCGTCGGCGTCCGTGACGCTGGTGGTGATGGGCACGGGCGTCACGGTCAGCGCCCGCTCCGACCCGTCCCGCTCCACGACGACCCGGAGCGTCCGGTCGGGTGCGGCCTGGATGAGCGCCGATGCCTCGGCGAAGTCGGCGACCGGCGTCCCGTCGATGGAGACGATGCGGTCGCCCGGCTCGATACCCGCCTGGGCCGCGGGGGTCTCCGCGATCTGGCAGGTCCCGTCCGCGGCCGGGACGCAGTCGCTCAGCGACGCGACGGTGGAGGTGGCCGTCTGCACGCCGATGCCCGTGAACAACAGAGCGAACAGCACCATGGCGAACACCAGGTTCATGAAGGGGCCGCCCAGCATGATGACGATGCGCTTCCACATCGGCAGCCGGTAGAACACGCGGTCCTCGGCACCGATCATGGTCTCGTCGTTGACCGCGCGCGCGTCTTGCACCATCGTCTGGAAGAACCGCCCGCGCGCCGAACGCCGGTCCGCGCGCGCCGCCGTCCCGGCCGCGGTGATCGTCGGCGCTCCCCCCGCGGCGCGCTGCTCCTCGGCGCCGGCGGCGTCCGCTGCGTCCTGGGGTCCGGGCGGGTACATGCCCGCCATCGAGATGTAGCCGCCCAACGGGATCGCTTTCACCCCGTACTCGGTCTCGCCCCGCCGGCGCGACCACAACGTCGGGCCGAACCCGATCATGTACTGGCCGACGCGTACGCCGAAGGCCTTGGCCGGGGCGAGGTGACCCAGCTCGTGGAGGGCGATCGAGATCGCGAGCCCGACGACGAGCACGACGATGCCGATCACGAAGGCGATGATCGTCACCCGCTCACCGTAGCGGCGCTGTCTTTGAGCGAGCCGAACGCGCCGCTCCCAGGAGTGGCCCGGCATCGGTCTGGTTGAATGGAACGGATGTCGACGAGCGCTTCGAACCTGCCCCCCGTGCTCCGCCCCGAGCACCCCCCGACACGGTCACTGACCCTTCTGGCCGAGCGCTTCGGCGCCGAGGTCCGGGGCGATGCGGACGGGGTGTCGCTGCACGGCATCACCCTCGCCACGGCGGACCTCCGCCCGGGCGAGGCGTTCGTGGCGCTGCAGGGCGTGAACCGTCACGGCGCGGAGTTCGCCGTCGCGGCCGCAGAGCAGGGCGCCGTCGCGATCATCACGGACGCCGCCGGTGCGGATGCGGCCGCTGCATCCGGCCTCCCCGTCCTGGTGCTCCCGGACCCCCGTGCCCGGATGGGCGAGCTGTCGGCGTGGGTGTACGGCACGGGCCCCGAGGACGACCTGCCGATCCTGTTCGCGCCCACCGGGACGAACGGCAAGACGAGCGTCTCCCACATCCTGGAGGGGATGCTCGGCCAACTCGGCGTCGTGACCGGGCTCTCCTCGACCGCCGAGCGGCACATCGCCGGCCAGGTGATCGTGTCCCGCCTGACCACGCCCGAGGCCTCCGAATTCCACGCCCTCCTCGCCCTCATGCGCGAACGGGGCGTGGAGGCGGTCGCCGTTGAGGTGAGCGCCCAGGCCCTCAGCCGCCATCGCGTCGACGGCATCGTGTTCGACGTCGCCGCCTTCACGAACCTCAGCCACGATCATCTCGACGACTACGCCGACATGCAGGAGTACCTCGAGGCGAAGCTGCCCCTGTTCCGCGCCGATCGCTCCCGGCGTGCCGTGATCTCCCTCGATTCGGCGGCCGCCGCCGACGTCGTCGCCCGCTGCGAGGTGCCCTTCACGACCGTTGCCGCCCCCGCGATCGCGGCGGACCCCGAACTCGCCGCCACCGCGGAGTGGACCGTGGAGATCCTCGACGAGCGGCCGGACGGCACGCGCTTCGCCCTCACCGGCCCCGGCGGACGGCGCCTGGAGTCCGTCGTCCCGGTCATCGGACCGCACATGGCCGCCAATGCCGGTCTCGCGATCGTCATGATGCTGGAGGCCGGTTACGCCTGGGACCGGATCGTCGCAGCCCTGGACGGCACACGCATCGAGGCGTACCTGCCCGGTCGCACCGAGCGCGTCTCCGGCGAGCACGGACCCGCCGTGTACGTCGATTTCGGCCACTCCCCCGACGCCTTCGAGAAGACCCTCGCCGCCGTGCGGCGGGTCACCCCCGGCCGCGTGCTGATGCTCTTCGGCGCCGACGGTGACCGCGACGCCACGAAGCGCCACGACATGGGGCGCACGGCCGTGCTCGGCAGCGACATCCTCGTCGTGACCGACCACCATCCCCGCTTCGAGGACCCGGAGTCCATCCGGCGGACGCTCATCGAGGGTGCCCGGATGGCGCGACCGGACGCGGAGATCCACGAGTTCTCGCCCCCCGAACGCGCGATCACGGAGGCCGTGAAGCTCGTCGGCGAGGGGGACGCCATCCTGTGGGCGGGTCCGGGGCACCAGGACTACCGGGACATCCGCGGTCAGCGCACGCCCTACTCGGCACGGGAACTCGCGCGACGCGCACTCCGTGACGCCGGCTGGCCCGTGCCCGAGCCGCACTGGCCGGTCCCCTACCCGGCCTGACCCCGGCCCGCGGCGACGGTCCGGGGCACGCCGGACGCGGTCAGGCCGATGCGGCGATCGCCGCGTCCGCCGTGGCCCGCGCCCACTGCTCCGCCTCGGCGAGACCGCCCCGGGTCACGGCGTCAGGGGCTTCGTGCATGTCGACGACCCGCCGCACCGTGTCCAGGATGCCGGTGAAGGAGAGGCGTCCCTCGTGGAACGCGTCCACCGCCTGCTCGTTGGCCGCGTTGAACACGGCGGGATAGGTGAGCCCCGCCCGCCCCACCTGCTTGGCCAGCGCGACCGACGGGAAGGCGTCCTCGTCGAGGGGTTCGAACGACCAGGTCGTCGCCGTCGTCCAGTCCAGCGGACGTCCGACGCCGCCGACGCGGTGCGGCCAGTCCAGCCCCAGCGAGATCGGCAGCCGCATGTCCGGCGGGGACGCCTGGGCGATGGTGGAGCCGTCGATGAACTCGACCATGGAGTGCACGACGGACTGCGGGTGGACCACCACGTCGATCCGCTCGTAGGGCACGTCGAACAGCACATGCGCCTCGATGACCTCCAGGCCCTTGTTGACGAGGGTCGCGGAGTTGGTCGTCACCACCCGTCCCATGTCCCAGGTGGGGTGGGCCAGGGCCTCGGCGGGCGTGACATCGGCGAGGTCGGCGCGCGCGCGGCCGCGGAACGGGCCCCCGGATGCGGTCAGCACCAGGCGCCGGACCTCCTGCCGCGATCCCGCCAGCAGTGCCTGCGCGATCGCGGAGTGCTCGGAATCGACCGGGACGATCTGGCCCGGCCGGGCCACGGCCGCCACGAGGTCCGCGCCGACGATCAGCGACTCCTTGTTGGCCAGGGCCAGCGTGCGCCCCTCCTCGAGCGCGGCGAGGGTGGGGCCGAGGCCGACCGAACCGGTGATGCCGTTGAGCACCACGTCGGCGGGCACGTCACGCACCAGTTGCTCGGCCTCGACCGCCCCGAAGGCGGTGTGCTCGACCTGGAACTCCTCCGCCTGCGCAGCGACACCGGCACGGTCGGAGCCTGCGGCCAGTCCCACCACCTCGAACCGGCGGGGGTTCGCCCGGATGACATCGAGGGCCTGGGTGCCGATGGAGCCGGTCGAACCGAGGATGAGCACGCGTCGCATGAGGGGGTCTCCTGAGGAAGGCGCCGGCCGGTCTCAGCCGTTGATCGGGTGCTGGGTCGCGAGGATGTCCACGACGAACACGAGCGTCTCGTTCTGCAGCTCGTTGCCCTCGCTGGCCCCGTAGCCGAACTCCGGCGGCACCACGACGACCACCTGCGAGCCGACGGTCTGGCCCTCGAGCGCCTGGCGGAAGCCGTCGACGACCTGCGTGGTCGCGAAGGACGTCGGGGCGCCGCGGTCCCAGCTGGAGTCGAACACGCTGCCGTCGGACCACTTGGCGCCGGTGTACTGCACGAGCACGCTGTCACCGGGCAGGACCTCGTCGCCGTCGCCCTTCTTGAGCGTCTCGATCTCCACCGCGGTGGGAGCCTCCGCATCCGGGATCGTGATGGTCGGCGCACCGTCCTCGTCGAGCTCCACCGTGGGCGCCCCGGCGGCCGGCTCCTGCTCCTCGCCCCACGCTGCGGTCGGGGTGACGGTGAGCATGTCGATGACGTAGACGGCGGCGGCGTTGGCGTCGCTGGCGGGGAATGTCGCCACGACGCGGCTGCCCAGCGGCGAGCAGCCCAGGATCTGACCGAGACCGGTCTCGGGCGAGATCTGCTGGGGCAGGAGCTGGCCGGGCTCGTAGCCCGCCGAGTCGATCAGCTGACCGGTCTCCACGTCGTAGGCGGAGACCGCGTAGTTGAGGAATTCGCCGGCGGCGAGGTCGGGTCCGGTGCCCTCCTCCACGACGGTGCGCTCGAGGTCGGTGATCTCCAGCGGCGCGTCGAAGGCGACCGTCGGGACCGTGCCGATCTCACCGGAGACCTCGACGGCGTCGGAGGCGGATCCGGAGTCCACGACAGCCGCGCACAGATCCGTGGCCCCGGTCGCGGTGGGGCTCGCATCATCCCCTCCGGAGGAGGCGCACCCGGCGAGCGCGAACAGGGAGAGTGCGGTGGCGGCGGACAGGACGAGCGGGCGGACGCGCACGGAGGACCTCAATCGATCGGGACGGGATTGACCCCATCATTCCGCATCCGCATAGGTTCTGGCTGGGAAGCGGGCCGGACCTCCCCGCCCAGCGCGACGTCGGTCATGCACGGAGCGGAATGCGAACGGCTGTATCTTCGTGGGGTGACATCCGCGGAAAGCCCAGAGAGCGAGCGCGCCGCCCGCGACCCCGAATCCGTCGCGACCGATCCGGTCGCCGACGTCGGATTCACCTACCTGATGGGGCGGTACGTCCTCGCCCCGCTCGCCCGCCTCGCGTACCGGCCGCGCATCGAGGGACGCGCCAACGTCCCCCGCAAGGGACCGGTGATCTTCGCGAGCAACCACCTCTCCTTCATCGACTCGTTCGTCATCCCGATGTCCTCGCCCCGGCATGTCCAGTTCCTCGCGAAGTCGAGCTACTTCGACGGTCCCGGCATCAAGGGCTGGCTCTCGCGGGAGTTCTTCACCGCGCTCGGCGCGAGTCCCGTGCAGCGCGGCGCCGGCCAGGCGGCGCTCGACGCGCTCGACCAGCAGCGACGCATGCTCGAGGCGGGCAAGGCGATCGCGCTCTACCCCGAGGGGACGCGCTCGCTCGACGGGCGGCTCTACAAGGGGCGCACCGGTGTCGCCTTCCTCGCTCTGCAGACCGGGGCGCCCGTCGTCCCGGTGGGCCTGATCGGCACGAACGAGATCATGCCTGTGGGCGCCAAGTTCCCGCGGCTACGCCCGCGTGTGACGATCCGCTTCGGCAAGCCCATCGACGTGAGCGCGCACGGCGTCGCCAGTTCGGGGCGCGCGCGCCGGCTCGCCACCGACGAGATCATGGCCGCCATCCACGCCCTGTCCGAGCAGGAGCTCGCGGGTGTCTACAACGAGGTCCCGGCGCAGAACCCGATCGAGCGGATCAAGCAGGTCCTCCCCCACGAGCGCCGCTGACCACGCAGCTCAGCGCGCGGTGACCACCGCGTCGTGCCGGACCGGGAAATTGACCGAGTTCGCGATGAAGCACCACTCGTGCGCCAGCAGGTGGGCGTCCTCCGCCCGGGCGATCATCGACTCCTCGGCGACGACCACCCGCGGATGCAGGACGACCTCGGTGAAGCGTCCGGCCCCGGCGCCGTCCTCCACCATCGTCCCGCTCGCCTCGTCGTGATAGGCCACGACCACCACGCCCGCGCGCACGCAGGCGTGCAGATAGGAGAGCAGGTGGCACTGCGACAGCGCCCCCAGCAGCATGTCCTCGGGGTTCCACCGGGACCGGTCGCCGCGGAACGGCCGGTCGCTCGATCCGAGCAGGTCCGGCTTCCCGTCGATGGAGAGCGTCACGTCGCGGGAGTAGTCGCGGTATCCGCTCGTCCCGGTGCCGCGGTCGCCCGTCCAGGTCGCCTGCAGCCGGTAGTGGTGTACGCCGTTCATGCGCCCATTGTGGCACCGCCGCACCTCCCTCCTTCGGGATCGGCGCATCGCCGCCGCAGTAGGCTGGACGGATGCCGCAGACGTTCCCCGTGACCGCCGCCGTCGAGCTCGCCGTCGTCGAACGCAGCGGGTTCATCGAGTCCCGGCACAGCGGCTCCGCCGTGGTGCTCGGCCCCGACGGCATCGTCCAGGCCTCCCTCGGCGACCCGGCCGCTCCCATCCTGCCGCGGTCCACCCTGAAGCCCCTCCAGGCGCTCGCCTGTCTCACCGCCGGCGCGCCCCTGGACGGTGAGCGACTCGGGCTGGCGACGGCCAGCCACACCGGGACCGACCGGCACGTGGCGGTCGTGCGCGCCATCCTCGAGGAGGCCGGCGTGACGGAGGACGACCTCGGGTGTCCGCCCGCCTGGCCGACGGACCCCGCCACCCGGATGGAGCTCGCCCGCGACCACGCGGCGCCCGCACGCGTGCGCATGAACTGCTCGGGCAAGCACGCCGCCATGCTCCTGGCGTGCCGCGCCAACGGATGGGACCTGCCCGGCTACCTCGACCCGGCGCATCCCCTCCAGCTGCACATCCGGGAGGTCGTGGAACGGCTGACCGGCGAGAAGCCCGTCACGATCGCGGTGGACGGATGCGGAGCGCCCGTGCCCGCGGTCAGCCTCACCGGCCTCGCCCGCGCGCTGCACCGCATGGGCGGCTCCTCCGAGCGCTCCCCCTTCGCCCTGCACCGGAACGCCGCCGTCCTCATCGGGGCGGTGCGCGCGCACCCGTGGACCATCGACGGCCCGGGACGGCCGGACACGGTCGTGCTGGAGCGCACCGGCGTGTTCGCCAAGACCGGCGCGGAGGGCGTACTCGTCATGGTGGCCCCGGATGCCACCACGGTGGCGGTGAAGGTGCTCGACGGCAGCAGCCGGGCGGCGAGCGCGGTGGGGCTCCGGCTCCTCGAGCGCGCCGGCGCCGTGTCCGCGGCGGATGCGGCCAAGGCGGTGGGCGATCTCTCCCTGGATGTCCACGGCGGCGGCGCGGTCGTCGGCGCCATCCGCCCGACCGTCTGACCGGTCCGCTCAGGGCAGCGGTTTCTCCTCGACCCCCCACGGCGACCCGTACCCCTGTGGCGCGGGGGCCGCCATCAACTCCAGGAACGGCCGCGCGTCGAAGGCCTCCGGGCCGAGTACGCCCTGGCCGGTCCAGGTCCCGCGGGCGAGCAGCTCGAGCGCGATGACGGGATTGATCGCGGTCTGCCAGACCACCGCCTGCGAGTTGTACTCGCGCATCGTCACCTCGTTGTCGGCCACGTGGTAGAGATACGTCGACCGCGGGCGGCCGTCCTTGCCCGTCCCGGTCACCCACACCCCCGCACAGGTCTTGCCGGTCATGCGGTCGCCGAGCGTCGCCGGGTCGGGAAGCGCCGCCGCGACGACGTCCCGCGGCGAGACCTCCACCCCCTTGACCCGGAGGGGTTCGGTGCGGTCGAGACCCGTCTTGTGCAGCACCTGCAGCACCTGGATGAACTCGTCGCCGAGACCGTACTTGAAGGTGACCCGAGCGGCATCCGTCCAGCGGGGCATCAGCAACACCTCCTCGTGTTCCACGTTCACGCACTCGACCGGACCGATGCCCTCCGGGAAGTCGAAGACCTCGGGTTCGGAGAACGGCGCCGTCGTGTACCACCCGCGGTCGCGCTCGAAGATCACCGGGGGGTTCAGGCACTCCTCGATGGTCGTCCAGATGGAGAAGGACGGAGCGAAGTCATAACCGTCCACCACCAGGTTCGCCCCGTCGCGGACAGCCAGCTCGTCGATCCGGGAGAACAGCTCGTCCTCGGCGTAGCGGGCGAACACGTCGGACAGGCCCGGCTCCACACCGATGCCGACGAGCGCGAGGAGACCCGCCCGCTCCCACTCCGCGGCCTTCTCGAACTGCTTGTCGCCCAGCTTCACCCCGGTGCGGGCATGCGGCTCCTCCGGATGCGGCGTGGACAGACTCATCGCCATGTCGAGGTAGGTGGCCCCCGCGGCGAACGCGCCGTCGAAGATCGGCATCACGAACCTCGGATCCACGGCGTTGAGGACGTGCGTGGCGCGGTGGACGCGGATCAGCTCCGCGACGGATCCCGGATCGGACGCGTCGACCTGGGCGGACGAGAGACGGTCGTCCCGGAGCTCGTCGATGAGCGCCTGCGGCCGGGCCGGATCGTGATCCGCCACGATCAGGGCCTCGAAGAAATCCCGGCGGACGGCGATGCGCGCGGCGGCGGAGCCGACGCCGCCGGCGCCGATGATGAGGATACGCACGGATGGACTCCTGTTCGGGTGGGTCAAACCAGACCGTAGGGCCCGCGCTCACGCACGGTCAAGCAGCGCGTGCGCGCAGCCTCGGCTCCT
The DNA here is from genome assembly GCF_008727755.1 of Microbacterium caowuchunii. Classification (NCBI taxonomy): domain Bacteria; kingdom Bacillati; phylum Actinomycetota; class Actinomycetes; order Micrococcales; family Microbacteriaceae; genus Microbacterium; species Microbacterium caowuchunii. The sequence goes on from NZ_CP044231.1 coordinate 2,214,782, forward strand.
GCCCGGGGAGCACGACGCGCACGGGTGGCTCGCCGTCGCGCAGCAGCCACGCCCGCCCGAGGCCGGGCGCGCAATAGGGCGGCGGAGTCCGGTCGCCGGTGAGGACCCGGTACTCCAGCAGACACGAGGCGTCGAGGAGCAGCTCGCCCCGGGCGCGTACGGCCTGCAGCAGCCGCCAGGACCTCTGCCACTGCTCCGGCTCCCCCACGACGGCGAACGGAGCATCCGGCGTTTCGGAGCGGCGCAGCAGGGCATCCGGATCGTCGGCGATGTCGCAGACGATCATGCCGGCGCCCTCCAGCGCTCCGCGGAGACGGCGGGTGCCGCTGCCCGCGCGCACGATGAGACCGACGACGTCCGCTGCCGCCCGCCATGTCGGCGCACCGGGTGGCGGGAGGAGGGACGGGACGGCGGTGTACCCGATCTGGACCGTGCGCCCGTCCAGCTGCGCACGTCCCGCGGGCGCCTCGGCGTCGAACCGCGCCGGATCCGCGCCTGTGGAGACGTGGTCGAGACGGGAGGACATCCGCAGCACCGCTCGGCGCGGCAGCAGTTCGGCGATGCGGGCGGACGGCCCGCCGACGCGTCCCGTGGACGCGACCACACGCAGCCCCCTGCCCCGTCCCGTACGGCAGAGATGCTCGAGCATCGCCGCCGCGGCGGCTGCGTAGTCGGGCGGAAAGCCCGCCAGGGCGACATCGAGATCGTCCAGGACGACGACGGTGCCCTCCGGCGCACTGCGGGCCGTCAGCTCGCACAGGCGGTCCCACAGCACCTCCGGGTCGCTCGGGAGGCAGCGTACGGATGCGGGATCGAGTTGGGCGGCGATCGTGGCGAGCAGGGTCGATTTCCCCGAACCCGGACCACCGACGACGAGGAGCCCGGGATCGCGGTCCCGGAGACGGACGGCGACCCGGCGCTGCTGCTCCGGGTCGTCCGCGAGTCCGATCAGCGGTTCCGTCGTCCGCGCGCCCTCGGTGAGGTCCTCGAGTGGGAGGTGCGCGGGGAGCGCCGGCTGCCAGGGGGCGCGCGGCACCGGCTCCCCCGCACGGGCGGTGCGGATGCGATCGATGTCCGCGACGCGGGTGCGCGCGATACGTGCGAGGGCGGGGGCGTCGTCCGCGGCCCGGCGGATCAGCGCCAATCCGCGTCCCGCCGCATCGCCCGGGAGTGCGGCCGCGGCATCCGTCCCGAGCGCGTATCTGCTGTCGGCCGGGTCCGTCACCCGCAGACCGATGCGCAGTGGGCAGTTGGCCATCAGCGCCTCGCGGATGACGCCCGTGGCGCGCTGAGTGCCGAGGATCAGGTGCATCCCCAGCGCGCGCCCCCGCGCGGCCACATCCCCGAACACCGCAGCGAGGTCTCGGTGCCCTTCCAGGAGCGCCGCCAGCTCGTCCACGACGATCACGAGGCGCGGCATGTCCACTCGGGGATCATCGATGTCCCGGGCCCCGGCCGCGGAGATGACCGATTCACGATGGCGGATCTCCGCACGCAGGCTCCGCAGGGCGCGTTCCGCTCCGGCTCCGTCGAGATCGGTGAGCACGCCCGTCACGTGCGGCAGGCCGGCGAGGGCATCGAACGCGGTACCGCCCTTGAAGTCGGCGAGCAGGAAGACCACGTCACGCGTGGACCGCGCCGCGCACAGCCGGGCGATCCAGGTGATGAGCAGTTCGCTCTTGCCCGCCCCCGTCATGCCGGTCACGACGGCGTGCGGCCCGTCCTCGACCAGGTCGATCCCCACTGCGGCCGTACCGTCGTGCCCGATCCTCACACGCAGCCCACCGGCGGCGTGGTCCTCGCCCAGCGCACCGAGGTCCACCTCGGCCGGCAGGGTCTCCGGGGCACGGACGGCGGCTGCGCGGGCCGCGAGCGCATCGGCGATGCGCACCGCCTGCGCGTGGCCGAGCGCCTCCACCCGCACGTCCGCGCCGGCACCGGCGTACTCCAGGCGTGCGCTGTCCACGCCGGTGAGGGTCAGGACCGCCGCGCAGTGCGGCGGCGGGACCGCGTCCGGCGGGATGGCCAGGACGGCCGCGTCGCCCGGTGCCCTGCCCGCGGCAGCGCGCGGGTCCAGATGGCAGATCGCCGGCGCCGCAACGTCATGGGGCACCCGGTCCGCCCACTCGCCGCCTCCCGGGGCGCCGCGCACCTGCAGCCGCCCCGGCGGCAGGCTCGCGCACAGTTGCAGGACCAGGGCGCGGGCCACGGCCGTCGCGGGCACCACCGGGCCCACCACGGCGACCCCCGCCGCCATCGGCACCACCACAGGGGCGTCGGCGAGATGCCCGGCCAGGGCCTGCAGCGCACGTCCCAGGTCGTCGTCGTCCGCGTCCACCCGGGTCGAGCTCGGGACCACCCCGTGACCCACGACGAGCGTGCCCTCGCGCCCCGGCACGGGACGCCAGATCTCCTGCGGTCTCGCGAGGTATCCGAGCAGCCCCGGGTGCCGGGAGCACAGCACGCCCCGTTCGCGCTCGTGGCGGCGCGCGATCTCCGCCTCGATCCGCCCGCGTGCCCGTTCCCGCTCGGCCGTCACGGTCCGCTGCTCCCGGCGCGCGACCCGGCGCCCGTCGAGCAGGGTCCCGGCGACGATCAGCGGCCCGAGCGCGGCGAACCACAGTGCCATGGGCGCGCCGGTCATCGCCCACATCCCCAGCGCAGCGGCGACGGGGGCCAGCGCCGCGATCCACGGCACGGCGGTGCGCCTGACCGGCGCAGGCGCCGGAGGCACCACGAGCCGTTCTTCCGGGGGCTCCGTGGCGGGGCGGAACGGGGCGGCGGTCGAGAGGGGTGGCGACGCGGGAACGGGGGTGAACACCCCATCAGTGAACCGAGTCGCGCGTTGCCGCTCACGCCGGCCGGAGCAGCGCGGCACGATCCGGGCGGCGGCGATCCTGGGGAGGAGAGGTCAGTCGGTGCGCACGACGTTGAGCACGATGACGGTGACGTTGTCGCGTCCGCCGTTCTCCAGCGCCGCATCCATCATCGCGTCGGCCGCCTCGGCGGGATCAGCGTGCTGGCGCAGGAAGTGCTGGATGCCGTAATCGGTGAGCTCCTTCGTCAGCCCGTCCGAGCAGATGACGAATCGGTCGCCGTCGACGACGTCGAGCCGCACGTAATCGGGACGGACGCTGTCGCTGGGTCCGACCGCACGCGTGATCACGTTGCCGTAGGGGTGGTGTTCGGCCTCTTCGGGACTCAGCCGGCCGGCCGCGATGAGCTCCTGCACGACGGAGTGGTCCGTGGTGATCTGCACGAGGGTGTCGTCGCGCAGGAGGTACACGCGGGAATCACCGATGTTCAGGCTGACCCAATGCGGCTCGGTGCCGCTGGTGTCGAGGTAGACCCCGGTGACGGTGGTGCCGGTGCCGTCGTCGGTCGCCTCGGGATGGGAGGCGATGTCCTTGACGGCGCGGGCGAGCGCCTTCTCGATCGTCTTCGGCGAGACCGTACCCGCGTCGACCACGCCGCTCAGGCGCGCGACGGTGTTGGAGCTCGCGATCTCGCCCCCGATGTGCCCGCCCATCCCGTCGGCCACGACGAACAGCGGGTAATCGGCGAAGAGCGCGTCCTGGTTCACCTCGCGGCGTCTGCCCACGTCGGTGATCGCTGCCCACGACAGTTCAAGGGAGCCCGTTGCCAGCGGAACGCTGTACACCCGGGTCGCTGCGTGGGGCACGCGGTGTCCTTCCGGTTACCAGCGGGGGGATACCGGGGCTTCGGGGGCTCCGGCGTCCTCACATCCTAATGGGATAGCCCCGCCGCGCGGCGCGCCTGGCCGCAATACGCGCAGAACGGAAGAACCCCCTCGGATGAGGGGGTTCTTCTCGGATCACACGCGCGGGGCGTTCGGGTCCTCCGGCACGGGCGGGGCCGGCGGCACATCGGAGGCCGGAGGGGCGGTGTACCCGGCGGGCGGCGGGTAGGCACCGGGGGCCGGCGGCGGGTAAGCACCGGCTGCCGGCGGCGGGTAGGCACCGGGGGCCGGAGCGGCGTAGCCCGCCGGCGGGTAGGCGCCGCCCTGCTGAGCCGGCACGCCCTCCCAGACCGTCTTGTCCGCCAGGAAGGAGTTCGCCCAGGGAGCGGGCGGGATGTTGGTGTTCCACCTGTCCTTCGAGAAGGCCAGGACGCCCAGCCAGATGTAGTAGCCGATGCCGATCAGCCAGAGCAGCATCCAGTACCACTCCTTGTTCAGCTTGGTGCCCACGCGCAGGCCCACCATCACCGAGGCGGCGAGCGGGAGCAGCGCGAACACGAAGCCGAGCACGGGGATCTGAGCGAGGATGCCGGAGGCGAGGATCACACCCAGCATGACCCAGGGCGAGAAGTCGCCGAGCTTGGCGAACACGAGGGTGTTGTACACGGGAACCCAGGCACGCCAGCGGCCCTGCACCCCGGCCTTGTCGAAGATCTTCATCAGGAAGTACGAGCTCAGCACGTAGCCGAGCGCAGCGAAGATCAGGATGATCGGAAGGAAGAGCAGGAAGAAGAGCGCCAGGCCGAAGGCGCCGCTCGAATCGTCGTACATCACGGGTCCCCTCATCGTGGCCGGTAGGACGGCCGCACACACGGGCACTGTGCCCGCAGCCTCATGCTAGCGACTCGGCGGGCCGGTTCTCAGCAATCGTTCAGGTGTGGCGCGGCGCGGCGAACAGTCGCCACTCGCCCGCCACCTCCTCGACCCGGTGTCCGCGCTCGCGCAGCCACCCCGCGAGTCCGGCGAGCGTGCGCACTCCGGGTCTGCCCTCGGCGAGTTCCCGGACGAGAGCGCCCTTGGCGTGCTTGTTGAAGTGGTTCAGCGCCCGGACCACGCCGTCCGTCCCATCTGTGACGACCCGGACGTACGCCGATGGGACGGAGCCCGGAACCGGGCCGAGCCCGACATAGGCCTCCGAGCGGAGATCCAGCACGAACGGCGGCTCCGTCCCGGCCAGGGCTGTCGTCACCGACTGCGCCCAGAGCGCCCGCAACGAGGGCAGCCCAGGAAGGGATGCCGCAGCCCCCAGCCGGTAGGCCGGGATCGGATCGAGCGCCCCCACCGGACCGAACGGAGCAGAGTGGATCATGACGTGCGCTCCGAGCCATCGCCGCGCCGCCGGGTCCAGGGTGGCCGCGTCCAGCGCGTCGAACAGGACGCCGGTGTAGCGGTCCACGGCCGGCAGGGTGGGCGCCTGCGGCAGACCGGCGTTCACCTCGACCTCGCCCCGCTGCTTCGGACCCAGCTTGAGCACGCGGGCCGCCGCATCCGGATCGGCGGACAGCGCCACGAGCGCGTCCCGGACCCGGATGCGGATGCCGTCGAGCTCGGGCAGCGCGAGGGTGCCGGGGGCGAGCGGACCGCCCACTCCCCCGGGGCGCTTGGTCTCCGAGGGCGGAAGCAGGACGAGCATGCGGTGACTCCTCGACGGGCGACAGGAAAAGGCGCGCGCCGCCCGTCGAAACGGACGGCGCGCGCCGGAGGGTGTGGATCAGGAGACGAGCGACGCGTTCCCCGCGACGATCGTGACCTCATCGTGCTCGACGGAGAGGAATCCGTCCTGAGCATTCGCGATGACCTTGTTGCCGGAGCTCTCCGTGATGCGCACCTGACCCTCGGCGAGGATCGCGAGCACCGGCTCGTGCCCGGTCATGAAGCCGATCTCGCCCTCGACGGTCTTCGCGACCACGAGCGAGGCTTCACCCGACCAGACCTCCGCATCCGCGGAGACGAGGCTGACCTTGAGCGGCATGATCAGCCGTTCTCCTTCTGGATCTGAGCCCACTTGGCCTCAACGTCGGCGATGCCGCCGACGTTGAAGAACGCCTGCTCGGCGACGTGGTCGAACTCACCCTTGACGATCGCGTCGAACGACTCGATCGTCTCCTTGATCGGGACCGTGGAGCCCTCGACGCCGGTGAACTTCTTCGCCATGTAGGTGTTCTGCGAGAGGAACTGCTGGATGCGACGTGCACGCGACACGACGATCTTGTCCTCTTCGGAGAGCTCGTCGACACCGAGGATGGCGATGATCTCCTGCAGTTCCTTGTTCTTCTGGAGGATCTGCTTCACGGCGGTGGCCACGCGGTAGTGGTCCTCACCGATGTAGCGCGGGTCCAGGATCCGGCTGGTGGAGGTCAGCGGGTCGATGGCCGGGTAGAGACCCTTCGACGCGATCTCACGGGAGAGCTCGGTCGTCGCGTCGAGGTGCGCGAAGGTCGTCGCCGGGGCCGGGTCGGTGTAGTCGTCGGCGGGGACGTAGATCGCCTGCAGCGAGGTGATCGAGTGACCGCGCGTCGAGGTGATGCGCTCCTGGAGCACACCCATCTCGTCGGCGAGGTTCGGCTGGTAACCCACCGCGGAGGGCATGCGGCCGAGGAGCGTCGAGACCTCGGAGCCTGCCTGCGTGAAGCGGAAGATGTTGTCGATGAACAACAGCACGTCCTGCTTCTGCACGTCGCGGAAGTACTCGGCCATGGTCAGCGCCGAGAGGGCCACGCGAAGACGCGTCCCCGGCGGCTCGTCCATCTGGCCGAACACGAGGGCGGTCTTGTCGAAGACGCCCGCCTCCTCCATCTCGTGGATGAGGTCGTTGCCCTCACGGGTGCGCTCACCGACACCGGCGAACACCGACACACCACCGTGGTCCTGCGCGACGCGCTGGATCATCTCCTGGATGAGGACGGTCTTGCCGACACCGGCTCCACCGAACAGACCGATCTTCCCACCCTGCACGTAGGGGGTCAGCAGGTCGATCGACTTGATGCCGGTCTCGAACATCTGGGTCTTCGACTCGAGCTGGTCGAAGTTCGGCGCCTTGCGGTGGATACCCCACCGCTCGGTGATCTCGACCTGCTCGCCGGGGGCGGCGTTCAGGACCTCACCGAGGACGTTGAACACCTTGCCCTTGGTGACGTCGCCGACCGGGACCGAGATGGGACCGCCGGTGTTGCGGACCTCCTGGCCGCGGACGAGGCCGTCCGTGGGCTTCAGGGCGATCGCGCGCACCAGGTCGTCACCGAGGTGCTGTGCGACCTCGAGGGTGAGCTCGGTGCTCGTGTCGCCGATGACGATCGTCGTCTTCAGCGCGTTGTAGATGTCGGGGATGGCATCGTGCGGGAACTCGATGTCGACGACGGGGCCGGTCACGCGCGCGATGCGCCCGACGACGGCGGTCTCCGCCTTCTCGGCCGTTGCGGTGGTGGTCATTGTCTCTTCCTCGTTTTCTACTTGCCGGACGCGAGCGCGTCGGCACCGCCGACGATCTCGGCGATCTGCTGCGTGATCTCGGCCTGGCGCGCATTGTTGCGCAGGCGGGTGTAGTCGGTGATGAGCTTGTCGGCGTTGTCGCTGGCCGACTTCATCGCCTTCTGCGTGGCGGCGTGCTTCGCGGCCGACGACTGCAGGAGGGCGTTGAAGACGCGGCTCTGGATGTAGACCGGCAGAAGCGCATCGAGCACAGTCTCGGGGTCCGGCTCGAACTCGTACAACGGGTAGACCGGGGTCTCCGCGGACGTCGCCTCGCCGGCGTCGACGACCTCGAGCGGCAGGAGACGCACGGTCTCCGGCGTCTGGGTCATCATGCTGACGAAGCGGTTGTAGACGAGGTGGATCTCGTCGACCCCGCCGTCCAGGCCGCCCCGGTTGAAGGCCTCGAGGAGCGTGTCCGCGATGCCCTCCGCCGTGGAGAAGTGCGGCGTGTCGGTGTCACCGATCCACTCGGCCGCGGTGGCGACCCGGCGGAACTGGAAGTACCCGACGGCCTTGCGGCCGACGACGTAGAACACCGGCTCGCGGCCCTCGCGGCGCAACAGCTCCGCCTGCTCGAGACCCGCTCGCAGCACCTGCGAGTTGAACGCACCCGCGAGACCGCGGTCCGACGAGAAGATGACGACCGCGGAACGGCGCACCACCTCGGGCTCGCGCGTCAGCGGGTGGTCGACGTTCGAGTAGGTCGCGACGGCCGAGACGGCACGCGTCACGGCACGCGCGAAGGGAGAGGACGCGCGCACGCGCGCCATCGCCTTCTGGATGCGCGAAGCCGCGATGAGTTCCATCGCCTTCGTGATCTTCTTTGTGGTCTGAGCAGAAGAGATCTTCTGCTTGTAGACCCTGAGTTGAGCGCCCATGATGTCGTGTTCTCAGGCTCAGCCGCGACGGCCCTTGACGATCTTCTCCTGGTTGACGTCTTCGGCATCCGCGGCGGCGAACTGCTCGCTGCCGGGAGCATCGATGGCCACGCCATCGCCCGAACGGAATTCCAGGATGAAGGCGTCGGTGGCCTTCTCGAGCTCGGCGACGGTGTCGTCGTCCAGCACGTTGGTCGCGCGCAGCGTGTCGAGGACCTGCGTGTTACGACGCAGGTGGTCGAGCAGCTCGCGCTCGAAGCGCAGCACGTCCTCGACGGCGATCGAGTCCAGCTTGCCGTTGGTGCCGGCCCAGATCGAGACGACCTGCTCCTCCACCGGGTACGGCGAGTACTGGGGCTGCTTGAGCAGCTCGGTCAGGCGCGCGCCGCGGTCCAGCTGACGGCGGGACGCCGCGTCGAGGTCGGACGCGAACATCGCGAAGGCCTCGAGCGAGCGGTACTGCGCGAGCTCGAGCTTGAGCGTTCCGGAGACCTTCTTGATCGACTTGACCTGAGCGTCACCACCGACTCGCGAGACCGAGATACCCACGTCGACCGCCGGACGCTGGTTGGCGTTGAACAGGTCGGACTGCAGGAAGATCTGGCCGTCGGTGATCGAGATCACGTTGGTCGGGATGTACGCCGAGACGTCGTTCGCCTTGGTCTCGATGATCGGGAGGCCCGTCATCGATCCTGCGCCGAGTTCGTCGGACAGCTTCGCGCAACGCTCCAGCAGACGGGAGTGCAGGTAGAAGACGTCACCCGGGTACGCCTCACGCCCCGGCGGACGACGCAGCAGCAGCGACACGGCGCGGTAGGCCTCGGCCTGCTTGGACAGGTCGTCGAAGATGATCAGGACGTGCTTGCCGCCGTACATCCAGTGCTGACCGATCGCGGAACCCGTGTAGGGCGCGAGGTACTTGAAGCCGGCGGGGTCGGACGCGGGGGCCGCGACGATCGTCGTGTACTCCATGGCACCGGCCTCTTCGAGCGCACCCTTGACGGAGGCGATCGTCGAGCCCTTCTGGCCGATGGCGACGTAGATGCAGCGGACCTGCTTGTTGACGTCGCCGGACTCCCAGTTCGCCCGCTGGTTGATGATCGTATCGATCGCGATCGCGGTCTTACCGGTCTGACGGTCGCCGATGATCAGCTGACGCTGACCGCGGCCGACGGGGATCATGGCGTCGATGGCCTTGATCCCGGTCTGCAGGGGCTCGTGCACGCTCTTGCGCTGCATGACGCCGGGCGCCTGCAGCTCGAGGGCACGACGACCCTCCGACTCGACCGGTCCGAGACCGTCGATCGGGTTGCCGAGCGGGTCGACCACACGGCCGAGGAATCCGTCGCCGACCGGGGAGGAGAGGACCTCGCCGGTGCGGGTGACCGACTGACCGGCCTCGACTCCGGCGAAGTCGCCGAGCACGACGACACCGATCGCGTTCTCGTCGAGGTTCTGCGCGAGACCCTGGGTCCCGTCCGCGAACACCACGATCTCGTTCGCCATCACGCCGGGCAGTCCCTCGACGTGAGCGATGCCGTCCGCGGCGTCGATGACGGTGCCGACCTCGGCAGCCACGGCGCCGGTGGGCTCGTATGCCGCGACGAAGTCCTTCAGGGCGTCACGGATGACGTCGGGGCTGATGGAGATGTCTGCCATTGTCTTCCTTCGGTTCATGGGGCCTCGGCCCCGAAGTCTCCGCCCGGAGGCGGGAAATCTGTGCTCAGCCTGCGAGTCGCTGGCGGAGGTCGGCGAGCCTCGCGGAGACGCTCGCGTCGATGACGTCGTCGGCGACCTGCACGCGCAGCCCGCCCACGATCGACGGGTCGATGACGGTGTTCAGGGAGATCTCCGTACCGTACCGCTGCGACAGGCTCGACATCAGTCGTTCCCGCTGCGCCGGCGTGAGCTCGGAGGCGGTGACCACCGTCGCGATGACCCGCGAGCGCTGGTCGGCGACGATCGCCATCGCCCGGGTGAGCAGCTGACGCACCCGGCGCCCGCGCGTCTGACGCACGAGCGAGGAGATCACGAGCACCGTGGCGGCGCTCTCGCGTCCCTCGATGAGCTTCGTGACGAGCTCGCTCTTGGCGACCGAGTCGCCGACGCGGCTGCCGAGGGCGAGTTCGAGTTCGGGGTTCTCGGTGACCGTCCGGGAGAAGCGGAACAGCTCCCCCTCCAGGTCGACATCGGAAGCCGCGACCGACGCAGCCCGCACGGCGAGCTCCTCGATGCCGTCCACGAGGTCGGCAGCCGACGACCAGCGCTGCTGCGTGACCGTGGTCAGCAGAGCGATGGTCACCGGTGCGAAGACCGGGCCGAAGACGTCCGCGACGACCTTGGCCCGCGCCTCGGCCGGGGCCGGGAAGTCGGCCAGCGCCGCCGAGAGGTGCGAGGAGGCGCCGACCGCGCGAGCGGCTTGGAAAAGCTCGCTCGCGACGGTCAGGTCGATGCCGCTCGCCGCAGCCAGTGCGGCGTTCGTCACGGAGAGGGCCTGCGTGGTCGCGCTTCCCATTACTTCGTCGCCTTCTCGGATGCCTCGAGCTCGGCCAGGAACCGGTCGACGACGCCCTGAGCGGTCGCATCGTCGTTCAGCTTCTCGCCGATCACACCGCCGGCGAGGTCGAGGGCGAGAGCGCCCACCTCACCGCGGAGGGACACGAGCGCCGCCTGACGCTCGGCTTCGATCTGTGCGTGGGCCTGCGCGGTGACGCGAGCGGCTTCGGCAGAAGCCGACTCCTTCGCCTCGGCGACGATCTTCTTGCCGTCCTCGCGGGCGGCCTCACGGATCTCACCGGCCTCCTTGCGGGCCTCGGCCAGCTGAGCGGTGTACTGCTCGAGGGCGGATTCCGCCTGTCGCTGGGCCTCGTCGGCCTTCGCGATGTTCCCCTCGATGGCGGCCGCGCGCTCGTCCAGCAGCTTCTGCATCTTCGGCAGCACCACGCGCCAGAAGACGACGAGGATGATGACGAAGCAGACCGCCGACCACACGATGTCGTACATCGCCGGCAGGAGCGGATTCTGCGCCGCCTCGTGGCCCTCTTCGGCCGCGTGGGTGACAAGAGCGTTCAGCATCCTGTCTCCTTACTTGGATAGGTCGAGATCAGAAACCGAAGATGAAGCCGGTGGCGATACCGATGAAGGCGAGCGCCTCGGTGAAGGCGATACCGATGAACATGAGCACCTGCAGGCGGCCGGCGAGCTCGGGCTGACGTGCCACGCCCTCGATGGTCTTGCCGACGACGATGCCCACGCCGATGGCGGGGCCGATGGCGGCGAGGCCGTAGCCGACGGTCGCGATCGAACCGGACACCTGGGCGAGAACCGTAGTTGCGTCCACGGGGTTTTCCTTTCGTTGTGGGCGGCGTGAGCCGACCGGATCAGTGCTCTTCCGCCACCGCGAGCTGGATGTAGACCGCGGTGAGGATGGCGAATACGTACGCCTGCAGGAAGGCGACGAAGAGTTCGAACAGGGTGAAGACGAAGCCGAACGCGAGCGTTCCGGCTCCCAGCGCCGTCCAGAGCCCACCCAGACTGAAGATGAAGAACTGGGTGGCGGCGAAGAACAGCACGAGCATGAGGTGCCCGACCATCATGTTCATCAGCAGACGCAGCGTGAGCGTGATCGGCCGGATGATGAAGGTCGAGAGGAACTCGAGCGGGATGATGATGATGTACAGCGGCCACGGCACACCGGACGGCATCAGCGAGTTCTTGAAGAACGCGCCGGGGTTCTTCTTGATGCCCGCGTAGATGAACGTGACGTAGGCGACCAGGGCCAGCAGCAGCGGAACCGCGATGACGCTCGTTCCGGCGATGTTCAGGCCCGGGATCACACCGGTCATGTTCATGAACAGGATCATGAAGAAGAGGGTGGTGAGGATCGGCAGGAAGCGGTTGCCGTCCTTGCGCCCCAGCAGGTCGTGCGCGATGTTGACCCGGACGAAGTCGAGGCCCATCTCGATGACGCTCTGGAAGCGGGTCGGGATGAGGCGCATGCGCCGCGTGCCGATCACGAAGAGCAGGATGAGCACGACGGTCGCGAGCATCTGGACGAGGTTGATTCGCGTGATGGCGAACCAGGTGCCCTCGAAGAGCAGCGCGTCGGGGAAGAACTCCCCGATCGTCGGAGCGTGGAATTCGTCTGAGGACTCGGCGGTGGCGATCAGTGTCGCAGCTTGACTAAACAGCACAGGCTCCAGCTTCGGGGCATCGGTTGAAACCGTTGCGACGATGGTCGGTGTACACCGCGTTCTGGCACTCTGGCGCTCGCGGACGGGTGCGGTTAAACACTATCAAACTCCTGGAGTCCCATCGTTCGTTTCCGCCCCACGGGAGCGCCGATCGCCCTCTTCCGGATCGGTGGGAAGCCGCGTGTCGCTGACGTTGGGCAGGCGCATCCGCATCATCACGACGACGTCCACGACCAGGGAGGCCATCACGCTCACCACGAGCGCGACGAAGAAGACCCCGGGCTCGACCCAGTCCTGACCGCGCAGGATGAACAGCGCGACGATGAAGAGCACCAGCTTCAGGATCCATCCGCCCAGCACGATCCCGAAGAAGATCGGCACATAGAGCGGATCACCGAACCAGCGGTTCGCGATGAGGATGCTGGCGGCGGTGATGCCGAGGAAGATCGCGGCGACGAGGACCCCGGAGAGGGCGCTGCCGACACCGGGGGCGCCGGCGACGAGGAAGCCGACCACGGCGCCGACGACCAGGAGGACCGCCGTCACGATCCCGGAGAACACGAGAGCGGTGCGAAGGATCGGTGTACTGGACACGGTGGGTGGGGTCATGGGGTCTCCTCGGCGGGAAGCCGGTCGTCGGGCGTGGATTCGGGGATGGGCCGTCGCGTGGGCATCACGGTCACCACGAGGCAGGCGGCGATGCCCACGACCCCGAAGGCGACGCCGATCCAGTACTGGCCGAACCAGTCCTCGCGCGTGGCGATGTACATGAGCAGGACGGCGATGCCGATGACCGCTGTCCAGGAGTAGAAGATGAGCACGGCCGCACGGTCCGAGTGGCCCATGTCCAGCATCCGATGGTGCAGGTGCTTGCGGTCCGGGGAGAACGGCGACTTGCCGGCACGCATGCGCCGCAGGACCGCGGACCCGAAGTCCAGCAGCGGGAGGAGGACCACGGCGACCGGCAGCAGGATCGGGATGAACGCACCCAGCAGCTGCGAGCGGCCCAGGGTGTCCGGATCGAGGACGGCCGGATCCAGCTGTCCCGTGATCGCGACGGCCGACGTCGCCATCAGCAGCCCCAGCATGAGCGCGCCCGAGTCCCCCATGAACATCTTCGCGCGATGCCAGTTGAGCGGCAGGAACCCGGCGCACACCCCGATCAGCACCACCGCGATGAACGAGGCCAGGTTGAAGTAGGTGCTCGCCCCGGTGTCACGGGCGAGGAGGTAGGAGTAGGCGAAGAAGATCGTGTTGGCGATCAGGCACACCCCGGCGACGAGCCCGTCCAGTCCGTCGATGAAGTTCACCGCGTTCATGACGATGACGATGGACAGGACGGTGAGCAGGAAGCTCACCCAGCTGGATCCGACCGTGAGACCGCCGATCGGCAGCGCATAGATCTGGATCTGGCCGAACCAGGCGATGATCCCCGCGGCGAGGAACTGCGCCGCCAGCTTGATCATCCAGTCCAGGTCCCACAGATCGTCCGCGATCCCGACCATCACGATGAGGAGGGTGGCACCGAGGATGGAGAGCACGGGCCAGGGATCTGCCCAGAAGATGCTGAAGAACGAGATCTGGGACGAGATCGCGAACGCCGCCAGCACGCCGAGGAACATCGCGATCCCGCCGAGCCGGGGCGTCGGCCGGGTGTGGACGTCGCGCTCACGGATCGGCGGGTGCAGCTTGTACCGGATCGCGATCTTCCAGACGGCCCAGGACAGCGCGAAGGTGATGACCGCCGTGACGACCGCGATGAGGAGGTACTGCTTCACGCGGGACCGTCCGCGCCCTCTGCCGGCTCGGGTTCCGGTTCGAGCGCGTCGCCGAGGACCGCGGCCAGCTCGGCGAAGGACACCGCGCCGTGACGGAGGACCCGGGCGCGGCCTCCTCCCCCGTGCGCGAGGGCGGTCGCGTCGACGATCGTGGAGGGGACACCGGTGATGCTCGCTCCGTCGTCGAGGTACACGGCCACGCTGTCACCCAGCATGTCCCGGGCGGAGAACGCGTCGACGGCGGCGGGACGGCCGGTCAGATTGGCGCTCGAGACGGCGAGGGGCCCGGTCTCCTCCAGCAGCTCGAGGGCGAGACGATGGGCCGGCATCCGCACGGCGACCGTTCCGCGGGTCTCCCCCAGATCCCAGGAGAGCGAGGGCTGCGCGGGCAGCACGATCGTGAGCCCGCCCGGCCAGTGCGTCTCGACGAGGCGTTCCACCGGCTCCGGCAGGTCGCTCACCAGGGCGCGGACCGTGTTCAGTCCCGCGACGAGCACGGGCGGCGGCTGCTGTCGACCCCGGCCCTTCGCCGCCAGCAGCGCGGCCACCGCGGCGGGGCTGAAGGCGTCGGCGGCGATCCCGTAGACGGTGTCGGTCGGCATGACGACGAGCTCGCCGCGGGCGATCGCCTGGCGCGCCTGACGCATGCCGGCGAGCAGCTGCGACTCGTCTCGGCAGTCGAAGAAAGAGGACATGACGACACCAGTCTACGTGCCGCGCCCCGTCGCCTCAGGGGCGGACGGCCGTCGTCACCCGGTCGCGCAGGGTCAGGTCGCGGTGCGTGGCGGTCGCGAGCCACCCCGCCGAGGCGAGGACGTCGCGTACGCCCTCCCCCTGCAGCTCGCCGTGCTCGATCACGATCAGCCCGCCCGGGTGCACGAGCCGGAGACCCACCTCAGCCAGTACCCGGACGACGTCCAGGCCGTCCGCGCCCCCGTAGAGGGCCTGCGGCGGGTCGTACAGGCGCACCTCGGGATCCCGCGGGATGGCGGCATCCGGGACGTACGGGGGGTTCGAGACCAGGACGGTGACGGTGCCGTCGAGCTCGGGGAACGCGGATGCGAGATCCGTGAATGCGAGGTGCGCGTTGGCGGCGCCCACCCCCTCGAAGTTGCGGGCGGTCCACGCGTACGCGTCCGCGGAGTTCTCGGCAGCGTGCACGCGCGCGTGCGGCACCTCCGTGGCGAGGGCGAGCGCGATCGCGCCGGAACCGGTGCCGAGATCGACCGCCACGGGGGCCGGTGACGCGGCCGCACGGAGTGCGTCGATCGCGATCTGCGCCACCATCTCGGTCTCCGGACGCGGCACGAACACCCCGGGACCGACCGCCAGTTCGAGGTGCCGGAAATGCGCGACCCCGGTCAGGTGCTGCAGCGGCTCGCGGGCGGCGCGACGGGCGGCCAGTTCACCGAGCCGTGCGGCGTCGGCGGCGGAGACCTCGTCGCCCCGGAAGGCGGCGGCCTGCACCCCTCCCCGCCGCAGGTCCAGCACATGGCCGGCGAGCAGCTCCGCGTCGACGCGGGGATCGAGGATGCCCGCGTCCGTGAACAGCGCGGCCATCTCGTCGAGGACGAGCCCGAGCGGGCGGGATGCGGGCGTGGACGCGGGGGGCTGATCGACGGAGGTCATGGCTGCATCCACCCTATCCGGCCGTCATATTCGGGTCCGTCCCGGCGGCGCTCGCCTAGGCTGGTCGGGCGACCTCCGTCTCCCGAAAGGCCACCGCCATGCCCGGAATCCACTCCGACATCACAACCGCCTTCGGCGGCACACCGCTCGTGCGGCTGAACCATGTGACCGAAGGTCTCGACGCCGAGGTCCTCGTCAAGCTCGAGTACTACAACCCCGCGTCCAGCGTGAAGGATCGCCTGGGCATCGCCCTCGTCGACGCCGCAGAGGCCTCCGGCGAGCTGAAGCCGGGCGGCACGATCGTCGAGTCGACGAGCGGCAACACCGGCATCGCACTGGCGATGGTCGGCGCCGCCCGCGGCTACCGGGTCATCCTCACGATGCCCGCTTCCATGTCGAAGGAGCGCCGCATCCTGCTCAAGGCCTTCGGCGCCGAACTCGTCCTCACCGACCCCACGAAGGGCATGGCCCTCGCGGTCGACGAGGCCCAGCGCATCGTCGCCGAGACCCCGGGCGCGGTGTGGGCCCGTCAGTTCGAGAACGAGGCGAACCCCGCGATCCACCGCAAGACCACCGCGGAGGAGATCCTGCGCGACACCGACGGACGGCTGGACCTCTTCGTCGCCGGCATCGGTACCGGGGGCACGATCACCGGCGTCGGCCAGGTGCTGAAGGAGAAGGTGCCGGGCGTGCGCATCGTCGCCGTCGAGCCGAAGGACTCCCCCATCCTCACCGAGGGACACCCCGGGCCGCACAAGATCCAGGGCATCGGCCCGAACTTCGTTCCCGCGATCCTCGACCGCGAGGTGATCGACGAGGTCGTCGACGTGGGCTTCGAGGACTCCCTGCGCGTGGCGCGCGAGCTCGCCGCGCGCGAGGGCCTGCTCGTGGGCATGTCCAGCGGCGCCGCGGTCTGGGCCGCGCTGGAGCTGGCCAAGCGCCAGGAGAACGCCGGCAAGCGGATCGTCGTCATCGTCCCGGACACCGGTGAGCGCTACCTGACCACCGCCCTGTTCGAAGACCTCCGCGAGGACTGATGGGTCTCGCCTCGGTCGGGTCCCGTATGCGCGAGGACATCGCGTCCGCGCGCCTGCGGGATCCGGCCGCCCGCAGCAGCCTCGAGATCGCGGTGCTGTACCCGGGGCTGCACGCCATCTGGGCGCACCGGGTCTGGCATGCACTGTGGGTGCGGGGTCTGCGCTTCCCCGCCCGGGCGGGGTCGCAGCTGACCCGCTGGCTCACCGGCATCGAGATCCACCCCGGCGCCCGCATCGGCCGGCGCTTCTTCATCGATCACGGCATGGGCGTGGTCGTGGGCGAGACGGCCGAGGTGGGCGACGACGTCATGCTGTACCACGGTGTCACCCTCGGCGGACGTCAGCGCGAGGGCGGCAAACGCCATCCCACCCTCGGCGACGGCGTCGCGGTGGGTGCGGGGGCCAAGATCCTCGGCCCGATCACGATCGGCGCGGGCTGCGTCGTGGGCGCCAACGCCGTGGTCACCAAGGACGCCCCGCCGGACAGCGTCCTCGTGGGCGTCCCGGCCAAGGCGCGCGTGCGCCGTGCCGGAGAGGACACCCGCGCCCTCCTCACCGCACCCGAGTACTCGATCTGACCCGCTCCGGCGCTCGGCGCCGGCGGGAATGCGGGCGCGAGGCCGAGGGGGCTCGGCGGGCGCGGCGGAAGGAGGGCGGACGGCCGGCGCAGCGGCCTAGGCTCGGAGGATGACCGCCCTGCACGATCTCGACGCCCGCACGCAGGCGGCCTCACTCCGCTCGGGAGAACTGCTCCCCCATGAGCTCGCCGCGCACTACCTGGAGCGCATCGCGCGCATCGGTCCCGCGATCGGCGCCTTCGTCGAGGTGACCCGGGATGCGGCACTGGCCCGCGCCCGCGGACTCACGCGCCCGGCAACCGGCCCACTGTGGGGGCTCCCGCTCGCGGACAAGGACCTCGTCGCGCGCGCCGGGGTGCCGACCCGATACGGCTCGCGGGCCTTCCGCGACCACGTTCCGCTGCGCTCCGACGAACTCGCCGCCGCACTGGACGAGGCCGGCGCGGTGAGTCTCGGCAAGACCGCGACGCCAGAGTTCGGCCTCACCGGGTACACCGAGACGGCCTTCACTCCCCCGACCCGCGATCCCTGGGACCTCGGCCACGGCGCCGGCGGATCCAGCGGCGGTGCGGCGGCGGCCGTCGCGGCCGGCCTCCTCCCGGTCGCGCCCGGATCCGATGGCGGGGGCTCGATCCGCATCCCCGCCGCCACGGTCGGCATCGTGGGCCTGAAACCTGCCCGCGGACGGATGCCGATCGGCTCCGGCGTCGACTCGTTCGCCGGACTCGCCGTGTCCGGCCCCCTCGCCCGCACGGTCGCCGACGCAGCCTTCCTCGCGGACGCCATGCGGCAGCTGCGCCCCTACCCCCACGCGTTGACCGCGCCGCACGCCCGTGAACTCCTGCCCGCCGCGCTCGACCCCGCGCCGGCCCTCCGCGTCGGGGTCACCACGGTCTCGCCCTGGGACGACGCGGAAGACATCGTCCTCGACCCCACCGCACGCGCCGCGGTGGACCTCGCCGCCGGCATGCTCGACCGCTCGGGGCACGCGGTGGACGCCCTCGACTGGCGACCGCACGGGTACGCCGCGATGTTCCACGTCGTGTGGCGGGCGAGCGCCGCGCGGCTGCCACTCACCGAGGAGCAGCTGGGACTCGTCGAACCCGTCACGGCCTGGCTCGTCCGCGAGGGCAGAGCCCTCTCCGCCACGCGGGTCCTCGATGCGCTGGCCGCCGCGAACGCTTTCGAGCGCGAGACGATCGCGGCGTTCGGCGGCTCCGACGCCGTGCTCACGCCCGCTCTGGCGCAGACCCCCCGGCCGGTGGGCTGGTTCGATGCCGAGGATGCGGAGCGGAACTTCGCGCAACAGGTGCGGTATGCGCCGTACAGCAGTTTCGTGAACGTCGCGGGGCTCCCCGCCATCACCGTCCCGGTCACGACCGACGCCGGCGGGCATCCGGTATCCGTCCAGCTCGTCGGCCGCCCCGGCGGGGAGGCGGCGATCGTCTCCCTCGCCGCCCAGCTCGAGTCGGCACGCGGTCCCCTGCCGCACCCTCCCCTCTGGTGACACGTCGCGTCCGCTCGCGGGACGGACGGAGTGGGTGTCAGTCGCCGGCGAGGGCGGCCAGCTGGGCCTCTTCGTCCGCGTGGATCGCGGACTCGATCAACGGGTCCAGCGCCCCGTCCATCACCTGGTCCAGGTTGTAGGCCTTATAGCCGGTGCGGTGATCCGCGATGCGGTTCTCCGGGAAGTTGTAGGTGCGGATCCGCTCGGAGCGGTCCATCCCGCGGATCTGGGACTTGCGCGCGTCGGAGGCCACCGCATCCCGCTCCTCCTGCTGCTTCGCCAGCAGTCGGGCGCGCAGCACGCGCATGCCCGCCTCGCGGTTCTGGAGCTGCGACTTCTCGTTCTGCATCGACACGACGATCCCCGTCGGCACGTGCGTGATGCGGACGGCGGAGTCGGTCGTGTTCACCGACTGGCCACCCGGGCCGGACGAACGGAACACGTCGATCTTCAGATCGTTCGGGTTGATCTCGACCTCGTCCGGCTCGTCCACCTCGGGGAAGACGAGCACGCCGGTCGTGGACGTGTGGATGCGGCCCTGCGACTCGGTCGCGGGGACGCGCTGCACGCGGTGCACGCCGCCTTCGTACTTCAGGTGAGCCCAGACGCCCTGCGCGGGATCCGAACTCGACCCCTTGATCGCGACCTGGACGTCCTTGTACCCGCCGAGGTCGGACTCGGTCCGTTCCAGCAGTTCCGTCTTCCATCCCTTGGAGGCCGCGTACTGCAGGTACATGCGCAGCAGGTCCGCGGCGAACAGGGCACTCTCCGCGCCGCCTTCGCCGCCCTTGATCTCCATGATGACGTCACGGGCGTCGTCGGGGTCGCGCGGGATGAGCAGGCGCCGGAGCTTCTCCTGCGTGCTCTCGACGAGCGCTTCGAGCCCGGGGACCTCATCCGCGAAAGCGGCGTCCTCCTTGGCGAGCTCGCGCGCCGCCTCGAGATCCTCGATGGCCGCCGTCCACGCCTCGTAGGCGTGCACGATGCGGGACAGCTCGGCGTACCGCCGGTTGACCCGCTTGGCCCGACCCGCGTCCGCGTGCACCGCGGGGTCGGAGAGCTCCTCCTGGACGGCTTTGTGCTCGTCCAGGAGGGCCTTCACGGATTCGAACATCCCGCTCTCGGACACCGCGGCGCCGATCAGCGGATGTTGTTCTCGTGCCCGTGCGAGTGACCGCCCGCGGTCGGCGCGGGCATCGACTTCTGCATCTGCACGAGGAACTCGACGTTCGAGTGCGTCTCCTTGAGCTTGCCCAGCACGACCTCGAGGGCCTGCTGCGGGTCGAGACCCGCGAGCGCACGACGGAGCTTCCAGGTGATCTTCACCTCGTCCGGCGAGAGCAGCATCTCTTCGCGGCGGGTGCTCGACGCGTTCACGTCGACGGCCGGGAAGATCCGCTTGTCGGCCAGCTGGCGCGACAGGCGCAGTTCGCTGTTGCCCGTGCCCTTGAACTCCTCGAAGATCACGTCGTCCATCTTCGAGCCGGTCTCCACGAGCGCGGTGGCGAGGATGGTGAGCGATCCGCCGTTCTCGATGTTGCGTGCCGCACCGAAGAAGCGCTTGGGCGGGTAGAGCGCCGAGGCGTCGACACCGCCGGAGAGCACCCGGCCGCTCGTCGGTGCCGAGACGTTGTACGCGCGGCCCAGACGGGTGATCGAATCGAGCAGCACGACCACGTCGCGACCGAGCTCCACCAGACGCTTCGCCCGCTCGATGGCGAGCTCGGCGACCGTGGTGTGGTCCTCGGCGGGACGGTCGAAGGTCGAGGCGATGACCTCGCCCTTCACCGTGCGCTGCATGTCGGTGACCTCTTCGGGGCGCTCGTCGACGAGCACGACCATGAGGTGGACCTCGGGGTTGTTCAGCGCGATCGCGTTGGCGATCTGCTGCAGCACGATGGTCTTGCCGGCCTTCGGGGGCGCGACGATGAGGCCGCGCTGACCCTTGCCGATGGGGGCCACCAGGTCGATGATCCGCTGGGTCAGCTTCTCCGGGGCCGTCTCCAGACGGAGCCGCTCCTGCGGGTACAGCGGAGTCAGCTTCCCGAACTCCACACGATCGGCGGCGTCCTCCACGGACAGACCGTTGATCGAGTCGACCTTCACGAGCGCGTTGTACTTCTGCCGGCCGGACTGCTCACCCTCGCGCGGCTGCTTGATGGCACCGACGACGGCGTCGCCCTTGCGCAGGTTGTACTTCTTCACCTGACCGAGCGAGACGTAGACATCGCTCGTGCCGGGGAGGTAACCCGTGGTGCGCACGAAGGCGTAGTTGTCGAGCACGTCGAGCACACCCGCGATCGGGATGAGGACGTCGTCCTCGCCGATCTCCGTGTCGAACTCGTCGTTCTGCGGCTGTCCGCGGCGCTTGTTGCGCTGGCGTCCACGACCGCTGCCCTGTCCGTTGTCGTCGTCCTCGGTCGCGGGCTGCGCGGGGGCGCTCTGCGCGGGGGCGCTCTGCGCGGCGGGGGCGGCGTTCTGACGGGACTCGCCGCGCTGCTCGCCGCTCTCGCGGCGGTTGCGGCTGCGGCTGCGGCTGCGGCCACGGCCGCGGCTGGGCTGGTCGCCGTCCTCGGCGTTCTCCGCGGCGGACTGGTCAGCGGACTGCTCCGCAGGAGCGTCGTCGGCGGAGGTCTCGGCGGTGACGGGCGCGGCGTCGGCGCGGGCCTCGGCCGGCGCGGGCGTCTCGACGGCGGGCGCCGCGTCGGCGGCGGGCGCCGCATCCGCGGGTGCCTGCTCCGCCTCGGCCGGGGCTGCCGCCTCGGCCTTGGGCTTGCGGGTCCGCCGCGGCGCCTTGCGGGCGACGGGCGCTTCCGCTTCGGCCGGAGCGGCCTCGGCGGGCGCGGTCTCCGCGACAGGTGCCTCAGTGGGCGCTGCCTCGGCGACAGGTGCCTCAGCGGGCGGGGTCTCCGCGGCAGGCGCTTCAGCGGGCGCTGCCTCGGCGACAGGCGCTTCAGCGGATGCTGCCTCGGCGGCAGCCGCCTCCGCGGCGGCCTTCTCGGCGACGTCCGCACTCTTGGCGCGACGCGGTGCGCGCTTGCGCGGCGCCTTCGCCGGAGCGGCTTCGGCCGGAGCGGCGCTCTGCGCCTCGGCCGCGGCGACGAGGTCGCCGGGCTGCTCGGCCACGGGCGCGTCCGCCTGGGTCTGGGCGACGGACTGCGAGGCAGCGTCGTCGGCGTTCGGATCGGTGGTCTGGATCTCGGAGACGGACTCCACGAGTTCTCCCTTGTGACGAGTCGATGCGCGTGATCTCATCGGGCATCCGACAGAAGAGGCCCTCTCGCGCCCACGCTCAGGTGAAACGGTCCGCAACGAAAGTCACGGGGACTCGTCACGAGACGGGTGCAAGGGATCACGCGGTGGTTCGCAGATTGCGACGGAGGCCAGATACACGCTGGTTACGTGGCACCCTCCGCGTTGTCCCTCACTGTACCACCCTTGAAGTCGACGGCGAGCATGAGCGCCTCCCACGGAGTGTCCGCGTTCGTCGCCGCGACCTGGGCGGCTTCGAGACGACGTCCCGGGCCGTCGGCGAGCACGAGCACGCTCGGTCCCGCCCCCGACACGACGGCGGCGAAGCCCTCCCGACGCAGCGCCTGGACGAGCTTGTCGGTCTCCGGCATCGCCGCGGCGCGGTAACTCTGGTGGAGCTTGTCCTCGGTGGCGGCCATCAGCAGTTCCGGGCTCTGGGTGAGCGCGGCGATCAGCAGGGCGGACCGCGAGACGTTGAACACGGCGTCCTCGCGGGAGAACTGGTCCGGCTGGAGTCCGCGGGCCACCGAGGTGGACATCGTGAACTCCGGGACGAACACGATCGGGGACACCCCGCGGTGCACCAGCAGCTTCTTGTGCTGCGGTCCGTTCTCGTCCATCCACGCGATCGTGAGGCCGCCGAACAGGGCGGGCGCGACGTTGTCCGGGTGGCCCTCTAGTTCGGTCGCCAGACGCAGGAGGGTGTCCGCGCCCAGCTCCACGTCGCCCTCGAGCAGTCCCTTCGCCGCGAGCAGTCCGGAGACCACCGCCGCGCCCGACGACCCCATCCCCCGTCCATGCGGGATGACGTTGCGCGCACGCAGGGCGAGCCCCGGAAGCGGTCGGTCCACGGCCGCGTAGGCGTACGCGATCGCCTGTACCACGAGGTGCGACGCGTCGCGCGGCACCTGAGCGGCGCCCGCACCGTCCACTTCGATCTCGAGGCGGCCGGGCTCCAGCGCGGTGACCTCGAGCTCGTCGTACAGGCTCAGCGCCAGTCCGAGCGTGTCGAAGCCGGGCCCCAGGTTCGCGCTCGTCGCGGGGACCCGCACCGAGACGCTGCGGCCCAGGGGTGTGGTCACGCGCCGGCCTCGGGGGCGAGGTCGAGCACCGAGGCGACCTCGGAGACCTCGGCGTCCACGACGGTCGGGGCGACCTCCGTGCCGTCCGCGTTGCGCAGGGCCCACTGCGGGTCCTTCAGGCCGTGCCCGGTGACCGTCAGCACGACGCGCGCACCGGCGGTGACGACACCCGCCTCGGCCCGGTCGAGCAGACCGGCGACGGAGATGGCAGAGGCCGGTTCGACGAAGATGCCGACCTGTTCCGACAGCAGCTTCTGGGCGGCGAGGATGCGGTCGTCGTCGATGGCGCCGAACCATCCGTCCGTGGCGTCGCGCGCCTCGAGGGCGAGCTGCCAGGACGCCGGGTTCCCGATGCGGATGGCGCTGGCCACCGTCTCCGGGTTCTTCACGACCTCGCCGCGCACCAGCGGCGCGGAACCGGCCGCCTGGAACCCGAACATCCGCGGCACCCGGGTGGAGACGCCGCGTTCGGCCTCCTCGCGGTAGCCGCGCGTGTAGGCGGTGTAGTTGCCGGCGTTGCCGACCGGGATGAAGTGGAAATCGGGTGCGTCGCCGAGCTGCTCGACGACCTCGTACGCCGCGGTCTTCTGCCCGTCGATGCGGTCGGGGTTCACCGAGTTCACGAGGTGCACCGGGTAGTGGTCGGCGAGCTCGCGCGCGATCTCGAGGCAGTCGTCGAAGTTGCCGCGCACCTGGATGAGCCTGCCGCCGTGCGCCACCGCCTGGCTGAGCTTGCCCATGGCGATCTTGCCCTCGGGAACGAGCACGGCCGCGGTGATGCCGGCGTGGGCCGCGTAGGCGGCTGCGGATGCCGACGTGTTGCCGGTCGAGGCGCAGATCACGGCCTTCGCGCCGTGCTCGACGGCGCGGGAGAGCGCGACCGTCATCCCGCGGTCCTTGAAGGATCCGGTCGGGTTCATCCCCTCGAACTTCACCCAGACGTCGGCGCCCGTGATGCGGGACAGCGCGGGGGCGGGAAGCAGCGGCGTACCGCCCTCACCCAGGGTCACGACCGTCGAGTTCTCGGTCACGCCGAGTCGGTCGGCGTATTCGCGGAGGACTCCGCGCCAGACGTGTGCCATGTCAGTTCCCTTCCACGCGCAGGACGGAGACGACGGTCTCCACGACGTCGCTCTCGGCGAGTCGTGCGACGGTGTCGCTCAGGTCCTGCTCCCGTGCCTTGTGCGTTCCGATGACCAGACGCGCCCGCGCGCCGGCCTCCCCGTCATCGGCGATGACGGTCTGTTCCACCGTCGCGATCGACACGCGACCCTCACTGAGGATCGTCGCGATGATCGCGAGGACGCCGGGCCGATCGTCGACCTCGAGCGTGATCTGGTAGCGCGTGACGGCGTGGCCGATCTCCAGCACCGGCAGGTTCGCGCGGGTGGACTCGCCGACCCCGACGCCTCCGGCCACGTGTCGACGAGCGGCCGAGACGACGTCGCCGAGGACGGCCGAGGCGGTCTGCACCCCGCCGGCGCCCGCGCCGTAGAACATGAGGCTGCCTGCGGCCTCCGCCTCCACGAACACGGCGTTGTTGGCTCCGTGCACGCTGGCCAGGGGGTGCGTGCGAGGGACGAGGGCGGGGTACACCCGGACCGAGATCGCCTCCCCGCTGGCCGAGGGCTCGTGGCCGGTGAGCCGCTCGCAGACCGCGAGGAGCTTGATCACGTAGCCGGCGTGCCGGGCGGCATCCATCATGGACGTCGTGATCTCGGTGATGCCCTCGCGGTGCACCGACTCGAGCGGCACGGCGGTGTGGAACGCGAGGGAGGCGAGGATAGCCGCCTTCTGCGCCGCGTCGTATCCCTCGACGTCCGCCGTCGGGTCCGCCTCGGCGTATCCGAGCGCCTGCGCCTGCGCGAGGACGTCGGCGAAATCCGCGCCCTCCGTGTCCATCCGGTCGAGGATGTAGTTGGTCGTCCCGTTGACGATGCCCATGATCCGCTGGACGCGGTCACCGGCGAGCGAGTCCCGGAGCGGCCGGATGATCGGGATGGCGCCGGCTGCCGCCGCCTCGTAGTAGACCTGCGCACCGACCTGGTCGGCGGCGTCGAAGATCTCCGGACCGTGGGTGGCGAGCAGGGCCTTGTTGGCGGTGACGACGTCGGCGCCGGAGTTGATCGCCTGCAGCACACGGGTGCGCGCCGGCTCGATTCCCCCCATCAGCTCGATCACGATGTCCGCGCCCACGATCAGCGAGTCGGCGTCGGTCGTGAACAGCTCCCGCGGCAGGTCGGTGTCCCGGGGCGCGTCCAGATCGCGCACGGCGATGCCGGCGAGCTCCAGGCTGGCACCGGCGCGGTCGGCCAGCTCCTCCCCGTGCTTGAGCAGCAGCGCGGCGACCTGGGACCCGACGGCCCCCGCGCCCAGGAGTGCGACCCGCAGGTGGCGGTAGTCGATCATGCCTGACCTTTCCTCGAGGATGGTGCGCCGACATCGCGGGCGAGCAGGTCGTCGACCGTCTCGCCGCGGACGATGATCCGCGCGCTTCCGTCTCGCACCGCGACAACAGCGGGCCGCGGTACGTAGTTGTAGTTGCTGGACAGGGAGAAGCAGTAGGCGCCGGTGGCGGGCACGGCGAGCAGATCCCCGCGCGCGATGTCCCCGGGGAGGTACTCCGCATCCACGACGATGTCCCCGGACTCGCAGTGCGAGCCGACGACCCGCGTGAGGATCGGGGCGTCCGGGCTGACCCGGGACGCGATGCGCGCGGAGTAGTCCGCACCGTAGAGGGCCGGACGGGCGTTGTCGCTCATGCCGCCGTCCACGCTCACATAGGTGCGCCCGAGTCCGTCCCCGAGGTCGACCGGCTTCACCGTGCCGACCGTGTAGAGGGTGACCCCCGCCGCCCCCACGATGGATCGCCCCGGTTCGAAGGCGAGCTGCGGGATGGCGACCCCGTGCGCTGCGCAGCTGTGCGCGACCGCATCCACGATCCGGTCGGCCAGCTCCTCGATGCCGGACGGGCTGTCGGCGCGCGTGTAGGCGATGCCGAAGCCTCCGCCGAGGTTCATGACGGGCAGGTCGCCCCCCTGAAGGAGCTCGGCGTGCAGGGTCACGAGACGCTCGGCGGACGCCGCGAAGCCGTCGGCACCGAAGATCTGCGAACCGATGTGACAGTGCAGCCCGGCCAGACGCAATCCGGGCACATCACGGATCCGCGCGGCGGCGAGGCGGGCCGCATCCGGGGAGAACCCGAACTTCTGGTCCTCGTGCGCCGTGGCCAGGAAGTCATGGGTCTCGGCGTGGATCCCCGTGTTCACCCGGATGAGCACGGTCTGCGGCGACGCGAGTCCCGAGGTGACCTCGCCCAGGCGGGCGATCTCGTCGAAGCTGTCGACGATGATCGAGCCCAGCCCGATCTCCACCGCGCGACGGAGCTCGGCCGTGCTCTTGTTGTTGCCGTGGAAACCCAGCCGCGTCGGATCCGCTCCTCCGGCCAGCGCCACCGCCAGCTCCCCGGGACTGCAGACGTCGAGGGCGAGCCCTTCCTCGTCGATCCAGCGCACCACCTCGGTGGACAGGAAC
The DNA here is from genome assembly GCF_008727755.1 of Microbacterium caowuchunii. Lineage (NCBI taxonomy): Bacteria > Bacillati > Actinomycetota > Actinomycetes > Micrococcales > Microbacteriaceae > Microbacterium > Microbacterium caowuchunii. The sequence continues at coordinate 2,241,481 of NZ_CP044231.1, forward strand.
GCCTTGCCGGCGTAGTACACGCGCGCCGTGGTTCCGTGCCGCTCGGCCGCCGCGCGGAACGCGGCGAGCGTGCGGCGGGCGCGGGTGCGGACCTCGTCCTCGTCCAGCACGTACAGCGGCGTGCCGAAGCGGGCGGCGAGATCCGTCGCGAGCACGCCGCCGATCTCCAGCCCGCCGGCCGCGCTCCGGCCGGCCGAGGCGGGCCAGACGCCGGGGGCGAGGTCATTGGGATCGGCCGGGACCTCGAGCCACGCCGGTGCGGCGGGCCGGGACGACGAAGCGGACACAGAGGTAACCCAATCGGTGGTGGCTGCAGGTCGACGTGATCGGGCTCGGCCGCGGGTGCCCCCCACGACACGCCGTCGCGAGTGTCTCGAGTCTAGAGCACCGCCCATGCCGCGCCCGTCATGCGCGGACCCCCGGCCGTGCCGGACCGGGCGCTCCATCCGGGCACGCCGGTGCCGCTCAGGCGCAGACGCCCTTCGCCCGCTCCGCCGCATCCGTGAGGATGCTGCCGCGGACCGCGAAATCCGCGACCAGCCGGTCCGCGGTCACCCGCACGGCCTGGAGCGGGACGCCGACGGGCAGGTACTCGGCCAGGCAGACCCGATAGCCCTCGAGCACCGGATCGGCCAGGGCGCCGAAGCGGTCGCGCAGCGTATCCGCGGTGATGTCCGCATCCCCCAGCCGGATGGCCGCCGGGGTGAGCACCAGGTCGCCGTCGACCGCGGACGGGGTCAGCGCGATTCCCAGAGGGAATGCGGCGCCGAAGAAGGACAGCTCGGTGGACACCGTGATGTCCGGGGCCGCGATCCCGACCGTGTCGGCGGGGAACCCGTCGACGGTCGCCAGCAGTGCCCGCAGCTGATCGGCGCCGAGCGATACGGTGGCTGCCCCGTCCGCCATCGTGGGGCCGTCCCAGAGGGCGACGTCGTGCAGGTCGACGACGACATCGGCGCTCACGTCACCCAGACGCAGGTCGTCCGAGGACAGGCGGACGTCGTCGATACTCCCGGCGGCGAGCTGCCACAGCACGGAGCCGGGGATCTGGACGTCGATCTCCTGGTCGGCGGCGAGGTCGAGCCGGGTGGCGATCTGCTGCCGGACGCCCTTGGTGATGAGGTCCCTGGCGATCCACTCCCCCGCGAACCAGGCCGCGGCCGCGAGTGCCAGCACGGCGAGGACCGCGATGAGCCACGGCCAACGCCGGCGGCGCGGCGCCGCATCCTGCTCCTGCCATTCCTCGGGGAACGGCACGGTGGGCTGGGTGTCGGCGCTCACGGGCGGGTCACATCCGTTCGGGTGCGCTCACACCGAGGAGACCGAGGCCGTTGCGCAGCACCTGACCGGTCGCGTCGTTCAGCCAGAGACGCGTGCGGTGCAGGTCCGTGGGCTGCTCGTCGCCCAGCGGGATCACCCGGCAGTTGTCGTACCAGCGGTGGTAGAGCCCGGCGAGCTCCTCCAGGTAGCGGGCGACGCGGTGCGGCTCGCGCACCTCCGCGGCGAAGGCGACCAGACGAGGGAACTCCTGCAGCGCGCCGAGCAGCGCCGACTCGGTCTCGTGCGTGAGCGACTCCGGCGCGAACGCGGTGCGCTCGATGCCGGATGCGGCGGCGTTGCGGGCGACGTTGTGGGTGCGCGCGTGGGCGTACTGCACGTAGAACACCGGGTTGTCGTTCGTGCGCTTCTGCAGGATCTCGGGATCCAGCGTCAGCGGCGAGTCCGCCGGGTAGCGCGCGAGCGAGTAGCGCAGGGCATCCGTCCCGAGCCAGGCGCGCAGGTCGTCCAGCTCGATGATGTTCCCGGCGCGCTTGCTGAGCCGGGCGCCGTTGATGGAGACGAGCTGCCCGATCAGCACCTCGATGTCCTTCTCCGGATCGTCACCGGCCGCGCCGGCGAGCGCCTTGAGACGGTGCACGTAGCCGTGGTGATCCGCGCCGAGCAGGTAGATCTTGTGACGGTAGCCGCGGTCGCCCTTGTTCAGGTAGTACGCCGCGTCGGCCGCGAAGTAGGTGTACTCGCCGTTGGAGCGACGGATGACGCGGTCCTTGTCGTCGCCGAAGTCCGTCGTCCGCACCCACACGGCGTCGTCCTGGTCGAAGACGTGACCCTGCGCCCGGAGGCGCTCGACCGCCTCGTCCACGAGGCTGGGTCGCCCGTCCTCGCCGGGCGCGTGCAGGACGCGCTCCGAGAACCACTCGTCGAAGTGCACGTTGAACTGCTCGAGCGAGGCCTGGATCTCGCCGAGCTGGAACCGGTAGGCGAGCTCGCGGACGGTGTGCAGCTTCTCATCGCCGGTGAGATCGTCGACCTCCGGGTGCTCGATGCGCACGCGTGCGGCGAGGGACTGGATGTACTCGCCGGCGTAACCGTCCTCGGGGCCGGGCACGCCCTCGACGGCCGCCAGCACAGAGCGCCCGAAGCGATCCATCTGCGCTCCGGCGTCGTTGATGTAGAACTCGCGGACGAGGGTCGCCCCCGACGCCAGCAGCAGGCGTGCGATCGCATCCCCGAGCGCCGCCCAGCGGGTGTGGCCGATGTGCAGCGGTCCGGTCGGGTTGGCGCTGACGAACTCGAGGTTGATCGAGTTGCCGCGCTGGGTCGTGTTGGTGCCGAACGCGGCACCCGCCTCGACGATGGTCTTGGCGAGCGCGCCGGCAGCGGCGGCATCCAGGCGGATGTTGATGAACCCGGGCCCCGCGACCTCGACGGCGGCGATGCCGGGCACGGCGGAGAGGGGACCGACGATCTCCGCGGCGAACTCGCGCGGGTTCGTGCCGAGCGATTTGGCGAGCTTCAGGGCGATGTTGGAGGCCCAGTCGCCGTGGTCGCGGTTCTTGGGACGGTCGAGGACGACGTCGGCCACCGACAGTTCGGCCGCGGCGCCGGGGCGTCGCGCCTCGGCGAGCGGGGCGACGACGGCGAGCAGGGCGGCGGAGAGCTGTTCGGGATCCATAGCCTGCCCATTCTACGTTCGCGGGCGGTGCCCTCCCTGCGCGGGCGCCCGGCTCGTGCCGCCGCGCCCGCCCGCGAGACTGCATCGGCAGCACGAGACGGACGTCGCCACGCGCTGTCTCGTGCTCAGCGTGCAGTCTCGCGGTGTGACGGGGCGGGCGGGTCAGGCCATCCGGACCAGGGCGACGTGGTCGTCCGGGGCGTCGGCGGCATCGATGGTCACGGCGTCCACCCGCATCCGTTCCAACCCGACATGACCGCCGTGGTAGCTGAGGAACGCGCAGTCGGCCGCGTCGCGGCCCGTCGCCATCCGCACGAGCGACGTCCGCGGGGCCAGGCGGGTGGCGTCGATCACGTACCAGGAGCCGTCGAGGTATGCCTCCGCCACGGCATGGAAGTCCATCGGCTCCAGACCCGGCGCGAAGCAGGCCGTGTACCGGGCGGGCACGTCCATCGCCCGCAGCAGTGCGATGACCAGATGCGCGTAGTCGCGGCAGACGCCCTGCCCACTCGCGAGCGTCGTCACCGCACTGTCCGTGCCGAGGCTCAGGCCCGGCGTGTAGGTCACGCTGGTGGCCACGTAGTCCGAGACCGCGGCGATGAGGTCGTGCCCGTCGAGTCCGCGGAACTGGCGGCGGGCCTGCGCGAAGACCTCGTCGGACTGGCAGTAACGGCTCGGCCGGAGGTAGCCGATCGTCTCCAGCTCGCTCGTCGGCGCCGGATCCGCGCGGCCGGACACGGTGGCGCGGTAACGCACCTCCAGGGGGCCGGGCCCCGCCGTGAGGCGGTGCAGACGCGTACCGGAGCGGTCCACGATCTCTGTCGGTGTGCACGCGTGGTCACCCTGCCGGAAGGTCAGTTCCTCTGCCGTGAGGGGCATCGATCGCGCGGCCGTGATCTGGAAGATGAGGTCGACGGCGGAGCCCAGATCGAGGTCCAGTTCGGCGGTCACGGCGCGTTGCACCGAGCAATCCTCGCACGCGTCCCGGCCCTCTCGGCGCGGGCGGCGGGATCCTGCCCCCCGCGTGGCCGGGAGAGGACGTACGCTCGTCGCATGACCCGGATGTCCCGTTCCCGTGCGCGCCGCTCCGTGCTGGTGACGGCCGGTCTGGCCGCGGCGATCGCCGTGGTCTGCGCCCTCGCGCTCTGGCGACCGTGGACGAGCCAGGACGCGGCGGTCAGCCGCGCCGAAGCGGGACCGGCGGATGCGGTGGCCGTGGCGTCCGTCGACCTCCCCGACCATCCCCGCGTGCTCGTGTTCGGGGACTCCTGGACCTGGGGAGCCGCGGCGAGCTCGCCCGCCGAGGGGTACGCGTACGTGCTCGCGGAGCTCCTCGACGGCGAGACGATCGTCGACGGCGTCCCTGGCAGCGGCTACCTCGTTCCCGGCGGGGAGGGCATCGGCACCTTCGGCGAGCGCATCGCGCGGATGGATCCGCGGCTGGGACCGGACCTGATCATCGTGCAGGGATCCATCAACGACCGCCACCTCCCGGACACGGGCTACGCGGATGCGGTGACCGCCGCCTGGGACGCGCTGGCCGGGATCTACCCGGGGACACCGGTCGTGGTGCTCGGCCCTGCGCCGCAGGTCCTGCCGGTGGAGAGCGCGACCGCGCGGATCGACCGGGACCTCGCGGGGCTGGCCGCCGCACGGGGGTGGCCGTACATCTCACCGGTGCTCGAGGAGTGGATAACGCCCGAGGACTACGAGTGGGTCATCGACACGGGGGACATCGGAAGGGACCACCCGACGTCCGCGGGGCACGCCTATCTCGCGCAGCGCGTCGCCGACGCCCTGGCCGCGCTCCGACCCGCCCGCTGACCGGCGCGCGGCGCTTTTTCGGGAGCCCGAACCGCGCGACGAGCCCTCCTTTGGGAGGATGGGGGCACGAGAGCGTCCGCCGCACGCCGACAGCATGCGCACCGCGGACGGGACTCTCGACACCCGATGCCGTGTCGAGATCCCCTGGACGTCGGCGGCGGAAAGGCACTCCCCCCGCGTGTCGTTGCTCACCCTCCTGATCGTGGCGATCGGCGTCTCCGCCGACGCCTTCGCGGTATCGCTCGCGCAGGGGGTCCGGCTGCGCCGCCGCGTCCATCGCGAGGCGCTGCGCATCGCCCTCACCTTCGGTCTCTTCCAGGCGCTCATGCCCTTGCTCGGCTGGGCGGTCGGGGCGCAGCTGAACGCCGTCATCGCCCCGGTGGACCACTGGGTCGCGTTCGGGCTGCTGACACTCATCGGCGGCAGGATGCTCTGGGAGGCCTTCCACTCGGCGCCCGCCGAGGGCGGAGCCGGACGCATCCGGACACGCCGGCTGCTGGCGCTCGCCCTCGCCACCAGCATCGATGCGCTCGCGGTGGGGCTGAGTCTCGCATTCCTCGACGTCGACATCCTGCCTGCGGTCATCCTCATCGGGCTGCTCACCGCCGTCCTCGCGTACGGCGGGGTCCTGCTGGGTCACCGCGCGGGGAACCGCTGGGAGAAGCCCGCCGAGATCGCGGGCGGACTCGTGCTCATCGGGATCGGCACGAAGATCCTGCTCGAGCACCTGCTCGGCTGACTCGGCGATCCCGGCCGCGCGGGTCAGCGCGGCGAGAGATCGGGCAGCGCGCGGGTGCCGAACTCGTTCCGCAGCGCGCTGAGGGCAGCCCACCACCCGCCGAGCCCGTGCACGCCCGGGCCGGGGCTGACCGAGGCGGAGCACAGGTACACCCCCGGCATCGGCGTGCGCCAGGGGTCGGGGCCCAGGGTCGGCCGCCGCACGAGCTGCATCAGGCTGGGCGCGCCGGCCGAGATGTCCCCGCCCACGTAGTTCGGATTGTGCCGGGCGACCTCCACCGCCGTGCGGGAGCGGGCGGCGAGGATCGTGTCGCGGAACCCCGGCGCGAAGCGCTCGATCTGCCGGACGACGGCCTCCTCCCGGTCCGCGGTGGAACCGGCGGGCACGTGCGTGTAGGTCCACAGGGTGTGCTGTCCTGCGGGCGCGCGCCCGGGATCGAACGAGGAGGGCTGCGACACGAGCACGTAGGGCCGGTCGCTCAGCCGACCGCGGCCGACCGCGTTCTCGGATGCCGCGACCTCCGCGCGCGTGCCGCCCACGTGCACCGTCCCCGCACGCCGCACCTCCGGGTCCGCCCAGGGCACCGGCTCGGACAGCGCGAAGTCCACCTTGGCGACGCCGTCCCCGTACCGGAAGCGTTCCAGCGCCGCGCGGTATCGGGGCGGCATCCGGTCGCCGGCGAGGCGGATCAGGGCGGCCGGGGTCACATCCAGCAGCACCGCGCGGGCACGGGGCAGCTCCCGGAGCGAACGGACCTCGTGCTCCGTCACGATCTCGCCGCCGTGGGCGCGGATGTCATCGGTCATCGCGTCGACGATCGCCTGGCTGCCCCCCATCGGGATGGGCCATCCGCGGGCGTGACCGTACGCGGCGAGTGCGAGACCCGCTCCGGACCCGGCGATGCTCGGCTGGTGCAGGATGCTGTGCGCGGCGACGCCGGTGAGCAGGGCAGGTGCGGCGTCCTCGCGGAACCGCGCGCTCCACAGCGGTGTCCCCTGCTCGAGGGCATGGATGCCGAATCGCACGGCAGCGACGGGGTCACGCGGGACCCGGAGCAGCGTCGCCCCGGTGAACTCGGCGATCGCCGACGCGCGCGCGGCCAGCGGCGCCATCAGCCGGGCGTAGGCGGGTCCGTCCGCGCCGAGCGCGTCGCGGGTGCGCTCCAGGTCCCGGTAGGCGAGCGCCGCGCGCCCCCCGTCGAGCGGGTGCGCGAAGGAGAGTTCCGGGACGGCGAAGCGCACCCGCCGGGTCAGGCCGAACTCGCGGAAGAACCGCGACTCGAACGCCAGCGGGTGCACGGCCGAGCACACGTCGTGCCGGAAGCCGGGCAGCGTCAGTTCGCTCGTGGCTGCGCCCCCGCCGGGGATCCCGGCCCGTTCGTAGACGCGCACGCGATGGCCCGCCCGGGCAAGGGTGACCGCCGCCGCCAGCCCGTTCGGTCCGCTCCCGACGACGATCGCGTCGAGTTCGGCCTTCACCGCCCCGCCTCGCCCCCACCGTCCGAGGACTCCGCCTCGACGCTGCTCGGGCGGGGCCGGGCGTGCGCCATCCCCTCCGCCAGGTAGGCCAGGCGGTGCAGCGTCTCGGTGTTGCGCCAGTGCAGGGGCAGATCCATGAGGGGCTGCGGCACGAACCGTCCCGGCCCCGCCACGGCCTCCTCCTGGATCCGCACGAGCGACCCGTCACGCCACGGCTTGACGTCGATCGTCACGCGCGCCTCGCCCACCGGCCACCCCCGCGCCCGCAGGACGAAGCGACGGGGCGGGTCATAGGCGAGGACCTCGGTGGAGTCGTCGATGAGCACCGGCCATACTCCGAACGAATGGTGCAGCCGCGACCCCACCGCGGGCCACTCGGCCGCCACGTCCCGCATCCGGGACGCGCCCACCACCCACGAGGGGAAGAGCCATCCGTTCTCCAGCACCCGGAACACGTCCTCCGGGGAACACGCCATCGACCGCACATTACGAGACATGACCCCACGCTACAAAGTCGCCGCAGCACCCGCGCGGTCTTGCCATCGCCGCGTGCCGCCGCTAGACCTCGACGCGGCTCGGGGCCGGTTCGGACAGTCGTGCCGGTTCGAACGGCAGGACGGCCAGGGCGAAGCCGGCCAGCAGCGCGCCGAGACCGCCGATCGCCATGTCGCTGATCGTGTCGTCATAGGTCACGAAGATCCGGTCGCTGATGAACGTGTAGCCCGCCCACTCGACCATCTCCCACAGTGCGCTGACGGCCAGCCCGAGCGCGAGGCCGAGGATGACACCCGTCGCCCGTCGGAATCCGGGATCGGCGGTGGGGGTCACCACGCCGAACCGGGACAGCCCCAGATAGGCGAGCGCGGCCAGGACCCCGGTGCAGGTGAAGTGCACGACCAGGTCCCACCACGCCACCCTGGTGTACAGGTCGAAGACGTTGCTCCACGCCGCGACCAGCACGACCACGTTGCAGGTGACATCGAACCAGGCCCGCACGCCGACGAACCGCGGGATGAACAGGGCGGGGAGCGCGAAAGCGAGCACGCCGGCATCCGTGGGACTCCACCACACCCCCGCCACGACGACGCTGATCACCCCGAGCAGGCGCAGCAGGTCGGCGGTGATCTGCACCGGCCCCCGCGGGAGCCGCAGGAAGTTCTCGATCACGCCTGTCCGTCCTCTCCGTGCGGGCTGGCCTCTCCGTGCGGGATGACCACGGCCTGCACCGGCAGGTGGTCCGACACCCAGCGCCCCCGCGGCTGCCGGATGTTGATCCCCGCCCGCACGACCTCCACATCCGGCGTCACCATGATCCAGTCGATGCGCTTGCGCCGGCGCCGCGGCGCGCGGTAAGCCGGGAACGTCCCCCACTCCGGGGTCGTCCGCTCGGCCGCCGCCGTCCAGGAGTCCCGGAGCACGCCGTCGGCGAGCAGTTCCCGGATGGCGACGGACCGCTCCCCCGCATTCATGTCCCCGGTCACGATGGCCGGCACGCGCGCGGCGGACACACGCTCGCGCACGGCCCGCGCCGCGCGCACCCGCGACGGCGCGGAGAGGTGGTCGAGGTGCGTGTTGGTCATCAGGAAGACAGCGGACGTCGCGCGGTCGCGCAGCGTCGCGGAGACCATGACGCGCGGGATCCGGTTTCCCCAGGACACCGACCCCGGGGTGTCCGGCCGGTCGGAGAGGGCCTGCTGGTCCCAGGCGAGCAGTTCCAGCCGACGGGCGTCGAAGAACAGCGGGCATCCCTCGCCCCGGAAGCCGGTCTCGCGGCCTCGGCCCACCATCCGGTACGCCGGGCCCAGCTCGTCGCGGAGATAGGCGGCCTGGTCCGGCAGCGCCTCCTGCATCCCGATCAGGGCCGGTTCCTCGCTGCACAGCAGGTCGGCCAGCGCCGGGGCACGCCGGGTCCATCGGTCGGCCGGCATCATGCTGCGCATTCGTCGGCGGATGTTGACGCTCATCACGTGCAGGCCCGGCGCTGCGGTGGGGCCGAACAGAACCGGATCGGTCATGACGCCCGCACCCCGACGCGCCACCCGGGGCGCGGCGACCGGCCACGGCGGACGGCGGCGATCCGCGCCCATCGGAACGGCGGGAAATCGACCGGCCAGTGCAGGGTGACGGTGCGGGTGCCGCGGCGCACCCTCCGGAGGAACCCGTGGGCACTCCGGAACGGTCGCATGGACATGCCCATCGTCGCCGACGGGAGGGAGCCGATCCGCCCGCACGCGCCGAGGTGGAAGGCCAGGTCGAGATCGTCGTGGATCTCGGCATCATGGCGGTGCACGCGGGTGCGGACGGTGCGCCAGGCGTCGCTGCGCATCGCGAGATTCGAGCCGAAGAGCGGCCGGTGCCCCAGCGCCGGGGTCGTCGCCAGGACGTAGGCCGTGAGGTAGGCGGCGGCGAGGGGACGGCGCAGCAGCCGCGGCCCGTCGGTGAACCGGGCGCCTCCGGTGCACGCGACGAGCTCGGGACGGTCGCGGAAGACGTTCGTGCATGCCTCCACCCAACGCGGATCCGGGATGCAGTCCGCGTCCAGCCGGAGGATCAGGTCGCCCGAGGCGCGGTCGTATCCCGCCGCGCTCGCCGCCGGGATCCCGGGCGTCGCGCAGGACACCACGACCGCGCCGCCGCGCCGCGCGACATCCGCGGACGTGTCCGACGAACCGTTGTCGACCACGATCACCTCGTCCGGCGGCCGGGTCTGGTACCCGAGCGCACGCAGACACCGCTCCAGCGCCGCGCCGTCGTCCTTCACCGGGATGACCACGGACACGGTCCCGGCGCGCGGCGGCAGGGCATCCACACCACCCGGGCTCGCATCGTCGTCCGCTGGCATGGGGCCACGGTAACCCCGGTCGGCGGAATGACCGGGAGCGTTGACATCGGCGGCACGATCCGGGAGTGAGGGCTGGGCTCGCCCGATGCAAGGCCGGGGAACGGAGGGAGGCGCGAACACGACGCTCGATCCACAGTGCGGGGTCACAGTCAACCCCGATCGCGGATCACCGTCGGAAACGTAGAACGATACCCACCCGATCCTCCCCCCGGATCGGTCGGAGCGAAGGAGAACCATGTCGGACACGTATACAGGCGGCACTGACGGCGCGACCGTCCCCGCCGACAACCAGCCATCCGGAAAGGTCGACACGGCCAAGCACGAGGCCGGTCAGGTCGCCCAGACGGCGTCCCAGGAGGCAGGGCACGTCGTCGAGACCGCCAAGACGGAGGCCGCCTCCGTCGCCGGTGAGGCCAAGAACCAGGTGCAGGACCTCTATGCGCAGACGCAGCGGGAACTCAGGGAACAGGCCACCACCCAGCAGCATCGGGTAGCCGAAGGCCTGCACTCGGTCGGCGACGAGCTGGACTCCCTGGCTCGAGGCGCGGAGAACCCGGGCGTCGCCACCGACGTCGTCAGGCAGGTCGCTCAGCGCGTGAACGGGATCGCTTCCTGGCTCGGCGACCGGGACCCGGGATCCGTCCTGAACGAGGTGAAATCGTACGCGCGACGCAAGCCGGGCACGTTCATCGCCGTGGCTGCCATCGCGGGTCTCGCCGTGGGACGGCTGACGCGCGCGCTCGCGGAGAACGCTGCGGACTCGTCCGGTGGCGCCACGGGCGGTGGCGAACAGACACCCCGTGCTTCTGCCGGGACGAGCACCCCCACCCCTGCCGGTGGCGTGCGCGGTGTCGTCCCTCCCGGCGCGGGTATCCCGGACGTGGGAACGCCCGGGTCGGGTCATGTCGCCGCAGCCGGTGCCGGCACGGCCGAAGTGGGCACCCCCGTGTACGACGAGTCCCGCGCCGCCTGGGAGGGCACGCGCCCGGATGACGGGACCCGGCGATGACGGACGTCCCCACTCCGTCCGAGGAAAGAGCGGCCACCACGTCGCTCGGGGAACTGCTCAGCGAAGTCAGCCGCGACCTGTCGACGCTGATGCGGCAGGAACTCGAGTTGGCCAAGGCCGAGTTGCGCGCGTCCGCGAAGAATGCGGGCAAGGGAGCCGGGATGTACGGCGGCGCCGCCTACGGCGCGCTGATGGCCGTGTTCTTCCTGTCCGTCGCGCTCTGGTGGGCACTCGGGTTCCTCGTCGGGCTCGGCTGGTCGGCGGTGATCGTCGCCGTCATCTGGGGCGTCATCGCCCTGATCCTGTTCCTGATCGGACGCAAGGAAATGAAGAAGGTCGACGGAGCACCGCAGACGGTGGAGACGTTGAAAGAGATCCCCGATGCGATCAAGAGAAATGAGGAGAACCGATGAGCGATTCACCCGATGCGATTCGTGAAGACATCGAGAAGACCCGGCGCGACCTCGGACTGGACGTCGACGCCCTCGCCGACAAGGTGACCCCGTCCAAGATCGTGGACCGACAAGTCGGCAGGATGAAAGGCGCCGTCACGTCCGTGCGGGAGCGCATCATGGGCGCCGCCGACGATTCCGGGTCGGCCCTGCGCGACTCCGGCTCGTCCGCCGTGGCGGGCGTGTCCGACGCGGGTCGGCAGGCTGTGGCGAAGGCCCAGGGCAACCCGCTCGCGGTGGGACTGATGGCGTTCGGTGCCGGGCTGCTGATCGCCTCCCTGGTCCCGGCATCGGAGAAGGAGAAGTCGGCGGCGTCCGCGGTCAAGGACCAGGCGCAGCCCCTCCTCGATGAGGCCGCCGGGGCGGCACGGGAGATGGGCGAGCACCTCAAGGAGCCCGCCCAGGAGGCCGTGGCGGCCGTCAAGGACACCGCCGCTGAAGCCGCCTCCCATGTGAAGGAGGACGCCACCGGCGCCGCCGGGAACGTGACCGACCGCGCTCGCGACGCGGGACAGCAGGTCCAGGGCGGCTGAGAGAAGTCCCCGAGCAGAAGGCCGCCGTCGGAGTCCGACGGCGGCCTTCTGCTCGGGGTGGGCCGCTCAGGACATCGTCCTGGCCCCGCGGGTCAGTGGTGGATCAGCACCGGGCACTTCGCATGGGCCGCGCACTGGGTGCTGACCGAGCCCAGGAGCAGTCCGGCGAAGCCGCCCCGGCCGCGGCTCCCGATCACGAGGAGATCCGCCTCTTCGCTCTCGTCGATCAGCACGGGGGCGGGCGCCCCGGAGCGCGTGATCGCGCGGACGCGCTCCCTGACCCGTTCGGGAACGCCCTGCTCGATGATCCTGGCCAGCTCCGTCCCCGCGTTCCGCTCGATATCGGTCCCGGATGCGAGGACGCCGTCGTAACCGATCGGCAGGGACCACACCAGGACGACCGTCAGCCGAGCGTCGAACTCCTCGGCGAGGAGGCAGGCGTGGTGGAGGGCGGCCGCGGATTGGTCAGAACTGTCGACGCCCACCACGATGTGGCGGTAGAGGTGCGCGCTCTCTGGGTTTGTTTGGCTCATACGCCCATGACAGCAAACCCCGGCCGCGCCGCGAAGGGCGAAGGTCCCGCGGGGCGGAGGAACCCGATGCGGAGAACGACGAAGCGCCGCCTGCGAACAGGCGGCGCTTCACGTCCGTGCCCCCGACAGGAGTCGAACCTGCGACCTACGGTACCGGAAACCGGCGCTCTATCCACTGAGCTACGGAGGCGTACCGGTCGAGATTACCATCCGCGCGGGCCCCTCCCGATCACCGGCCGCGCCGGGAGCGTCAGACGAGGAAGATCCCGTCCCACATCCCGGGGTTGTGCGCATGCACGAGGACGGCGAAGACGACCGCGTCGAACAGCAGGTGGACGGTCACGACGTAGGCGAGCGACCGCGTCCTCAGGAAGATGTACCCCTGGAGAAGCGCGAACGGGATGGTGAGCACCGGCCCCCACTCCCGGTAGCCCAGCTCCCACAGGAACGAGACGAAGACGATCATCTGCAGGACGTTCGCCACGGGAACGGGCAGGTGACGGCGCAGCAGGGCGAAGACGGTGCAGATGAAGAACAGCTCGTCCCAGATCCCCACCGCACCCACACCGACGAACAGCCGGGCGATGAGGTCGGGCGTGTCGACGACGGGCCAGTTCTGGTACACCCCCGACGTGATGAAGTAGAACGGCAGGATGAGCCATCCGAGGACCAGGACTGCGAGCAGCCACGACCACTGGAACGCCGTCCACCGTCCACCCCCGCGCCACGGGAACCGGATGGCGTGGTCCCGGTAGACGAACCGCGAGACCACATAGGGCACGGCCACGGCACCGCCGAGTGCGAGGGTGAACCGCACCATCGCGGCGTTGTCGAGTTCCGCTGCGAGCGGGATCGCGCTCACGATCAGCATCCCCAGGGCGATCAGCGAAAGATCCCGGAGGAGCGACGGCGGGCGGGCCTCACCGGCGTGCGCCGCCGCGGGTCGGGCCCCCCGCTCCAGCCACCAGGCCGCACCGAGCCCCGCCGCCAGGAGCACCCAGCCCAGCCACGGGGTGAGCAGCACGAAGAACGACGGTGCGGCCAGACACACCAGCAGCGCCGGAACCACGGCGCGGACGTCCGCCTTCACGACCGGAGCGGCCCCTCCCCCGACGGGCACGTCAGCGACCCGAGTACCGGTAGGCGAGGTCACGGATGGCACGACCCGCCCGTTTCCCCTTCGCCTCGAACGCGGTCTCCACGCGACCCTCGAACCGCGGGGCCCACTCGCCCTCGAAGTCGCGTTCGAACGGCGCCGCAGCGTCCATGACCTCGCGCATCTGCAGCGCGTAGTCCTCCCAGTCGGTGGCGAGGCGGACGATCCCGCCGGGGCGCAGCGCGCGAGCGAGCAGCGGGGGGAAGACCGGCTGCACCAGCCGGCGCTTCGTGTGCTTCTTCTTGTGCCAGGGATCGGGGAAGAAGACCCACACCTCGTCGACGGATGCGGCCGGGAGGAGGTGTTCGAGCACCTCGGGCGCGTTGGCCTCGACCAGACGGAGGTTCGACACCCCCGCGCGCTCGGCGTCCAGCATCGTTCGGGCGAGGCCCGCCCGGAACACCTCGACGGCGAGGAAGTCGGCATCGGGACGGGCGGCGGCTGCGTGCACGATGGCATGCCCCTGACCCGACCCGATCTCCACGATCAGCGGCGCCTCACGGCCCCAGACCGCTGCCGGGTCGATGTGCGATCCCGCGGCGACACTCGTCACGGCTTCATCCCTGGGGACGGGCAGCACGAGAGCGGGAGCGAGTTCGCTCCACGCGCGCTCCTGCGCCTCGGACATGCGCCCGCTGCGGCGGACGAACGAGACGGGACGGTCGCGGAAGACTCCTGGGGCGGGTTCGGTCACCCTCCCAGGGTAGTCAGGCGGTGACGAAGTCGATGAGTTCCTCGACCCGGCCGAGGAGTGCCGGTTCGAGGTCGCGGTAGCTGTGGACGGATCCGAGGATGCGCTTCCAGGCGCGGGCGAAGTCCGCCTGCTCCTCGGCGGGCCATCCCAGCGCGCGGCAGACACCCGTCTTCCAGTCGATGCCACGGGGCACCTCGGGCCACGCCCGGATCCCCATCGCACGCGGCGTCACGCACTGCCAGACGTCGACGAACGGGTGCCCCACGATCCTGACGTGCGCGCCGTGCCGGCCGCGCTCGACGGCCTGCGCGATGCGCGCCTCCTTGGAGCCCGGCACCAGGTGGTCCACGAGCACGCCGTAGCGCCGCTCGGCGGTGGGCGGCTCGGCCTCCAGGAGATCGGCGAGCAGGTCCACGCCCTGCAGGTACTCCACGACGACGCCCTCGATCCGCAGGTCGTCCCCCCACACCTTCTCGACGAGCTCGGCGTCGTGCCTGCCCTCGACGAGGATCCGGCTGGGCCGGGCGACCCGGGCGCGGGCGTCGGCGACCGCGAAGGATCCGGATGCGGTGCGTGCGGGCGCGGCGGCCGCGGTGCGCGTCGGCGCCACCAGGACCACAGGGGCACCGTCCACGAGGAAGCCCGGTCCGAGCTCGAACATCCGGCGCCGGCGGTGCCGATCCTCGAGCTCGACGAGCCCCCCGCTGACGGAGGTCACCGCGCCGCAGAATCCGTCCTCCGCGACCTCCACCACGAGGTCCCGCTCGGCCGCGACCCGGGCGAGGGCGCGCTGGTGCCGCTCGCGCCATCCGGCGGCGAGCACGTCTGCTCCGTATCGGTCGTCCATCGGTGCGCCAGCGTACCCATCCGCCGCCCCACCTCGCGGGAGCGACCCGCGTTCCCGGCCGATGGCACTGGCCCATCCCGACTGCATAGACTCGCAGCAGGCGTGATCCGCGCTCCGAAGGAGGCCATTGATGCGACCCCGCTGGGCTCTCGCGCTCGCTGCTGTGTTCGTGTTCGTCTTCGGCGCGGCACTGCCGGCATCCGCCACCGCACCGGTCGACCTGGGCTCCGGTTACGTCGTCGACGACGCCGGTGTGCTCAGCGGCGCCGAGCGGAGCGCCGCCGAGGCGCGGCTGGAGACCCTCGCGGCGGACACCGGCCTGGATCTGTGGGTCGTGTACGTCGACGAGTTCACCGACCCGTCTACGGCCGAGGACTGGGCGAACACGACCGCGGAGCGCAACGGCCTCGGCCCGACGCAGTACCTGTTGGCGATCGCGGTCGAGGCGCGCCAGTTCTACCTCTCCGGCGACAGCGCCGGTCCGCTCAGCGAGGACCAGCTCGCGACCATCGAGCAGCAGGGCGTGCTCCCCGCCCTCCGCGCCGACGACTGGTCCGGCGCCGTGGAAGGCGCGGCCGCGGGCATCGCCTCCGCTGCCGGCGGCGGGAGCGGACAGCCCGGCGGATCCTCCGACTCCGGCGGCTCGGTCGGCATCGCGATCACGGTGATCGCGGTCGTCGCCATCATCGGCGTGGTGATCTTCTTCATCATCCGCTCCCGCCGGCGGGGACCCGCCGCGGTGGGCACGCCCAAGGAGAGCACGGCAGACCTCGCCCGGCGCGCCGCCACCGCCCTCGTCCAGACCGACGACGCCGTGCGCACCGGGGAGCAGGAACTCGGTTTCGCCGCCGCGCAGTTCCCCGAGTCCGCCACCGCGCCCTTCACGGCAGCCCTCGCCGAATCCCGGGCGGAGCTGGATCGCGCCTTCACCCTGCGTCAGCAGCTCGACGACGACATCCCGGACACCGAGGAACAGGTCCGCGCCTGGCACACCGAGGTGCTCTCGCTGTGCGAGTCGGCCACCCGGCGTCTGCAGGAGCAGGCCGCCGGCTTCGACGAGCTCCGGCGACTGGAGCAGGACGCGCCCGCAGCTCTGGAGCGCGTCCGGGCGGCGCGAGCCACCGCGGATGCGGAGGTCGGCCCGGCCGCCGCGCGTCTGGAACAGCTCGGCGCCGCCTACGCCCCCTCCGCCGTGGCCGCCGTGGCCGACAACATCGCGCAGGCACGCCACCGTCTGGGGTTCGCCGACGAGCAGCTCGCCGCGGCGGACAGCGCCCTCGCCCGGGGCGCGTCCGGTGAGGCGGCGGTCGCCATCCGCTCCGCGGAGGACGCCACCGCCCAGGCGCGCACGCTCGCACAGGCTGTCGGCACTCTCGACGAGCAGCTCGGTGCGGCAGCGGCGCAGATCCCGGCGGTCGCGGCGGAGCTGGAACGGGACATCGCGGCCGCGGGCGCCCTCCCGGACCCCGACGGACGTCTCGCTGCCGCGGTCGCGGCCGCCCGTGCCGAGGCGCAGAACCTCCGCCAGGCGTCCGGCCCGGCGGATCCGCTCGCCACCCTGCAGCGACTGCAATCCGCGGACGAGGAACTGGACGCGCTCCTGCAGACCGCGCGTGACGCGGCAGCCCGTGCGGAACACGCACGGCAAATGCTCCCCCCTGCGCTCACGCAGGCGCAGGCGCAGATCTCCGGCGCCGAGGACTTCATCGCCGCACGGCGCGGCGCGGTGGGAGCGACGGCACGCACCCGTCTCGCCGAAGCACGCGCGGCGCTCGGGCAGGCGCTGCAGCAGCAGGCAGCTTCCCCGGAGCAGGCCCTCGCGTCCGCGCAGCGGGCATCCCAGCTGGCGGTATCGGCGGCCGAGTCCGCCCGCGGCGACGTCAGCGCGTTCGCTCCCACCGGGGGAGGCGGCGACATGAGCGCCATGCTCGGCGGACTGGTGATCGGCTCGATGCTCGGGAACAACCGCCGCAGCTCCGGCTTCGGCGGGGGCTTCAGCGGCGGGGGGTACCGTCCGCGACCGGGCGGAAGCTCCCGTGGCCGCTCCGGCGGAGGCGGCTTCAGCGGAGGCGGCCGATCCCGACGAGGCGGTGGCCGATTCTGATCCGCCGCCGCAGGAACACCCTCCCCCCGGACAAGACCTCTAGGAAAGGAAACCCGATGGCCAAGCAGTCCATCTTCGGACGAATCTCGACCCTCGTCCGCGCGAACGTGAACGCGATGATCGATTCTGCGGAGGACCCGCAGAAGATGCTGGACCAGCTCGTGCGCGACTACACGAACAACATCGCCGACGCCGAAGCCGCCATCGCCGAGACGATCGGGAACCTGCGCCTGCTCGAGCGCGACCACCAGGAGGACGTGCAGGCTGCGGCGGAGTGGGGCAGCAAGGCGCTCGCCGCGAGCCGACGCGCCGACGAGATGCGCTCTGCGGGGAACACGACGGATGCCGACAAGTTCGACAACCTCGCCAAGATCGCGCTGCAGCGCCAGATCTCCGAGGAGAGCCAGGCGAAGGCGGCCGCCCCGCAGATCGCCGCGCAGACGGAGGTCGTCGACAAGCTCAAGGACGGCCTCAACGGCATGAAGCAGAAGCTGGAGCAGCTCAAGAGCAAGCGCAGCGAACTGCTCGCGCGCGCCAAGGTCGCCGAGGCGCAGAACAAGGTGCACGACGCGGTGAAGAGCGTCAACGTGCTCGACCCCACGAGCGAGATCGGTCGCTTCGAGGACAAGATCCGCCGCCAGGAGGCCCTCGCGGCCGGGAAGGCGGAACTGGCTGCGTCCAGCCTGGATGCGCAGTTCGAGAGCCTGGAGGACATCGGGGAGCTCACCGAGGTCGAGGCGCGGCTCGCCGCGCTGAAGGCCGGCGGCACGACGCAGGGCGCCCTGGGCTCCGGCGCGGGCGCCGAGGGCCAGGCGCAGCCGCAGCAGCAGCTGCCTCAGCAGAGCCAGCAGTGAGTCACGGCGGGGTCGCGCGTTCGGCGCGGCCCCGCCCTTCCTGAGGAGTGCCGGTGACGCGATTCGTGATCGTCCCGCAGTGGCAGGGATCGCCATCCGCCCGTGCCATGCAACTGGTCGACGGAGCGGAGGCGATAGCAGGCGACCTCCCCCGTGCTTCCTGCACGCGTGTGCCCGTCCCGCTCGAAGCCGGCGACGCACTGGGCACCGGCGTCCAGCGATACAGCGCGCTGCGCCAGGTGCGCGAGTCGCTCGAGGACGCGCTGGGGAGCGACCCGGAGCGGGCCCTCACCGTCGGCGGCGACTGCAGTGTCGCCGTCGCCGCGGTCGGGGAGTCCGCCGCCCGTGCCGGACGCGTCGTTCTCGTCTGGGCGGACGCCCACGCAGACCTGCACACACCGGACACCTCCCCGTCCGGCGCTTTCGGGGGGATGGCGCTGCGGGCCATCCTCGGCGACGGCGCGGAAGGGCTGACGCTCCCCCGCGAGACGATCCTCCCCACGGACGTGATCCTGGTGGGGGCGCGATCGCTGGATGCGGAGGAGTCCGCGTACATCGCCGCCCGGGGGATCCGGGTGCTCAGCGCGGACGATCTGCGCGAGCCGTCCCAGCTGGTGGACGCCGTGACGGGGCTCGGCGCGGACGCCGTGCATCTGCACGTGGACGTGGACGCGCTGGATCCTGCGGACATGCCCGGAGTCAAAGCGGCGGAACCGTTCGGCGTCGAACTCACCGGCCTCATCCGGGCGTTGAAGGCTGTCCGCCAGGCCGTGCCGTTGGCCGGCTCCTCCCTGGCCGGGTTCGCCCCCGCCTCGGCGGCGAGCGCCGCAGCCGACATGGGGACACTACTGCGACTGGTCGGGGCGCTGGCATGAGCGGGCAGCTGCCGTCCGACTGGCGCGCCCGCGCCGAACAAGCCGTGGAACGCGGACGACGGATCGATCGGCTCATCCCGGCAGCCCTGCTGGACTCCCCCATCAGCGCCGCCGGATACGCCTACGGCTGCACGGTCGGCTGGGTGTGGGGAACACTGTGGAGCCGCGGAAGGGTGGAGCGGCACGGGCGCCTGTACGTGTTCCGCGGGCTGCCGTCCTGGGCGTACCCGCGCGGCGGCGTCTGCGTGGGCAACTGCTTCCTCACCGGGGACGGAGCGCTCGACGAGCGGCTGCTGGCTCACGAGGCGGTCCACGAACGCCAGTGGCGGCGGTACGGGTTCCTCATGCCGCTGCTGTACGCCCTGGCCGGACGGAACCCGCTGCGCAACCGGTTCGAGATCGAAGCGGGTCTCGAGGACGGCCGCTACGTGCGTCGCGGCGCCCGCTGAGCTCAGCGGGCGGAGAGCAGGCCGAACCGCTCGGGCGTGCGGATGTGATCGGTCGGGATACCGCGGACCTCGACCAGATGGTCCACGATGTCTGCGGTGCCGAGATACCCCCCGAGCAATGTCACCGTGGTGGCGCAGGCATCCTCGTCACTGCAGAGCATCTCGTTCGTCCAGGCCTCGACGGCCCGGGAGAGCGCGCATCCGGGACGGCACGACCGGCCGCTCCCCGGCTCACCGGAGCGCTGCGAGCGCGCGAGCCAGGTGATGGTCATGCGCGCCGGCACCCTGATGTCGACGATGTGGCTCTCGTCCGGCACCTCCACGAAGACACGTCCGGTCGAGCACAGCGGCAGGGTCGTCAGCAGCATCTCGAGGTCGGAGAGCGAGGTCTCGTCTGCGGTCACGAGGTGCTGGGCGCGCACGTGCTTCGAGGTGCGGCAGGCCCTGGCGCTGTGGGAGATGTTCTCGGTCATGACCCGTTCACTGTACCGCACCAAGGATAGGGTTGCCTAACTTCTCCGACCTCAGCGCTGCGCGACGAGGACCCGGCGCAGCTCCACGATCTCGTCGTCGCGCAACCCGGATGCCCGCAGATAGTCGACCGGTGCGCCGTACGCATCACGGAGCCGCTCCAGCACTTCGCGCATGACGTGTGCGGGCGAAGCGGTGGCCAGCTCCTCGAGGTGCCGCGCGTCCGGGTGCGCACGACGCAACCATTCCACGATCCGCCGGTTCCGCTCGGGCGAGAGCGTCGAGGCGGTGCGCGCGTAGTCGGCCACGATGGCGTCTTCGTCGACCCCGGCCGCGGCCAGGGTCAGCGCCACGGAGACTCCCGTGCGGTCCTTCCCCGCCGTGCAGTGCACGAGCACAGGCTGGGTCTCGACGACCGCACGCACCACCGACACCAGCCGCGGCGCGGATTCGTCGATCATGTGCGCATAGAGGTCGTCGAGGCTCATGTCGCGCTCGAAGAACGAGGCGACCGAGCCCAGGAAGAGCGGCACCCTGACCGTCTCCCCGACGGCCGGTTCGAGCACGGTGGGCTCAGCCCTCGCCTCCTCCTCGTCCCGCAGATCCACCACGCGCCGCAGGCCCAGGCCACCGATCGCCGCGCGCGCCGCGGAGTCGAGCCGGGCGAGCGTACCGGAACGGAACAGCACACCGGTCCGGGTGACCCCCGTGCCGGCGGGCAGCCCGCCGACGTCGCGGAAGTTGACGGCTCCGGGGATCGCCGGCGGCGGGACGAGGCTCACGATGCGGGACGCGGCGGCACCGGGTATCGGCCCGCGATCGCAACGCGGTTGAAGGCGTTGATGGCGACCAGGATCCAGCTCAGCGCCACATACTCGGCCTCCGACAGGACGCCCCCGACCCGGTCGTAGAGCTCGTCCGGGACGCCGTCCTCGTGGATGAAGGTGAAGGCCTCGGCGAGTTCGAGCCCGGCCCGCTCGCGTGCCGTGAAGACGCCCGAGTCGCGCCAGGTCGGCAGCTGGGCGACGACATCGACGTCGAGTCCTGCGGCGACGGCCTTGTCCACGTGCACCCGCACGCAGAAGGCGCATCCGTTCAGCTGCGAGACGTGCACCTGCACCAGCTCCTTGAGCCGGTCATCGATGCCCGCCTCGGCGGCGATCGCGCCGACGGTCTTCGAGAAGGCGGCGAGCGCCCGGTACGCCTCGGGCGCGGACTTCGAGAGGTGGACGCGACGTTCTTCGCTCATCGGGCCAGAGTACCCACCGTCTGTGCGGGGCAGCATCCTCCCCGGCACGGCCCTCAGCCATGTCGCTAGCATGCACAGGTGACCGATGACGCCTTCGACGAGTTCTCGTTCCTGCCGGTGCAAGCGGAGGAGATCGGTCGTCTCGACCCGCCGCCAACCGCGCGCCGCCTCACCCTCGACCTGCCCGACGGACGTGCCGTCTCGGCCCTCCGGTACGGCGACGACGCCCCGGTGGTCACGTTCCTGCACGGGGCCGGTCTGAACGCGCACACCTGGGACACGACGATCCTGGCGTTGGACCTCCCGGCGATCGCGATCGATCTGCCGGGGCACGGGGACTCCTCGTGGCGAGCGGATGCGGACTACTCGCCCGGCACCCTCGCGACGGACGTGGCGATCGCCATCCGGGCGTGGACCGATCGCCCGCAGCTCCTGGTCGGCCATTCCCTCGGGGCGCTGACCGGTGCCGCCGTCGCGGCGGCACACCCCGACCTGGTCCGGCGGCTCGTCCTGATCGACATCACCCCGGGGGTCGACCCGGATGCCGGCCCGAGCCAGGTGCGACGGTTCTTCGCCGGACCCACCGACTGGGCCGACCGAGAGGAGCTCGTCGACCGGGCCCTGTCGTTCGGGCTCGGCGGCACCCGGGAAGCCGCGACGCGGGGGGTCTACCTCAACTCGCGCGTGCGAGCGGACGGCCGGGTCGAGTGGAAGCACCACTTCGCACATCTGGCCGCCGCCGCCGCAGCATCCCCCGCGGATGCGCCCGCGGACGCCGACGCGCTCCGCGGCGCCCTGTCCGCCACGGGCTGGGACGACCTCGCCGCCGTCCGCGCGCCGCTGATGCTCGTCCGTGGCGACCGGGGCTACGTGACCGAGGCGGACGCCGCGGAATTCGTCCGTCGGCGCCCGGACGCCCGGGTGACGGTCGTCCCCGCCCATCACAACGTGCAGGAGGAGATGCCGGTGGCGCTCGCGGACCTGCTGCGCCGCGAGGCCTAGGGCACCCATGGCGCCCCTCCGTTACCGGCGAGCGCCCGACCACCCCCGTTCCCGGCTCTAGGCTGGTGTATCGCACCCCTGACCTTGCCGGACCTCCCGCACCCGCGCGGAGGGCGAAAGGACCCGCATGCTCCGCCGTACCTCCCTGGCCGTCACAGCGCTCGTGGCCGCCGCAGCACTGACGCTGACCGCCTGCTCCCCCGGGTCCTCCCCCGCGCCGACCGCGACCGGCGCCCCGGACCCCGACGCCTCCATCTCGGTGCGACTGGTCCTGGAGCCGGGCAACCTCGACATCCGGCAGACCTCCGGGGCGGCACTCGACCAGATCCTGATCGACAACGTGTACCAGGGGCTGGTCGCACGCACCGCCGACCAGGAGATCGTCCCGTCACTGGCGAGCGACTGGACCGTCTCCGAGGACGGTCTCACCTACACCTTCACCGTCCAGGAGGGCGTGACCTTCCACGACGGCCAGGAGCTCACCCCGCAGGACGTGGTGTGGTCGCTCACGCAGCACCGCGACACCGCCGAATGGGTCGACGCCGACACCCTCGCGAACGTCTCCGGCGTCGCGGCCGACGGGCAGACCGTCACCGTGACCCTCGCCGCCCCCGACTCGCAGTTCCTGTGGAACCTCAGCGGACGGGCGGGCATCGTGCTGAAGGAGGGGGACGCGGTCGACTACAAGACGGCGGCCAACGGCACCGGCCCCTTCGTCCTGGAGAACTGGACGCAGGGCGACAGCATCACCCTGGCCCGCTACGACGGCTACTGGGGAGAACCGGCGGCCGCGGCCGAGGTGGCCTTCGAGTACATCCCGGACAACCAGGCGGCGATGAACGCCGCGCTCGCCGGCGAACTGGACGTGGTGACGGGCTTCGACCCGAACCTGCGGTCCCAGATCGAGGCGAACGGGGACTTCGTCCTCGTGGTGGGGGAATCCACCGACAAGGGCACGCTCGCCTTCAACCAGACCAGCGGCCCGCTCGAGGACAAGCGCGTCCGCCAGGCGATCCGGCAGGCCATCGACCACGACGCGATCGTCGAGGCCATCGGCGGCGGCCAGACCCAGTACGGGCCGATCCCCTCCCTCGATCCCGGCTACGAGGATCTGTCCGCCCTCGCCCCGTACGACCCCGAGGCCGCCATGGCCCTCCTCGAGGAGGCCGGTGCCGAGGACCTGGAACTGACGCTCACCATCCCGTCGTTCTACAGCACCACCATCCCGCAGCTGCTGGTGTCGGATCTCAACAAGGTCGGCATCACCCTGAAGGTGGACTCGGTCGACTTCCCGACCTGGCTGCAGGACGTGTACACGAACAAGGACTACGACCTGAGCTTCGTCCTGCACACGGAGGCGCGCGACTTCGAGAACTGGGCGAACCCCGACTACTACTTCACGTACGCGAACCCGGAGGTCACCGAACTCTACGCGCAGTCGCGCGCGGCGACCAGCGACGAGGAGGCCGACCGGCTCCTCGCCGAGGCGGCCCGCATCGTCTCCGAGGACGCCGGGGCGGACTGGCTCTACAACGGCGCATCCGTCGTGGCCGTCTCCACCCTCGTGCAGGGTATGCCGTCGGCGAACGTCAACGAGCGTCTGAACGTCTCCGGACTGAGCAAGAGCGACGGGTGATCCGGTACACGCTGACCAGGCTGGCCCTGCTCGTTCTGGGGCTCGTCGTCGCCAGCGTGATCATCTTCCTCACCCTGCGGGTGCTGCCCGGGGACGTGGCCCAGCTGATCGCCGGGACGAACTCCACCCCCGAGCAGGTCGCCGGCATCCGTGATCAGCTGGGGCTCGACCGGCCGCTCCCGGCACAGTACGCGGAGTGGATCGGGGGCGTCGTCCGAGGCGACCTCGGCCGGTCGCTGCTGACCGGCACCCCGGTGAGCGACGAGCTCTGGCAGAAGGCGCAGGTGACCGTCCCGCTCGGCGTGCTGGCCCTCGTGATCGCCCTGCTCCTGAGCGCACCGCTGGGCGTCTACTCCGCCCTCCGGCGGGGACGCGCGGGCGGCACCGCCGTCGGCGTCGCCGCGCAGGCTTTCGCGGCGGTCCCGGTGGTCTGGGCGGGCATGATGCTGGTCGTCGTGTTCGCGGTGTGGCTGGCCTGGTTGCCGGCGCAGGGCTTCCCCCGCGCGGGCTGGTCGGACCCCGTCGCGGCGGTGCGCTCGCTGATCCTCCCCGCGCTGACCATCGGCGTGGTCGAGGGCGCCATGCTGCTGCGCTTCATCCGGTCGGCGACCCTGCAGGCCATCGGGCAGGACTACGTGCGTACCGCCGCAGCGACCGGACTGACCCGCACCCAGGCGCTCCTGCGCCACGGCCTGCCCAACGTCGGACTCTCCGTCGTCTCCGTGCTCGGACTGCAGATCGCCGGCATCGTGGTGGGGGCGGTAGTGATCGAGCAGTTGTTCTCGCTCCCCGGGATCGGGCGGATGCTGGTCGCCGACGTGAGCGCGCGCGATCTGCCCAAGGTGCAGGGCGAACTGCTCGCGCTGACGGCATTCGTGCTGATCATCGGATTCGTCGTCGACCTCGTCCACCGGGCGATCGACCCCCGCCAGCGGGAGGCGACATGACGGGCGCGCGCAGTACCGCACCCCGCACCCGCTCCTGGTTCAGGAGACTCTGGTCGCTGCCCACAGGGGCCTTCGGCATCGTCGTCGTGGCGCTGATCGCGCTCACCGCCGTGATCTCGCAGTTCTGGACCCCGTTCGACCCGCGGACGACGGACGTGTCCGGGCGCTGGGCGGGACCCGGGTGGCCGCATCTGCTGGGCACGGACGGCACCGGGCGCGACATCCTGAGCCTGGTCATGGCGGGCTCCCGCACGACGCTCCTGGTCGCCGTCGGAGCCGGCGTCATCGCGACGCTGCTGGGTCTCGTCCTCGCCGCACTCGGTGCGCTCACCGCACGCTGGGTGCGGGAGTCGGTGGCGGTCCTGGTGGACATCCTCATCGCCTTCCCGGTCCTCATCATCGCCATGATGATCTCCGCCGTGTGGGGCGGTTCGCTCTGGGTGGTGGTCTGGGCGGTCGGCATCGGATTCGGCGTGAACATCGCCCGGGTGAGCCGTCCGGAACTGCGCCGCGTCCTGCACAGCGAGTTCGTCGTCGCCGGGCGGGCGTCCGGGCTCACCCCCCTGCAGAACCTCGTCCGGCACCTGCTCCCCAACGTGGCTCCCGTCTTCATCGTGCAGCTCTCCTGGAGCATGGCGGTCGCGGTTCTCGCCGAAGCGGGCCTGTCCTATCTCGGCTTCGGCGCTCCGGTGACCGAGCCCTCGTGGGGCGTCCTCCTCGCCGATCTGCAGCGCTTCATCACGGTCCACCCGTTCGCGGTGGTCGTGCCGGGCGTCGCCATCACCCTCACGGTGCTCGGATTCAACCTCCTCGGTGACGGACTGCGCGAGGCCACCGATCCGACCCTCGCCCGGCGCTCCCCCGCTGCACGGGCGGCGCGCACGCACATCCCGGAGGTGGTCGCATGAGCCTCGACGTGCAGGACCTCGTCATCGAGATCGGCGGGCGCCGGGTCGTCGACGGTGTCTCCTTCCACGTGCCGGACGGCGCCCGCGTGGGCGTCATCGGCGAGTCCGGCTCCGGGAAGTCCCTCACCGCCCTGGCGGTCCTCGGGCTCCTCCCCGACGAGGCGGTCGCCTCCGGCAGCATCCGCTGGGACGACCGCGAGATCCTGGACCTCCCGGACCGTGAGCTCGCGAAGCTCCGCGGCAGCGAGATCGGGATCGTCTTCCAGGAGCCGCAGACGGCGCTGAACCCGATCCGCACGGTCGGGCGCCAGATCACCGCGGCCCCCCGCATCCACCAGGGGCTCGCGCGACGCGACCGCCGGGCGCGGGCTGTCGCGGACGCGGAACGCGTCCGCCTGCCGGATCCGGCGCGCATCGTCGACCGGTACCCGCATCAACTGTCCGGAGGTCAGCGGCAGCGGGTCGCGATCGCCGTCGCGCTCGCGTGCCGCCCCCGCCTCCTGATCGCCGACGAGCCGACGACGGCGCTCGACGTGACGATCCAGGCGGAGATCCTGGATCTCCTGCGGTCACTCGTGTCGGACGCGGGCATGTCGCTCGTGTTCATCACCCACGACCTCGCCGTCCTCTCCCAGATCGCGACGCACGCGATCGTGCTGGAGCGCGGCCGCGTCGTCGAGTCCGCCCCCGTCCCTCAGCTGCTGAGCGCCCCGCGCTCCGCGGTGGCGCAGGGGCTCCTGCGCGACGCCACCGCGACGCTCTGGCGACCGGAGTCCGACCGATCGGGAGGAACGGCATGAGCGTCCTCGTGCGCGCCCGAGGCATCGGGCGGACGTATCCCGGCCCGCGGACGGCACTGTTCACGCCGCGTCCGGTGACCAGGGCGCTCGTCGACGTGGACATCGACGTGGACGAGGGATCCGCCCTCGGCATCATCGGGGAATCCGGTTCCGGGAAGTCGACCCTGGTGCGCATCCTGCTGGGTCTGGACCGAGCGACCACCGGCACGGTCTCCTTCGACGGGCGCCCGGTGGACGCCGCCGCATCCGCCCGTCGGCTGCACTGGCTGCGCCGCGAGACGGGGATCGTGTTCCAGGACCCCTACGCCTCCCTCGACCCGCGGATGAGCGTGGGACGGATCATCGCCGAACCGCTCTGGGCGCTCGGGATCGAGGGCGATCGACGCTCCCGCGTGGCGGAGGTGCTCGTCGACGTCGGGCTCGACGCGGATGCGGCGACCCGCTATCCGCACGAGTTCTCCGGCGGTCAGCGCCAGCGCATCGCACTGGCCCGCGCCATCGTGCACCGGCCCCGCCTCCTGGTCGGGGACGAGCCGCTGTCCGCGCTGGACGTGACGGTACGCGCGCAGATCCTCGAGCTGCTGGCCGCGCTCCGGCGACGCGACGGGCTGACGCTGGTCATGGTGTCCCACGACATCGGCGTCGTGCAGAGTCTGTGCGATCAGGTCGTGGTCCTCAAGGACGGCGCGGTCGTCGAGGAAGGCCCCACCGAACGGGTCCTGCTGCGTCCCCAGGCGGCGTACACCCGGCGGCTGCTCGCCGCGATCCCCACGATCGACCCCGGCCGCACGGCGCGCTGAGCGCCGGCCGGTCAGCGGCGGAACAGACCGCGCTTCTTCACCGGGTTCAGCGACTTCTGCAGGTAGATCGTCCCGAGCCAGCGGCCGAACTTGAAGCCGACCCGGCCCATCCGCCCGACCTCGACGAACCCCAGCCGCTCGTGCAGCGCGATCGACGCCTCAGCGCCCTTGTCGCTGATGACCGCGACGAGTTCCCGGATGCCCTTCTCCTCGCAGGCGCGGATGAGCGCCTGCAGCAGCGCCCGCCCGAGGCCCTTGCCGGACGCGGCCTGGCCCAGGTAGATCGAGTCCTCGACCGTGTAGCGGTAGGCGGACTTGCCGGCCCAGGGCTGCGCCAGCGCGTAGCCGAGGATCTGCCCGGACGGGGACTCGGCGACGAGGAACGGCAGGTCCAGCCGTGCGAGCAGGTCGTACTTGTCCCGCCACTTCGCGTGCGACCAGCGCTTCTCGTCGAAGGTGACGACCGAGTTGGTCACGTAGTAGTTGTAGATCTCCCGGATGTCGGGCAGATCGCGCGGCTCGGCCGGGCGGATCGTGTACGTGAACGGGCGCTCCGGCTCGACCGGCCGGCGCAGATGCCACGGCATCCGGCGCCGGGACCGATCGTATTCCTCCTCGAGCATGGCCGACAGCCTACGCGGGAATGCGCCAGTCGACGGGCAGAGCCCCCTGCTGCTCGAGCAGCGCGTTCGCGCGTGAGAAGGGCCGGGACCCGAAGAACCCCCGACGCGCGGAGAGCGGGGACGGATGCGCGGATTCGATGATCGGGGTGTCGCCCAGCAGCGGCCGGAGCCCCGCCGCATCCCGGCCCCACAGGATGGCGACCAGCGGTGCGTCGCGGGCGGCGAGCGTGCGGATGGCGTGCTCGGTGACCTTCTCCCAGCCCCATCCCCGGTGCGATCCCGGCGCACCGGGAGACACCGTGAGCACGCGGTTGAGCAGCAGGACGCCCCGGTCGCTCCACGCGGAGAGATCGCCGTGCGGCGCCGGGGGGATGCCGAGATCGTCCTCGAGCTCGCGGTAGATGTTGCCGAGGCTCCGAGGGAGCGGACGGACGTGCGCGTCGACGGCGAAGGACAGGCCGATGGGGTGACCGGGCGTCGGGTACGGATCCTGCCCGACGATGAGCACCCGGACATCCTGCAGCGGACGCTGGAAGGCCCGCAGTACACGGTCCCCTGCGGGCAGGTACGGCCGGCCCGCAGCCGTCTCGGCACGGAGCCGGTCGCCGATCGCCGCGATGTCGGCCGCCACCGGCGCGAGCGCGTCGGCCCAGCCCGGATCGATCAGGCCGCTCGCGGCGAGTTCGGGGAGCGAGGCGGACACGGCTCAGGCGGAGGCCGGTAGGCCCGCGTCCTCTTCGATGACGGAGCCCCGGAACGACCAGGGGAAGTCGATCCAGAGGTCGGTGTCCTTCCAGCTGAAGTCGGGCTGGATGATCGTCGTCGGCTTCGTGTAGATCACCGCCGATCGGACGTCGGCGCCGCGGTCGGTGAGCAGCCGCACCGCCAGATCCAGGGTGCGGCCGCTGTCGGCGACGTCGTCCACGAGCAGGACGCGACGCCCATCCAGGTAGGTCATGTCGAGCTCCGGCGGCAGCACCTCCGGAGCGTCCAGGACGGTCCCGATGCCGGTGTAGAACTCGACGTTGATCGCACCGCAGTTCTTCGCGCCGAGTCCGTAGGCGATCGCACCGGCGGGCAGCAGCCCGCCACGGGCGATCGCGACGACCACCTCGGGGACGAACCCCGCGGCGAGGATCGCCCGCGCCATGTCGCGGCTCGCCTGGCCGAAGCCGTCCCAGCTCAACGTCTCCCGTACCTGCGCCACCGCGCCCGCTTCGTCACTCACTCCCCCAGCCTAGAGCCGCACCGGGCTCCGTCATGCCGGGCCTGCTCCCGCGTTGCGCGGCAGCCGGGCCGGGGCCGCTAACGTGTCGCCATGACCGGAATCGACGCCGGCGGGCGGCTGCGTTCCTCCGCCGTGGGAATCACCACCGCACTCATCGGCTGGTTCATCCTGGTGGAGGTCACCAGCGGCATCCTGCAGGGGTACTACGTGCCGCTGTTCAGCGACATCGTGTCCCATCTGGGCGTCCACGACTCCGACGTGAACTGGTTCGAGGCGGCGCAGCTGTTGCTGTCGGCACTGGTGGTCCCGGTGCTCGCCAAGCTCGGCGACATGTACGGCCACAAGCGCATCCTGCTGATCGCCACGATCCTGACCGCGGGAGCGACCTGGTGGCTGGCCTTCGCCGGATCGTTCTGGAGCTTCCTCATCGCCTGGGCACTGCAGGGCTTCTACGTCGTGTGGCTGCCGCTCGAGATCGCGCTCATCTTCGAACGCGGCCGTCGCAGCGGGCACGGCGTCTCGGCCACTCGACGGGCCGCGGGACTGCTGGTGGTGGGGCTGCAGGCCGGCGCCATCATCGGCGCGCTCGCAGCGGGCCGGATCTTCGCGGCGACATCCGAGAACCTCACGCTCACCCTGATGATCCCGGCCGTCGCCGTCACGCTCGTCGCCCTCGTGATCTGGTTCGGCGTCCCCGAGTCCGAGCCCGTCCGCGGGCGTCGCCTGGACGGCGGCGGGTTCGTCCTCCTCGCCCTTGCTCTGCTGTTCGTCACGAGCGCCCTCACCTTCCTGCGCCTGAACGGACCGGGATTCGTGTGGACCTGGGTGCTGCTGGCGGCCGGATTGGTGGCGGGCGCGGTGTTCGTCCGGTACGAGCTGCGCCAGGACGACCCGGCGGTGGACATCCGGGTGCTGCGCAAGCCCGAGATGTGGCCGGTCCAGGCCACCGCCGCTCTCGTCGGGATCAGCCTGCTCGGCGCGCAGGGGCCACTGTCGACCTACGCCGGCACGGACACCGCGCTCGGCTACGGGCTGGGGCTGGATGCGACCGGACGCTCGAACGTGATCGGCGTCTACCTCGTCTCCCTCATCGTCGGCGCGGTCGTGTTCGCACTCACGTCGCGCCGCGCCAGCCCCCGGCTGGTGCTCATCGCCGCGTCCGTCCTCGTCGGGATCGGGTACCTGCTCTTCCTGCCCTTCCACCTCGAGCTCTGGCAGGTGCTCCTGAACCTGTCGATCGCCGGACTCGGGTCCGGCGCGCTGGTCGCCGCGCTGCCGGCGGCGGCCGCGGCGGCCGCTCCCCGCGGCCAGACCGGCATCGCCTCGGGCCTGACGAACACGACGAAGACGATCGGCGGGACGTTCGCCTCCGCGGTCTTCGGGGTCGTCCTCGCCGCCGGGGCGGGGGCGGTCGCGAGCCAGACCGCGGCCTCACTCGGGGGGTACATGGCGGTGTGGACGATCTGCGCCGTCGGAGGGTTCGTCGCGGCGGCGGTCCTGCTGTTCGTGCCCAAGGTGGCCTTCGCGGACGCCGAGGAGGTCGCCGTCAGCCCGACGGTGGCGGAGTAGGGCCGCACCCGCGCGCGGGCGTCAGTCCCCGCGGACCCGCAGCGGCGCGCGGGCCAGCAGGTACTGGGCGGACTGCGCCACGGGGCGCATCGTCACGAGGTCGAGGTTCACGTGTCCCGGCGCGTCCAGCGCGTAAGCGATGACGTCGGCGACGTCGTCCGCCGTCAAGGGCTGTTCCACGCCGTCGTACACGCTCTCGGCCGCGGTGGCGTCGCCGCCCAGGCGGTTGAGGGTGAACTCGGGCGTGTGCACCATCCCGGGTGCGATCTCCACGACCCGGATGGGTTCCCCGTTGAGTTCCAGCCGCAAGGCGTGCGCCAGCATCGCCTCTCCCGCCTTCGCGGCGTTGTAGCCGGCACCGCCGGCGTAGGCGGACTGGGCGGCGGTCGAGGTGACGAAGAGCAGGTCCCCGTGCCCGTCCTCGGCCGCGGCCCGGCGGACGAGCGGGAGGAGATGGGCGACCAGGCGCTGAGCCGACATGACGTTCACCTCGAACATCCAGCGCCAGTCCTCGGCGGAGCCGTCCTCGACCCGGTCGGTGCCGCGCGCCCCGCCGGCGATCTGCACCAGGGCGTGCACGGGTCCGGATTCGGCCAGCCACTGCGCCAGCGCGGCGATGTCCGCCTCGACCGTGAGGTCGGCCGCATAGGCGGTCACCCCGATCTCCTCCTCGAGGGACTCGAGGCGGTCCGCCCGGCGCGCGACCGCGACGACGTCCCACCCGCGGGCGCGCAGCATCCGCGCCGTCGCCTCCCCGATCCCGGAGCTCGCCCCGGTCACCACCGCACGCCTGTTCGTCATGCCCCCCACGCTACGCACTCCGGCGAGGGCGGTGTTACGTCCCGTGTCCGGTGCATTGTCGGGTCGACACGCGGCCCCTACTCTCGGATGAGGCCGCGACACCCGCCGCGGCGCCGATGACTTTCAGGAGTACGAGATGTCCGCACCCGAGAACTGGCGTTTCGAGACCAAGCAGGTCCACTCCGGCGCGCAGCCGGACCCGGTGACGAAGGCACGGGCCACCCCGATCTACCAGACCACGTCCTACGTGTTCGACAACGCGGACCACGCGGCGAACCTGTTCGCCCTCGCCGAGTTCGGCAACATCTACACCCGCATCCAGAACCCCACCCAGGATGTCGTGGAGCAGCGCGTCGCGGCACTCGAGGGGGGCACCGGCGCCCTGCTCGTCTCGTCCGGCCAGGCCGCGGAGACGTTCGCCGTGCTCAACATCGCCCAGGCGGGCGATCACATCGTGTCGTCCAGCTCGATCTACGGCGGCACCTACAACCTCTTCAAGTACACGCTGGCGAAGCTCGGGATCACGACCACGTTCGTGGAGAACCAGGACGACGCCGAGGAGTGGCGCCGCGCCGTCCAGCCGAACACCAAGCTGTTCTTCGCCGAGACCATCGGCAACCCGCAGATCAACGTGCTCGACATCCGCACGGTCGCCGACATCGCCCACGAGGCCGGCGTCCCGCTCATCGTCGACAACACGATCGCGACGCCGTACCTGATCCGTCCCTTCGAGCACGGCGCGGACATCATCGTGCACTCGGCCACGAAGTTCCTCGGCGGCCACGGCACCACGATCGGCGGCGTCATCGTCGACGGCGGCACCTTCGAGTGGTCGAAGAACGTCGAGAAGTTCCCGGGTCTCACCGAGCCGGACCCGTCCTACCACGGCGCCAGCTACACGACCGCGGTCGGCGACGCCCTCGCCTACATCATCAAGGCGCGCGTCCAGTTGCTGCGCGACCTCGGCTCCTCCATCTCCCCGAACAGCGCGTTCCTGCTCATCCAGGGCATCGAGACGCTGTCGCTGCGCATGGAGCGCCACGTGCAGAACGCGCAGGAGATCGCGGAGTGGCTCGAGAACCACGACGACATCGCCACCGTGAACTACTCGGGGCTGCCGAGCTCCCCGTGGTACGCCGCGGCGAACACCTACGCGCCCAAGGGCGTCGGTGCCGTCGTCTCGTTCGAGCTGAAGGGCGGCGTCGGGGCCGGACGCACGTTCGTCAACAGCCTCAGCCTGTTCAGCCACCTCGCCAACATCGGGGACGTGCGCTCGCTCGTCATCCACCCGGCGTCGACGACCCACTCGCAGCTCACGCCCGAGCAGCAGCTCACCTCGGGCGTCACGCCCGGTCTCGTCCGCCTGTCGGTCGGTATCGAGAACGTGGACGACCTGAAGGCGGACCTCGAGCAGGCACTCGCCGCCGCACGCGAGGTCGTGCAGGCCGCACGCGCCTGATCACCCGCGCAGAACGGATGCCCCGGACACCCCGCGTGTCCGGGGCATCCGTTCTTCCTCACTACGATTGACCGGTGCAGGACCGCCGTACCCACCGTCAATACCCCCGCGCCTACGACGACGGGTTCCGCAGCGGCATCGCCACGGCCGTGTGCATCGCCGTGCCGGGGGTGGCACTGCTCATCACGCTGCCGAGCGCCACCCTGCGCGAGGCCGTCGCCGATCCGGCGCTCCTGCTGAGCGTCCTGTGCGGCACCTGGGTCCTGTTCGCCCTGGTGTACCTGGTGTGGACGCACCTGCTGTTCACCCGGGCGGATGCCTCCGACCTCCGGCGCATCGCGGACATCCAGCACCATCGCCGCCCCTCTCCCGTGCAGCTCCTGCTGGGGTTCGGCTCGACCGGGACGGGTACCGTGAACGCGGCCCTGTTCGCCCTCTTCGCCGCCGTCGGCACCGCGATGGTCGGGACGGGGACCGAGCATCCGTGGCGGCTGGCCCTGGTGCTGTGCACCGTCGCTTCCTGCTGGGCCGCGATGGTCTATTCGTTCGCGCTGCGCTACCTGCGCCTGGACGCAGCCGAGGACGCGATCGCGTTCGACATCCGGGAGTCCCCGGGGTTCGGTGACTTCCTGTCCCTGTCCGTCATGATCTCCTCCGTCGGCGCACTGTCCGGCGGCACTCCGCGGGCTCGCACGGCGCTCACCGCGATGCGCACGCACACCCTCTTCGCCTTCGTCTTCAACGCGTTCATCGTCGCGATGACGGTCTCGCTCGTCGTCGGGCTCGTGACCGCCTGAGGTCCGCGCCCCGGGCCCGCCGTAACAGGGGCGGGATCGTCACCGGGACCGGCGAGAATGGAACCATGGATTGGCAGACCTCCGAGGACACCGTGCCCAGCGCGCCGGTCACGGAGGCTGATGCGCGTCTGCTCCGCGGGCGTCCGCCGGCGACCGGCGCGTGGCGTGACGGGGACCCGGACGGGGAACGCAGGTTCGCCGCATTCGGGGCGTTCCGCACCGAGGGGGGCGAGCAGCTGCCCGCCTATCGCCTCGCCTACGAGACCTGGGGCACGCTGAACGACCGCCGCGACAACGCGGTGCTGATCCTGCATGCCCTCACCGGGGACAGTCACGTCCGCGGCCCCGCCGGCTCCGGGCACGCCACCGCCGGGTGGTGGGAGGACATCGTCGGCCCCGGTGCCGCTATCGACACCGACCGCTGGTTCGTCGTGGCGCCCAACATGCTCGGCGGCTGCCAGGGTTCCACCGGTCCCGCCAGCATCGCTCCCGACGGGTACGAATGGGCGGCGCGCTTCCCCTACCTCACGGTCCGCGACCAGGTCCAGGCGCAGGTCGCGCTCGCGGACGCCCTCGGCATCACGCAGTGGGGCGCGGTCATCGGCGGGTCGATGGGCGGGATGCACGCGCTGGAGTGGGGCATCATGCATCCCGATCGCGTCGCACGCCTGGGTGTACTGGCCGCTCCCCCGGTCACCACCGCCGACCAGGTCGCGCTGAACTCCGTGCAGACCGAGGCGATCCGGATGGATCCGCGTTTCGTCGGCGGGGAGTACTACGACGCGCAGGCCGGAGACGGCCCGCACCGCGGCCTCGCCCTGGCCCGACGGATGGCGCTGCTGAACTACCGCAGCCCCACGGAGCTCAATCAGAGGTTCCAGCGCTCCTGGCAGTCCGGGGTGAGTCCGCTCGGCCACGGCGGCCGGTTCGCGGTGGAGTCCTACCTCGACTTCCACGGCAACAAGTTCACGCGCCGCTTCGACGCGAACAGCTACATCACCCTCGTCGAGGCGATGAACTCGCACGACGTCGGACGCGACCGCGGCGGCATCGAGGACGCTCTGGCACGCGTGACGGCCGCGACCCTCGTGCTCGGGATCGACAGCGACCGCCTCTTCCCCGTGGAGGGCCAGCACCGGATCGCCGCCGGCATCCGGAACACGATCGACGACACGGTCGTGATCACCAGCGACTTCGGCCACGACGGGTTCCTCATCGAGACGGATGCGGTGAGCCGCCAGCTGCGGCGACTCCTCGCGGTCTGACCCCGACCCGGCGGGCGCACAGGGTGCGGTCAGCCGGCGGGGACGTGTGCCGGGGCGAGGGCCTGGACACGCCGGCGTGAGCGGTCCTCGGCCCGGTAGCCGATCGCCGCGATCACCAGACCGATGAGCGCAAGACCCGCTCCCACCCACGGGGGCATCGTGAACCCCCAGCCCGCCGCGATGACGAGCCCGCCGAGGAACGCCCCCAGGCTGTTGCCGAGGTTCAGCGCGGAGTGGTTCAACGCAGCCGCGATCGACTGGTTGTCCCCCGAGACGTCCATCAGACGCGCCTGGATGGCGGGACTGATCCCCGCCGAGACGAAACCGACGAGGAACACCGACACGGCGAGCGCGACGATCCACGCGGCCGTGAGGGCGAGGACCACCAGGATCAGGGCCAGCACCCCGAGGCCCCACAGGAGGGTGCGGCGCAGGTCCACGTCGGCGAGGTGCCCGCCGACGAGGTTGCCCGCGGTCATCCCGAGGCCGATGACCACGAGGATGAGCGGCACCGCCCACTGCGGGGACCCCGCGACCTCCGTCACGATGGGAGCGACGTAGCTGTACACCGCGAAGAACCCGCCGAAGCCGACCGATCCCGTGGCGAGGGCGAACCAGACCTGCCTTATCCGGAAGACCCCGAGCTCCGCCCTGAGCGTCCGGCCGGGCTGGCCGGGGACCCGCGGGACGAACACCGCGATGGCCGCCGTGGCGAGCGCGAAGATCAGGGCGACGATCGCGAAGGCGATCCGCCATCCGAACTGCTGACCGAGATAGGTGCCGGCAGGTACGCCCACCACGTTGGCGATCGTGAGCCCGGTGAGCACGAACGCGACACCCTTCGCCCGATTGCCGGGGCCCAGCACGTCGGCGGCGACGAGCGCGCCGATGCCGAAGTACGCCCCGTGCGGGAGGCCGGCGAGGAACCGGGACGCCGCGACGAGCTCGAACGTCGGCGCGAGGACCGTCAGGGCGTTGAACACCGTGAGGGCGAGGGCCAGCACGATCATGACGCGGTGGCGGGGGAACCGGGCCACCGAACCGGCGATCGTGGGAGCACCCACGACCACGCCCAGGGCGTACAGGCTGATCAGCCAGCCGGCCTGGGCGATGGCGTCGTCGGGGTTCGCCGCCCACTGTGCGGGCAGCAGCTCCTGCCCGATCTCGGGGAGCAACCCCATGACGGTGAATTCGGTCATACCGATGCCGAAGCTGCCGATGGCGAGGGACAGGAGCGCCCACATCGCCGCCCCCTTCGTCCGAGTCGAAGAGGTCACCGGGCAATGTTAGCCATCGCACGCCCGGCTGGCGAATCGTTTCGACTCAGTCGTCGAGGTCGTCGCCCAGCGCTTTCTCCAGGCGGTCGACCTTGGCGTCGATCTCGCCGGTGTAACCCGGCCGGATGTCCGCCTTCAGGACGAGCGAGACCCGCGATCCGTAGGGCAGCACGGCCTCGGTCGCCGCCTTCACGACAGCGAACACCTCGTCCCACTCCCCTTCGATCTCGGTGAACATCGACGTCGTGCGGTGCGGCAGGCCGCTCTCCCGGACGACGCGCACGGCCGCGGCGACCGCGTCGTGGACGGAGCCGTCGGCGCGACCGGTTCCGCTGGGGGCGACGGAGAAGGCGATCAGCATGGGATCCTCGTTTCCTTGCGGTGGGGGTCAGCCGGCGGACACCGGCACCCGGGGACGGACGAGACGTCGCGGACGCACGCGGGCGAGCAGCACCACGGCCCAGACGGTGAGCACGACCAAGAGGGCGTTTCGGATGGTGATGACCACGACCGGGAACGGCTCGGCGTCCAGCAGGTCGAAGTACGTGAGCGGGTAGATGATCTGCGTGGCCAGGGCGATGAGCAGGGCCAGGGCGGCCGGAGGCCACCACCGCCGTCGGTCGATCACGAGCCCCGCGACGAGCGGCACGATCAGCCACACCATGTACTGGGGGGAGCCGACCTTGTTCAACGCGATGAACACGGTCACGAGGGCGAGCGACAGCGGTGGGAACAGAGCCGCGAAGGATGCGCCCCGCCATGCCTTCAGTGCCCCCAGCAGGACGACGGCGAACACCGCGACCGCCAGCACCGGCGTCATGGCGGACACGAGTGCCGCCTCGAACGGACCGGTGACCTCGAAGGTCAGCAGTTCGGTGTTGTAGAAGACGCGGGAGGGTCCGCCCAGCATGACGTCCCAGAGGTAGACGGTACTCACCGGCGACTCGACCTGCAGTCCCCGGCCGGTCTGGTCCCCGATGAACCCGAACGCGCGCGCACCGCCGCCGGCGAGGACGACGACCCCGAGGGTCACGGCGCTGACGGCGGCCGCAGCCGCGACCACGGTGAGTCGTCGCCGGACGGCGAGGACGCCGGCGGCCAGCAGCGCCGCCGGCCACACCTTGATCCACGTCGCGACGGCCAGGATCGTCGCGCCGAGCCACGGACGCCCGACCAGCCACAGGCAGCCGAGGATCCCGAGCGCCACCGTCACCGCATCCAAGCGGTAGAGCGCGACCGGTCCGGTCAGGGCGAGGAAGGCGATCCAGAACCACGCCGCCGCCGTGCGACCGGAGGAGCGACCGCGGCCCACCAGGACGGCGAACGCGGCCGCATCCACGAGCGTCACCATGATCGCCCAGGCGGGCGTGTACGTGGTCGCCCAGCCGAAGATCCACGCGGCCAGCATCGGCAGGAGGGCGAGCTGCGGGTACACCCAGGTCTCGGTCAGCCCCACGTAGCCGACCCACGTGCGGACGGCCTCGCCCGTCGCGCCGTCCCAGCCGGTGGCGTAGCCGCCGTTCAGATAGGCGCTCGACCAGGGTTCGTAGACCCGGTAGACATCGCCCATGGGCTCGTTCGGGAAGACCCAGCCGAGCACCGAGACGACCACGTGCACGGCCACGAACGCGACCCACAGCACCGCCCGTCTCGACACCGCTTCATCCTACGGGCGGGGCCGCCTACGGGCAGGTCCGCCTACTGGCAGGGCCGCGCCCGCTCCCCGGCGAGCACCTCCCCGACCGCACGCGGAAGCGCCTGCGCGACATCGAGCGCGGTGATCGGGCCGCCCCGCTCGCCCAGCCGCGCGGCGGCGAGACGTGCGGCGGCGCCGTGCAGCCAGCTCGCCGACGCCGCGGCGTCCGCCAGAGCGGCGGGATCCGGCGTACCGCGGGCCGCGCGCCCGGCGACGATCGCACCCAGGACGCCGCCCAGGACGTCGCCGGTCCCCGCCGTCGCGAGCCAGGGCGCGTCCGTTCGCACCCGGCGGACGGCACCGGACGGGTCGGCGACGAGGGTGAGCGCGCCCTTGGCCAGTACGACGGCCCCGAGCACCGCCGCCGTCTCCCGCGCCGCCTCCGCACGGAGTTCTTCGCCGTCGTCCGCGCCGAGCGGGGCGAGCCCGAGCGCGTCGCGCAATCGGTCCAGTTCGCGCGCGTGCGGCGTGAGGATCAGCGGCGCCGTGGCCTCCGCGGCGAGGTCGAGGGCACCGGCGTCGACGACGACCGGCACGTCGCCGGCCAGGATGGCGCGCAGCGCGGCGGCCTCTTCCGGGGTGCGGGTCGCGGCATCCGTCCCGGAGCCGATCACCCAGGCCTGCACGCGCCCGGGGGCGGCGACCGTCTCGGGCCTCCGGGCGAGGACCAGCCCCGTGGCACGCTCCGGCCCCAGATAGCGCACCATGCCGGTCCCGGTGCGCCACGCCGCCTCCACCCCGAGCACCGCCGCACCCGGGTACTCCCGCGATCCGGTACGCATCCCGACCACTCCGCGGGAATACTTGTCGTCGTGCGCCGTTGGCGCATGCAGGGACCGGCGCGTGCGCTCCGCATCCCATTCCGCCGTCATGGCGACACCCTATCCCCCGCACTCAGGAGCCCCGTGGCCGTTCTGTTCTCCCCGCTCACCATCCGTACCGCAGCGATGCGCAACCGTCTCTGGGTCGCCCCCATGTGCCAGTACAGCGCCCAGGAGGGGATGCCCGGCGAGTGGCATCACGTGCACCTGGCGCAGTTCGCCTCGGGCGGGGCGGGGCTCGTGATGGCCGAGGCCACCGCGGTCAGCCCCGAGGGGCGGATCTCCCCGCAGGACACGGGCATCTGGGATGACGCGCAGCGCGATGCCTGGGCGCCCATCGCGGCCGCCATCCGGGTGCGCGGCGCGGAGGCCGGCATCCAGCTCGCGCACGCCGGCCGGAAGGCCTCCACCTGGTCACCGTTCTCCGGCCACCGCGGCAGCGTGCCGATCGAGGAAGGCGGATGGGAGACCCTCGCCCCCTCCGCGATCGCCTACGACGGGTTCGCGGCACCCCGGGAGATGGACCACGACGACATCGACGCCGTGGTGCGCGACTTCGCCGCAGCCGCCCGCCGTGCCGTCCAGGCCGGCTTCGGCGTCCTGGAGGTGCACGCGGCGCACGGCTACCTGCTGCACCAGTTCCTGTCCCCGCTGTCCAACCGGCGTTCCGACGAGTACGGCGGCCCGTTGTCGGGTCGCGCGCGACTGCTGCTGCGGGTCGTCGAGGCCGTCCGCGACGAAGCACCGGATGCGGCGCTGTTCGTCCGCTTCTCGGCGTCGGACTGGGCCGACGGCGGCTGGGACGTCGAGGACACCGTGCAGGTGGCGACGTGGGCGGCGGAGCGCGGCGCGGACCTGTTCGACATCTCCTCGGGCGGACTGGTCGAGCACCAGAGCATCACCCTCGGGCCGGGCTACCAGGTGCCCTTCGCCCGGCGCGTCCGCGACGCGGGGCTGCCGGTGAGCGCGGTGGGCCTGATCGACACCGGCACGCACGCCGAGCAAGTCCTGGTCGACGGGGACGCGGATGCGGTCATGTCCGGCCGCGAGTGGCTGCGCGACCCGCACTTCGCGCTGCGCGCGGCCGGGGAGCTGGGTGTCTCGGACGCCCCGTGGCCGCCGCAGTACGCCCGCGCGCGGCGACGCTGAGACCCGGACTCTTCTACCCGGTCGACTCGCCAGAATAGGCGGATGCGGTGCGCGCGGCATCCGCGGATATTGGCGAGTCGACGCAAGAGGCCCCCGCCGCCCCGGGTGCGGGGCGGCGGGTGACGCGGTCACCGGGCGCGGCGGGTGGCGTCCTGGACCTCGCCGATGAGCTCCTCGATGATGTCCTCGAGGAACAGGACGGCGGTCGTGTTCCCTTGATCGTCACGCACCTGCGCCAGGTGGCGGCCGGCGCGCCGCATCAGGGCCAGAGCGTCCTCGAGGTCGGTCGTCTCCAGCAGCGGCACCATCCGGTGGATCCGCTTCGCCGGGATGGGCCGCTCGACGTGCGCGTCCGCGGAGGTCTCCGCGACCCGCAGCACGTCCTTCAGGTGCACGTACCCGACCGGGACGCCCGCGTCGTCCACGATCACGTAGCGCGAGAAGCCGTGCTTGGCCACGGCCCGCTCGATCTCGGATGCGGTGGTCGCCTCCGGCAGGGTGACCAGCGCGCTCAGCGGCACCGCCGCATCCTTCGCCTTCTTGTCGGTGAACTCCACCACCGCGCT
The DNA here is from genome assembly GCF_008727755.1 of Microbacterium caowuchunii. Taxonomy (NCBI): domain Bacteria; kingdom Bacillati; phylum Actinomycetota; class Actinomycetes; order Micrococcales; family Microbacteriaceae; genus Microbacterium; species Microbacterium caowuchunii. The sequence goes on from NZ_CP044231.1 coordinate 2,281,890, forward strand.
GACCGTGCCCGCGGCGTCGTCCAGCACGCCCTCGATGCGCGACTGGTTGACGATCGTGGCGACCTCGTCGAGCGTGAAGGTCGAGGCGGCCTCGTCCTTCGGCTCGACCCGGAACAGCCGGACGACGTGGTTGGCGATCCAGTTGAGCGTGACGATGACCGGGCGGAACACCTTCGAGACCCACACCAACGGCGGGGCCAGCATGAGCACGGCCCGGTCGGGCAGGGAGAAGGCGAGGTTCTTGGGCACCATCTCGCCGAACACCACGTGCAGGTACGACACCAGCACGAGCGCGATCACGAAGGCGACCGCGTCGACGGCGGCGACCGGCCATCCGGTCAGTTCCAGCGGCGCCGCCAGCAGGTGGTGGATCGCCGGTTCGGACACGTTGAGGATCAGCAGCGAGCAGATCGTGATCCCGAGCTGACACGTCGCCAGCATCAGGGTCGCGTGCTCCATGGCCCACAGCGCCGTCTTGGCGGACCGCGAGCCCTTCTCCGCGAGAGGCTCGATCTGCGATCGGCGCGCGGAGATGACCGCGAACTCCGCCCCCACGAAGAAGGCGTTGAACACGAGCAGGACGACGAGCCAGGCGATTCCCGCCCAATCGTTCATCGGTTCCCACCCCCCTCGATCTCGCTGCGCACATCCGTGTCGGCATCCGCCGGCACCGGTCGCGGGGTGAACCGGACCCGGTCCACGCGACGACCGTCCATACGCACGACGGTCATGGTCCCGTCCTCGATCTCCAGCTCGTCCCCGACGCGGGGGATGCGGCCGAGCTCACTCATCAGGAATCCGCCGATCGTGTCGTAGACGTCGCCCTCCGGCACCCGCACGCCGGTGCGGTCGCGCAGTTCGTCGGGGCGGAGTGCTGCGGAGAACGTGAGCGAGTCCGCCCCGCGGACCACTTCGGCACGACGGCGGTCGTGCTCGTCGAGCACCTCCCCGACGATCTCCTCGACGAGGTCCTCGAGGGTCACGACGCCCGCCGTCCCCCCGTACTCGTCCACGACGATGGCCATCTGGTACCCACGGGCGCGCAGCTCCGCGACGAGCACGTCGAGGTGCACGGTCTCCGGGACGCGCAGCGGCTCGCTGGCGAGGGCGGCTGCGGGCACGTCGGAGCGGCGGTCCCGGGGCACGCTCACGGCGGCCTTGAGATGCACGATGCCCACGATGTCGTCCATCGATTCGCCGTACACCGGGAAGCGGCTGTGTCCCGTGGTGCGCGCGAGCTGCACGACGTCCTCGGCGGAGTCCGCTGCGGCCACGGCGTGGATCCGCGGCCGCGGTGTCATCACGTCGTCGGCGCTCAGACGCGCGAAGGTGAGGCTCCGATCCAGCAGCGAGGCGGTGTCCTTCTCCAGCACGCCGGCGCTGGCCGAGCGGCGGACGAGACTCGACAGCTCCTCCGCGGTGCGGGCGCCCGACAGCTCTTCCTTGGGCTCGATCCCCATCCCGCGGAGGATGCCGTTCGCGCTGCCGTTGAGCACCTTGACCGCAGGACGGAACACCATGGTGAAGGCGACCTGGAAGGGCATGACCAGCTTTGCCGTCTGACGGGGAACGGCGAGGGCGAAGTTCTTCGGCACGAGCTCGCCGAGGATCATCGAGAACACCGTCGCGATCGTGATGCCGACCACGGCGGACAATCCGCGCACGACGCCGTCGGGCATGCCCCAGGTGATGAGCACCGGCCGCAGCAGGTTGGAGATCGCCGGTTCCATCGTGTAACCGGTCAGCAGGGTCGTGAGCGTGATGCCCAGCTGCGCGCTGCTGAGGTGCGTCGAGGTGATCCGCAGGGCCGAGATGGTGAGCGCGAGCCGGCTCTCACCGGCCTTCTGCCGGGATTCCAGGTCGGCGCGGTCGAGGTTGACCAGCGCGAACTCGCTCGCGACGAACAATCCGGTGCCGACGGTGAGCAACAGCCCCACGCCCAGCATGATGTAGTCCATCACGCGGTCCCTCCCTCACGGGAGACGGGTCGGTGGGGCAAGGGTCTACTGGGGGG